>DASPXI010000032.1:0-17245 GCA_035637335.1 Acidimicrobiia bacterium
GGCCGGTTCTCGGCGAGCACGGCCACCTTGTCGCCGGCGCCGACTCCCAGTTCACGCAACCCCAGCCCGACGCGCTCGACACGATTCTCGTACTCGCGCCAGGTGGTCTCCTCCCACCGGCCGAGGCGCTTGGCGCGCAGCGCGACGTCTTTGGCGCGCGTGTCGGCGTGGCGCTGCAGGATCGCCGGCAGCGTCGCCGCCGCGCCGGCGGTGGGAGCCGGCCGGGCCTCGACCGCCGTGCTCATGAGGGCTGCCCCAGGTACGCCTCGATGACGCGCTGGTCCTTCTGGACCTCCTCGGGCCGGCCGCTCGCGATCGGCTGGCCGAAGTCGAGCGCGAGGACCCGGTCGGCGATGTCCATGACGAGGTGCATGTCGTGCTCGACGAGGATCATGGCGACTTCGAGCTCGGCCTTGACCTGCAGGATGTAGCGGGCCATGTCCTCGGTTTCTTCGAGGTTCATGCCCGCGACCGGCTCGTCCAAGAGCAAGAGCTTCGGGTCCATCGCGAGCGCGCGCCCGAGCTCGATCCGCTTCTGGACCCCGTACGGGAGCATGCCGACCGGCTGGTAGCGGTAGGCGCCGAGCTCGATGAGCTCGATGATCTCCTCGACCCGGCGCCGGTTCTGGATCTCTTCGCGTTTGGCTTGTCCCCACCAGAGCGCCCCGGCCACGAAGCCGGTCTTCATCAGGTGGTGCCGCCCGAGCATGAGGTTGTCGATCACGTTGAGGTTCACGAACAGCCCGAGGTTCTGGAACGTCCGCGCGATCCCCATCGTCGCCGTGACCGGCGGTCGCTTGCCGATGAGCTCCTCGCCCTCGAAGAGCATGGTCCCCTCCTGGGGCCGGTAGACACCGTTGAGGCAGTTGAAGATCGACGTCTTGCCGGCGCCGTTCGGGCCGATGATCGCGAACAACTCGTTGTGGTTGACGTCGAACGTGACGCCGCGCAGCGCGGTGACTCCGCCGAAACGCAAGCCGACATCGCGGACGTCGAGCATCGGTTGCCCGTCGGGACTGATCGTGCTCACGCCGTCCACCGCTTCCGGCGGCGGTAGCTCTTGAGGTCACGGTACGAGTGGTGCCCCGTTTCGCCGACGCCCAGGTAGAACTCCTGAATGTCGGAGTCGGCGAGGAGAGCTTGCCCCGGACCGTCCTTCACGGTGCGTCCGTTCTCGAGCACGTACCCGTGATCGGCGATCGAGAGCGCCATCGTGGCGTTCTGCTCGACGAGCAGCACGCTGGTGCCCTCCTTGTTGATCTCTGCGATGAGGTCGCGGATTTGCTGCACGATCAAGGGCGCGAGCCCGAGCGACGGCTCGTCCAGGAGCATCAGTCTCGGGGATGCCATCAGCGCCCTGCCCATCGCGCACATCTGCTGCTCGCCCCCGGAGAGATATCCCGCGGTCTGCCGGCGGCGCTCGGCCAGCACCGGGAACAACTGGAGAACCTTCTCGTAACTCTCCTTGACGCCGGCGCGGTCGCGGCGAGTGAACGCGCCGGCGCGTAGGTTCTCGTCGACGGTCAGCTCGGCGAAGATGCGCCGGCCTTCCATCACCTGCGCCATGCCCTTGCGGACGATCTCGGCCGCGTCGAGGCGGTCAATCCGCTGGTCGTCGAACTCGACCGTCCCGCGCGTGATCGAGCCGCGGTGGAAACGCAGGAGGCCGGAGACCGCGCGCAACAACGTCGTCTTGCCCGCGCCGTTCGCGCCGAGGAGGGCGATGATCTTGCCCGATGGAACCTCGAGGCTGACACCGCGCAGCACCTGGATCGCGGCCCCGTACACGACCTCCAGGTTCCGCACAGCGAGGATCGACTCCCTGTCACCCCCCAAGGTCACGAGTCGGACACTAATGAGCGGAAATGCCCCGCTCAAGGGCATGCGTGCAGGTCAGCGCGCCGTCACACGCCGCGATCAGAGGTCTGACGCTCTGCGCTCAGAGATCGAGTAGCGCGTCGAGACCGACGGTGAGGCCGGGATGCTCGCGCACCCCGCGGATCGCCAGCAGGACCCCCGGCATGAACGACGTTCGGTCGTACGAGTCGTGGCGGATCGTGAGGGACTGACCCATCGTCCCGAGGACAACCTCGTGGTGTGCCACGACGCCCCGCAGCCGAAGCGAGTGCACTCGGATCCCGCCGGGGCCCAACCCACCCCGGGCGTCTTCGACGACCACGGACTTCGTCGGATCCGCCGCCCATTCGCTCGACGCGTCCGCCATCCGCCGGGCGGTCATGATTGCAGTGCCGGACGGGGCGTCGACCTTGTTGTCGTGATGCAACTCGACGATCTCGGCGGTGTCGAAGAACGGCGCCGCCAGCTCGGCCAGCCGCATCATCAGCACCGCGCCGATGGCGAAGTTCGGCGCGATCAAGGCGTTCGACTCGGCATCGGCGAAGCGCTTGCGAAATGTCTCCAGGTCGTCGGGCGTGAAGCCCGTCGTCCCGACGACGGCGTGTACGCCGTGCTCGGCGCACCACTCCAGGTTCTCGCGTGCGGCTTCCAGCACCGTGAAGTCGACGGCAACCTCCGCGCCCGCGTCGGCGAGTGCCTGCGGCGTCGCCGCGATGTGGAGACCGGTGCCGTGGAGACCGATCTGATCGAGGTCGATCCCGGCGTGTTGCGGGTCGACGGCAGCCACCAGCTCGAGCTCCGGATCGTCGACGACCGCCTGGCTGACCGTCCGGCCCATCCGGCCGCCCGCCCCGAATACGCCGACCGGGATCATGACGACAAGGCTAAATCTCGGCCGCGGCGGTGGCGAGCGCCAGCGCCGGGGCTCAGCCCGGTACGGCGGTAAGTGTCTTCTCGTCGACCGGGCCGACCACGGCGAGCGTGCGCGGACCGGAGGAGAAGAGCCGATCGACAACCCGCGAGACATCATCGGTCGTCACGGACTCAACCCGATCGACCAGATCGTCGAGCGATACCACCTCGTCGAGGATCAGCTCGCTGCTGCCGAGTCGGTGCATCCGGCTGTTCGAAGTCTCCAGCGAGAGCGCCATCGATCCCTTGAGGTGGCCCTTCGCCGATTCGAGATCGTCCTCGTCAATTCCTTGCTCGTGCAGCACGCGGTCGAGCTCGGCGCTGACGACCTCGACGGCTTCGTGGGCGCGCTCGGGCGCGGTGCCCACGTACACCGCAAACGCGCCGGTCTCCAGGTATGCGACGCGGTAGGAGTACACGGAATAGGCGAGGCCGCGTCGCTCGCGGACTTCCTGGAAGAGGCGCGACGACAGCCCGCCACCCAATGCCTGATTGAGGACGGTGAGCGGATAGCGGTCGGGGTCATCACGCGGCACCCCGCGGGTGCCCACGACCGCGTGGACCTGTTCGCTGTCCCGGGTGAGTACGGCGAGCGGACGGGCCGGCCGGGGATGCTCGACAGATCGCCGGCGCCCATCTGACGGTTGCCCCGGGGATCGGGCCGCGACCCGGTCGACCACGTCGTTGTGCCGGAGGTTGCCGGCCGCGGCCACGACGATCACCGAAGGCCGGTAGTGCTCGTGGTGATAGCGAGCGATCGTGTCGCGTTCCATCGTCCCGATCGACGCCGGAGTGCCGAGCACCTCCCGCCCGAGCGGATGGTCCGGGAACATGGCCCGGGCGAAGATGTCGTGGACGAGATCGTCCGGCGCGTCTTCGTGCATGCGGAGCTCTTCCAGGATGACCTGTCGCTCTGCGTCGACGTCCTGAGCTCGCATGGCGGGGGCCCACACGACGTCGCTCAGCGTGTCGATGGCGAGATCGAGCTGGTCCTCGGGGACGCGTACGTAGAACGCGGTCATCTCCTGCATCGTGAACGCGTTCATGTCGCCGCCGACGGACTCGACGGCGTGTGCGATGTCGAGCGCCCCCCGGTCCGCCGTTCCCTTGAACAGAAGGTGCTCGAGAAAGTGCGAAGTACCGCGCTCGTCGTCGCGTTCGTCGCGCGACCCGACGCCAACCCAGAATCCGACTGAGACCGAACGCAGCCCCGGGAGCGCTTCCGTCACGACCCGGAGCCCCGAATCCAGCCGCGACCTACGAATACCCTCGCCCGCCGGGCCCGCTACGGCGTGGCCCGTCATGGGGCTACCGGTCGCCGCCGCGGCCGCGCCGCCTGCCCCCGCCGCGGCGCTCGGGTCGGGCCGCGTCGTCGGGTCCGAGGTCGCCGAACTCGTCTCGGGCCTGGCTCTCCCAGTGCTGTTCGAAGGACACGCTTTCCCTCGCTCGCCCTCGGTCTCGTGGTCGGTCACCGTGCTCGTCGCGTGGCCGCGCACCTCGCTCGCGGTCGCGGCCTCGTCGGTCGGTCTCGGACCGCCGCCGCCTGCCCTCACCGACCGGTCCGTCGTCCCGGGGTGGCCCGCTCCTGTCGTCGTCACCGGGTTCACCGACCGCGACTTCGTCGACGAGTGACAAGGACAGCTTCCCCTGGTTGTCGATGTCGGAAACGCGTACTTCGACCTCATCGCCGAGATTGAGCACATCCTCCACCCTATCGATGCGCCGGCCTCCGCCGAGCTTCGAGATGTGCAGCAATCCGTCCCGGCCCGGAAGGATGTTCACGAAGGCGCCGAACTTCGTGATGTTCACCACCTTCCCCCGGTAGGTCGCGCCGATCTCGGCCATGGGCGGATCCAGGATGAGCTCGATGCGGCGGCGGGCCTCCTCGACCTGCGAACCGTCCTTCGAGCCGATCGTCACGGTCCCGACCACACCGTCGTCGCTCACCGACACGTCGGCACCGGTCTCGAGCGTGATGGCGTTGATGACCTTCCCCTTCGGGCCGATCACTTCGCCGATCTTGTCGAGCGGGATCGCGAAGCTCACGATCTTCGGCGCACGCTCGCGGACGTCGGAACGGGGTTCGGGGATTGCCTCCCGCCGGGTCGCCAGCACCTTCAGACGCGCTTCCTTCGCCTGCTCGAGCGCCTGGGCGAGCACATCGGCGGGGAGCCCGTCGATCTTCGTGTCCAGCTGCAACGCGGTCACGAACTCGTCGGTGCCGGCCACCTTGAAGTCCATGTCGCCGAAGGCGTCCTCGGCACCGAGGATGTCGGTCAGGGTCGTGTACTTGTCGTCCGCGTAGACGAGGCCCATCGCGATGCCTGCGATCGGAGCCTTGATCGGCACACCTGCGTCCATGAGTGAGAGCGTCGATCCGCACACTGACGCCATCGACGTCGAGCCGTTCGAGGACAGCACGTCGGACACGACGCGCATCGTGTAGGGCCACTCCTCCTCGCTCGGCACCACGGGTACCAGCGCCCGCTCGGCGAGCGCGCCGTGGCCGATCTCGCGCCGCTTCGGCGAGCCGACTCGTCCGACCTCGCCCGTCGAGGACGGCGGGAAGTTGTAGTGGTGGATGTAGCGCTTGCGCTCCTCGACCCCGATCGTGTCGAGCATCTGTTCCATCCGGGGCATGCCCAGGGTGGCGACCGTGAGCACCTGGGTCTCGCCCCGCTGGAAGAGCCCTGATCCGTGGGCCGTGGGAATCACGCCGACCTCGGCGCTCAGCCTCCGGATGTCACTCGGTGTGCGCCCGTCGATCCGTACGCCGTCGTTGACAATCCGCTCGCGCACGACTTGCTTCTGGAGCGCGCGGAAGGCCTTCTTGACCTGCCCGGCGCGGTCGGCGAACTTGCCCGGCGCTTCGGGAGCGCCACAGAGCTGCTCGACGACTTGTGCTTCCAGCTCGTGGGTGCGCTCCTCGCGGCTCGCTTTGTCGGCGATCCTCATTGCCTCTTCGACCTGAGCCCGGGCGACCTCGTCGACGGCGGCGTACACGTCGTCGTCGTAGTCGGTCTGCACCTCGTACGGGATCGGTTCGATCGGACCCCGCGCCGCCTCGTACGCGCGCCGCAGCTCGAGCTGCAGGTCGATCGACGCTTCGATCCAGCGCTTCGACGCCTCGAGGCCCTCGGCGATGAGGTCTTCGGTGATCTTCGGGGCGCCCTGCTCGTACAGCTCCCAGGTCGCCTCGGTGCCGCCTGCTTCCACCATCATGATCGCGATGTCGCCGGAGTCGGTGCGGCGCCCGGCGACAACGAGCTCGAACGTCGACTCGTCACCCTCCTGGTAGGTGGGGTGCGCGATCCACTCGCCGTTGTGGTGCGCGACCCGCACCGCGCCGATCGGCCCCCGGAACGGGATGCCGGACACCATAAGCGCGGCCGACGCGCCGTTGATCGACGCCACGTCGTGCGGGTTCTCGAGGTCGGCCCCGAGGATCGTCGCGATGACCTGGACCTCGTTACGGAAGCCCTCGGGGAACGACGGACGCAGCGGCCGGTCCGTGAGCCTGGCCGTCAGGATCGCCTGCTCGCCCGGGCGGCCCTCACGTCGGAAGAACGACCCCGGGATCTTGCCCGCCGCGTACATACGCTCCTCGACGTCGACGGTCAGCGGGAAGAAGTCGATTCCCTCCCGGGGCTTGTCGGTGACGACCGTGCTGAGCAGCGTGGTGTCGCCGATCTGGACCACGGCGGCGCCATCCGCCAGCGGGGCCAGCCGGCCGGTCTCGAACGACATGGTCTTGCCAGCGGCGTTGACGACGCCCTCTACGCGAATGGCGTTGCCTTGCCCTTCATCAGGCATCGGAACGCGCCTCCCTCTTTCTCTTCTCTGAGAGGGGGCCTCCGGTTCTCAGTGGTCACTCCCCGAACGGCGGGCTCGGGCGGTGGCCACTGACAACCGATGACGTCCCTCTATCTCTGGTCGGCTTCCTCCTACTCGGCGTCTTCGACGCCGAGCATCACTAGCGGCGAAGACCCAGTTTCGCGATGAGCGCTCGGTACCGCTCGACATCGTTGCGCCGGAGGTAGTCGAGCAGGCGACGCCGACGACCGACGAGCATGAGCAACCCCCGGCGCGAGTGATGGTCCTTGGTATGGACCTTCAGGTGGTCCGTGAGGTGGTTGATCCGGTCGGTCAGGAGCGCCACCTGGACCTCCGGCGAACCGGTGTCGGTCTCGTGGAGGCGGTGCTCAGCGGTCGTGGCCGCGGTGTCGGGCATGCGGAAGCTTCGGTCTTCTGGCTGAGTTTCTGCCTCAGCGTGGGACTGCGCCGGCACGTGCCGACGCGCTCTCAGGCTACCACGGCCCTCTCTATTTCCCGGGTGGGGGTGTCATCATCTCCCAGATGGGGGTGTCATCCCCAGCAGGCGACGGGTGGTCTCGACGTCCGACTCCATCTGATCGATGAGTGCGTCGGTGGACTCGAAGCGCTCCTGGCCGCGGATCCATTCACGGAAGCGGACCTTTGCCCGCTGGTCGTAGAGGTCGCCGTCGAAGTCGAGCACGTGCGCCTCGAGCAGGACGTCGCCTCCCTCGTAGAAGGTGGGTCGGGTCCCGACCGAGATCGCAGCCGGCCGCTCGACTTCGTCCTCGGCGACGAACGTCCCCGCGTAGACACCATCGGCAGGGAGGCAGATGCGCTCGGGGACGCTGAGGTTGGCGGTCGGGATCCCGAGATGAGGACCGCCGCGCCGGTCGCCGCGCTCCACCACCCCTCGGACCTCGTGCGGCCGACCCAGCAGGCGGGCGGCTTCGGCGACGTCGCCCTTGGCGAGCAGCTCACGGATCCGCGTGGACGAGTACGGCGTGCCGGTCGTATCGCCCTCGATGGCGACGAGGCCGAGACCGAGCACCTCGAAGCCGAGCTCGGCGCCCATGCGTTCCAGCAACGGCACGTTGCCGCCCCGCCGATGGCCGAAGTGGAAGTCGGCGCCGACCACGACCAGGCGCGCGCCGACTCCGTCGACCAGCACTTCGCGCACGAAGTCCTCCGCCGACTCCTTGCCGCGCTCCTCGTCGAACGTCAGCACCCAGCACAAGTCGAGGGTCCCCGTCGCTTCGAGGAGCTCGAGCCGCTGCTCGAGCGTTGTCAGGAGGCGCGGCGCGGATTCCGGTCGCACGACCTCGGCGGGATGGCGGTCGAACGTGACCAGCGCGGCTTCGAGCCCTCGGGCGTCGGCAAGCTCGCGGACGAGGCGCAGCACGGCCTGGTGCCCGAGGTGCACTCCGTCGTACGCGCCGATCGTGACGACAGCGCCCTCCGTCCGCACGGCCGCGCGGGCGGCGTCGTCGCTCCCGCTGACGACGCGCACCGGGCTCAGCTCGCCTCGACCGGCGCGAGCACGACCGCCGGCTTCACGGCGGCGCGGCGGCGTTCGTACACGGCGAGCAGCTCACCGTCGCGGTCGACGACCGCGAAGGGCCCGGGGCCGGCGTGCTCACCGGCGAAGACGGTGGCCGGGAACGTGACGCCGTGCGCGACGGCGCGTGCCTGTTCGATGTCGACTTCGATGCGCTCGAGGTCGCGGACGGCCGCAACCGATGGCAACACAACGGCGTCGGGATCCGCTTCGATCTTGCTGAGCGTAAGGGCCTCGTCGAGCGTGAACGAACCGACACGCAGGCGCCGCAGCTCGGCAAGGTGCGCGACCCCACCGAGGCCGATGCCGAGGTCGGCAGCAAGCGACCGGACGTAGGTCCCGCTACTGCACTCCACGAGCACGGTCGCGGTGGGATACGGCCCCGGCTCGAACGTCTCGACGTCGAGCCGGTCCACGCGGACCCGGCGAGGCGCTCGCTCGACCTCTTGGCCGAGCCGCGCGAGCTCGTGAAGCCGGCGGCCCTCGATCTTCACTGCCGACACCATCGGCGGCAGCTGCTCGATCTCCCCGACGAAAGTCGAGGCAGCGGCTTCGACGTCGGCGCGGTCGACCTGCATCGGGCGCCGATCGACGACCTCCCCGGCGGCATCGAGCGTGGTCGTCGAGACGCCGAACACGATCGTGCCCCGGTAGGCCTTGCCGGCGTCCTGGAGGAACCGGAGCAGCCGCGTGGCACGTCCGAGCCCGACGAGCAGCACCCCGGTCGCGTCCGGATCGAGGGTGCCGGCGTGCCCGACGCGCCGCTGCCGGTAGATCTTGCGGAGCTTGGCGACGACGTCGTGGGATGTCCACGCGGCTGGTTTGTCGACGACGACCAGGCCGTGCGTGGTCATGCGGCGCAGGTCAGGGCGTGAGGGGAAGCTTGCGCTGGATGCGGTTCACGACCTCGTCGATGTCGTCGTCCGAGGTGAAGCCGGCCGCGAACCGGTGGCCGCCGCCGCCTTCGGACTGGGCGATGCGGCACACGTCGACCTCACCGAGGGAACGAAGGCTCACGCGGACCGTGCCGTCGCCCTCCTCCTTGACGACGCACGAGACGTTGGCTTCGCGCGTCCTCCGCAGGATGTCGATGAGGCCCTCGACCTCCTCCATCGTGACCTGATGCTTGTTGAGGAGGTCCTGCGTGACCGCCGTCCACACGAAGCGCCGCTCGGGGACGAGGTGCGCGCTGCCGAGGACCTCGCCCAGGAGCTGCATGTACGCGAAGCGGTGCTCCTCGAACAGGGTGCGGCTGACATCGGGCACCGGCACGCCATATGCGACGAGCTCGCGGGCCAATTCGAACACCTCGGGCGTCGTGGAGTCGTACTGGAACCGCCCCGTGTCGCACACGAGCGCGGTGTACAGGCAAACGGCGGCGTCAGGGTTGAGCTCCATACCGAGGCGGTCGACGAGGCTGCGCACGAGCGTGCCGCTGGCGGCGGCATCGGGATCGATCACGTTGATCGAGCCGTACCGGTCGTTCGAGATGTGGTGGTCGACGACGATCAGCTCCTGGGCGGCCTTCGCCGGCTGCTCCAGGTCTCCCAGCCGAGCCAGCGAACCGCAGTCGAAGGTGACCATGACGTCCGGCTCGGATGGGAACTCGTGCGGCGGGGTCAGACGGTCGAGGCCCGGGAGCATGCGATAGTGCGGCGCGACAATGAACGGGGTCGGGAAGGACGCGACGCAGTCGATGGACGAGTCGCGCAGCACGTGGAAGAGCCCGAGCATCGAGCCCAGCGCGTCACCATCGGGACTGACGTGGCAGGCGAGCGCAACTTGCGCGGCGCCGCGAATGGCAACGCAAGCACGATCGAGTGACTGATCGACGTCAGTCCCTTGGTGCTCGGTCATTGCCTCTCCTGCCGGTGGAGGTCTCTGATGATCTCCTCGACCCGTTGGCCCGTCGTGATGGCCGGGTCCTCTCGGAACGACAGCCGGGGCAGGTACTTCAGTCGCACCTGGTGACCTAGCGCCGCTCGCAAATGTGACCCGGCAGATCGCAGCGCCTTGGACGTGTCCTCGTGCTGCTCGGCCGGGCCCAGTACTGAATAGTAAACCGTTGCGTGCCGCAGATCGGAACTGACCTCGACGCCGGTCAGGGTGACGAACCCCAGGCGAGGGTCGGAGAGCCGCTCGAGCTCGTCGGCGAGGATCTCGAGCACGACCTCGTTGATGCGAGCGGTGCGCGGGTAGCTGCGCTGCGGCTGGCGGCGGCGCGCCATCTCAGCCGTCCGCGTCGAGGTAGGCGGTGGTGACATCAATGAGTTCGACATCGGGCGCCCCCTCGACGTAACGCTCGACCTGCTCGAGCACCTGCCGGAGCCGCCCGTCGCTCTCGGCCACCGCCGCCACGGCGATCGCGGTCCGCTGCCACTGATCCTGGTGGTCGACCTCGGCCACCGACAGGCGGTACTTATGGCGGAGCCCGTCGATGATCGGGCGGACCGCCGCCCGCTTCGCCTTCAGCGACCGGCTCTCCGGCACATGGAGATCGAAGCAGACCGCCGCCGCGTGCACGACTCCATTGTCCACCCTTCCGCCGGGAAACGAGCGCGGTTCTACTGCGATCCGGGGCCTACGAGAGGGGACGAGAGGAACCTCCAGGCGTGGGATGTCGCCGGGCGGTCGCTCGGGCGGCGTGGAACACCGCCGATTCGACGAGGGAGGAGCGTCCCCGCAGCGAGAGGCTCAGCATCGCGACCGCGGCAACTGGTCCGGGGACGGATCCGTCGTGACGCAAGGCGAGCACGGTCCGCGCCAGCCGGGCGCGTGCCATCGGTGTATCCACCCTGCTCACGACCGCAGGAAGGGCGGTGCGGACCCCGCGCCCGTCGTCGGCTTCGATTGCGCCGAGCAGCGCTTCCACATCGAGTGTCGCGACCGTAGGCAGGAGGCGAAGGGATCGGTGTGCGCGGGGGAGCTCGACCATCTCGTGAACGAGCCGGCGGAACTCGCTGTTCGGGCGGATGAGCAGGTCGCGCTCTGCCGCCGCACGTGATGCAGCGGCGAGGAACCGCCACGCAAGCTCAGCTTCGGACGGCCCCCGACGGACGCCACAGCAATGCTTGAACTTCTTTCCGCTGCCGCAGGGGCACCGCCCGTTGCGGCGTTGTTCCGCCATCGTCAGGGCGGGTCAGGGTGGTCGGGTGCGACGAGGTCCGGGTTGCCGGGCTCGCCGACGACTTTCCATCCGGCGTACGTCTTCAAGTAGTGATGATGCGGGCAGATCCGCCAGGTGTTGAGCACGTTCGTCTCGCCGCGCTTCTCGACCGGGACGACGTGGTCGATCTCGAGGAACCGATCGTTGGCGCATGACTTGACGCCACAGGTCGGGTGGCGGGCCTCGAGCGCCCGGCGCAGCTTGGCCGGGATATTGCGTTTGAGGCTCGACACCGCGGTGATGTCGTCGCCGTCGCGAACCATGAGAGTGACCCTGGCGTCGTCGAGCAGCGCCCGGGCCGTCGTCACCGGCACCGGGCCGATCCCTTTGAGCTCGCATCGCTCACCGGGCTCGGTGTGACCGCGTACGAGTGGGGCGCTGTCAGCGATGAGATGGGCCTCGACAGGCTTGCAGGGTCCGTCGGTGGCGAGGGCGACGAGCGCGTCGGCGGCGTAGGCGGCGCGCGGCTCGCGCAACCCTGCTCGGCGGGCCTCGCGAAAGACGCGATCGATGTGGGCGTTCCACGCCGAACTGAACCGAGCCCCGGCGTCGGGTGCCATGCGCGCCTCTATCCGGTAGGCGCTATCCGGGTCGGTCCATTCGTGGGCCCGCCGGGTCTCATGCAGCCGGCGCGCCCACGCCCGGTCGTCGGCCTCGGCGCCGGCGCGCACCTGCCGGCAGCGGTCCCGCAGTCCCTTCACACTGGTCGCGTCGGCTGTTGCGAGCAGCTCGGCCTCGGCGCTCGGATCCGCACCCGCCGCCGACGTGATCTCAGCGGCCTGCGTTCGGGACAGCTGTCCGGCTCGGAACGCCGAGCTGGTCTCGGGCAGCTCGGCGAGCGCCTGCGCCGTTTCGATCGTGCGACAGGCGGCACCCACGGTCTCGCCCGTCGCTTCGGCCACCCAGTGGGCGGCGCTGCGATGCCCGCCCTCACGCCACACGCCCGTCTCCTCGACCCGGCGCGCCAACAACGTCTTCGCCGCTGCGCACAGCCGCTCGCCCCGTGCGAATACCTCGAGGAGGTCAGCCGCGTCGCGACCGTCGATGCGTCCCGGATCGAGGTCGCGCAGGACCGCCTCCAGTTGCCTGACAGCGCCGCGAACCTCGTCGAACACGCTTCCTCCCGCACGGACGGAACCGACTGGGGGAAGCGTCAGAAGAAGTATACGAACGTATGTTCGCCCTGTCAACCCCTTTCGGGGACCAGGAGGCCGCGGACCTCTTGGACGGGGTAGTCCTCGCTCGACCTGAGGACGGCGACGCCCATCGGTGTCGGGCGGGGCGGGAGGCCGGGACCGGTGAGGACGAAGTCGGCGCCCCAGCGCGCCGTCGCGACGACGCGGTACTGGCCTTTGGTCTCGTAGACGTAGCGCGCCGCAGGATTCGCCTCGGAGCCGGCTTCGCTCGCGCGGGCGGTGCGGCCGTCACCCATCTCGAACACGACGTCCTGGACGCGCGCGGTACCGGTGACCGTCCACGGCCCGATGCTCGCGGACACCTGGAGCTCGGCGGGGCCTTCGTACCAGAGCCAGGTGTCGAGCCCGGTGAGACCGGTGGGACGGGGATTGATGCCGATCTTCGGCGGCGGGATCTGACGCAGCGCGGCGCGCCAGATCTCTCCGATGCTCGGGATGGGTGGGAGCGCGGGCGGCGCGGGTCTGCTCCCGTCGGGATTCAGCGGGACGCAGCGCACCTCCTGGCTGACGATCGCGCCCGAAAGGTCCTGCACGGTGAGGGAGTAGGGCCATCCCATTTGGCCGAACCCGGCGTCGCAGACGGGCGCGATGCCGGGGCCAACCAGGCCCGCAGGTACCCACGTGTACTTGTACGGCGGCGGCCCATTCGGATCACCCGTGCTCACTTTTCCCGGGCCACCGTCCTGTCCCGCAGCGATAATGCCAACAATGATGGTGTCTCCGTTAACCGCTCCCGATCCGCTCGGATCGCCGCCCGGAACGGCGACGGCATCGGGTGCAATACCCAGCGACATGAGCAACACCGACGACGCAACTAAGCGCCTCATAGCTGAACCTGTGCGCCCGAAACTGGTGACCACTCTGATATTCGCCAGCGCCCCTGGCCATCCGGACTTAGCAAGACATTCCATACTGTTGGAGCGGTGTGCTGTTTCCCCTCACCAACTTGCTGGCCGCCCGAATCGATGATGCGTTCGCTGTCGAATTGGTCGGTCACTCGCAAGCTCACAACGTCCGCTTTCGCGTCAACGATCTCTACAGAGAGGACGCGATAACCCTCGTCGGCAGCGCGCCACCCGTTTTCTGTGAGCTTTCTCAGAACGTCCACTTGGAGCTCGTGAATTCGTGTTCCGGGCACGTAGATGTCGGAAATGCGTGCTGGATCCGGATTCTCGGTCAGCCATCTGAAGTTCGCGTCGAGCGACTTGAAGATCGCGACGTAGTCGTTGCCGGTGTTCTCGAGCGGCGGGCGGGGCTTGCCGTGGAGGGAGCCGCCGGGGATGGGCTTGCTCAGGTCGATCGTCGCCGGCGCTGCGGTCGTGGGTGGCGTCGAGCCTTTCGAGGGCGCGCGGTGACCGCTCCCTCCGGACCCGCCGCTGCAGGCCACCAGCACCACCAGCAGGGCCGCGGAGGCTGATCTTGCGACAGATTGGGAAAGATAGCCGCCCACCACCATCTCCCTGTACCCGAGCGCCTCTGGGTGACAATACCTGGATGTCCACTTTGTGGCAAGAGGCCGGCTCGCTAGCGTTACCACTATGAAGCTCGACCGTCCTGTCGCCCCCGACCCGTACGAGCTGCTCCCGGCAGTGGACTCGTTCACCGTGACCTCGAACGACGTAACCGACGGCGAGCAGAAGCCCGAGGCACACGCTTACGCCGGTGAGAACACCTCACCGCACCTGCAATGGGAAGGCTTCCCGCAGGACACCAGGAGCTTCGTCGTGACGTGCTTCGACCCGGACGCGCCGACCCCGTCCGGCTTCTGGCACTGGGTCGTGGTCAACCTTCCGGCGAGCGTCACCGAGCTCCACAGCGGCGCGGGCGACGGATCTCCACTGCCGGGCAACGCGTTCCACGTGCGCAATGACTACAGCGAGAAGAAGTACGGGGGAGGCGCTCCGCCGCCCGGCGACCGGCCGCACCGCTACTACTTCGTGGTGCACGCGGTGGACGTCGATGCACTCGACGTCGACTCGAACGTCTCACCTGCAGTGGTGAGCTTCAACCTCGTGTTCCACACGCTCGCCCGGGCGATCATCACGCCCACGTACCAGACGGGCTGAGCCCGAGCGCGCAGATCAGGTCCGGGCGAGCTCCCTGAGCTCGTACGTCTCGATGACGTCGCCCTGTTTCAGGTCTTGGAAGTCGCTGAGACCGATGCCGCACTCGAAGCCCTGCTGCACTTCGCGCACGTCGTCCTTGAACCGCTTGAGCGACGCGATCTGGCCGTGCCAGATGACGGTGCCGTCGCGCAAGAACCGCACACGCGAGCCCCGGGTGATCGTGCCGTTCTGCACGTAGCAGCCCGCCACCTTGCCGACACGCGGGATCGAGAACACCTCGCGCACCTCGGCCTCGCCCGTGACGACCTCCTCGTACTCCGGCTTGAGCATGCCGACGAGGGCCTGCTGCACGTCCTCGAGCACCTGGTAGATCACCTCGTACAAGCGCATGTCGACGCCCTCGGCTTCGGCGAGCTCGCGTGCCTTGCGGTCGGGCCGGACGTTGAAGCCGATGACGGTCGCGTTCGACACCGCGGCGAGGTTCACGTCGGACTCGGTGATGCCGCCGACGCCTCGATGCACGAACGACAACCTCACCTCGTCGTGCTCCTGGTCGATCTTGCGCAGGCCATCGGTCACCGCTTCGAGCGAGCCTTGGACGTCCGCCTTGAGCACGAGGTTCAGCGTGGCGACCTCGCCCCGCTGGACCATGGCGAAGATGTCCTCGAGGCGGGCACCACCGGAAAGCGCCATCGGGTGGGCGAGGCTGGCGGCGCGGCGCCGGCGGGCGCGCGCCTCGGCGACGGTGCGGGCCGTGCGCTCGTCGGGCGCGACGCGTAGCTCGTCGCCGGCCAGTGGCACGTCGTCCAGTCCGAGAACCTCGGCCGGCGTCGACGGGCCGGCGTCGGCCAGTTGATCGCCCCGCTCATCGAACATCGCCCGGACCTTGCCCCACGCGCCCCCGGCGACGACCGGGTCGGTCACCTGGAGCGTGCCCCGCTCGACGAGCACGGTCGCCACCGGGCCCCGGCCGGGATCGAGGTTCGCTTCGAGGACGAACGCCCGCGCCGGGGCCTTCGGGTTGGCCATGAGCGGCGGGTCCTGGACGTCGGCGACAAGAAGGATGGCATCGAGCAGCTCGGGGATCCCGGTGCCCTCCGTACCCGACACCTCGATGACGAGCGTGTCGCCACCCCATTCTTCGGGTACCAGCTGCTGCTCGACGAGCTGTTGGCGCACGCGCTGCGCGTCAGCGTCGGCCCGGTCGATCTTCGTGATCGCAGCGACGATCGCGACCTCGGCCGCCTTGGCGTGACTGATGGCTTCGACCGTCTGCGGCATCACGCCGTCGTCCGCGGCGACGACGAGCACCGCGATGTCGGTGGCCTGCGCGCCGCGCGCTCGCATGGCGGTGAACGCCTCGTGACCGGGTGTGTCGATGAAGGTGATCGGCCGGTCGTTCTTCACGACCTGGTACGCGCCGATGTGCTGCGTGATACCGCCGGCCTCGCCTTCGGCGACGTGCGTCTCCCGGATGCGGTCGAGCAGTGTGGTCTTGCCGTGGTCGACGTGACCCATCACGGTCACGACGGGCGCGCGCGGTTCGAGGAGGCTCTCGTCCTCCTCTTCTCCTTCGTCGCCGAGGAGCGCCCGCAGCTCCAGCTCGGCCTCCTGGCCGGGCTCGACCAGCAGCACCTCGGCCCCGAGCGTTTCGCCGATCAGCTCGACCATCTCGTCGGCGAGCGACTGCGTCCCGGTAACCATTTCCCCTGCGTCGAACAGGATGCGCACGAGGTCGGCGGAGGTGCGGTTCAGCTTCGGCGCCAGCTCCTGGATCGTGATGCCGCGCGGGACGACGATCTCGCCTTCGGGGACTGGCGCGTCGTCCGGCGTCAGCTGCGGACGCTCGGCGGGCCCGAGGTCCTCGAAGTCGCGACGGCGACGCTTCTTGCGCCGGGGGCGTTGTCCTTGCGGCCCGGGACGACCGCGTCCACCGAACCCGCCTCGTCCCGGCGGGCCACCGGGCGGTCCACCGGGGCCGCCACGAGGGAAGCCCCCGCGTCGGTCACCGGGTGGCGCGCCGCGGGGCGCGCCCGACGGCGCGCCCGCGCGGGGCGGCCGCGGGCTGGGGCCACCGGGCGGGGTGAGCGGGCGACCACCGGGCGGCGGCGGGATCGGACGTGCACCTGGAGGAGGCGGGATCGGCCGGCCCGACGGGCTGCGGGGCTGCGGCGGCGCGGCGGTGGCATCGGCGGCGGCCGCCGGCGCGACGTCTTCGCGCGGACGCTCTCCCGGCGCGGGCGCCGGCTCACGGGTCGGGGCGGGTCGAGGTGCGGGCGGCGGCGGCTCGGGCAGGCCCCCGGTCGAGCGCACGACCCGGTGCGGCGGAGGCTCGGGCGCGGCCGGCTCGCTGACGGGCTCCGGGGCCTCCTTCGGCGCCGGCGCCTTCTTCGCCGCAGGGACCTTCTCGGGCTCCGGCTCGGGCTCGGGCTCGGCCGGCGCGGGCTTGGGCTCCTCGACGGTGGGCTCCCGGCGCAGACCCTTCGAGTCGGCAAGCCGGCGGACGCGATCGGCTGACGGGTCGTCGATGCTCGACGAGTGGCTCTTCACGCCGATCTTGAGCCGCTCGGCGAGATCGAGCACCACCTGGTTCTCGACGCCGAGCTCTCTCGCCAGCTCGTAGACCCGGATCTTCTTCGTAGCCAAGCTTGCTGCCTCTGCTTCCTCTACCTCGTGT
>DASPXI010000033.1:0-10398 GCA_035637335.1 Acidimicrobiia bacterium
AGGCCGTTGAACTCCTCGGCGATCTCCTCGCCCTCGTAGAACGCCAGCGTGCAGCCGAACCGGGGCCGGGCGCCGGCGCTGATCTCCTCGGCGAGACGGAGGAGCACCGCCAGGCCGCCCTTCATGTCGGCGGAGCCGAGACCGTGGAGCACGTCGCCGTCGAGGCGCGGGGTCTCGTTGCCGTTGGCGGGCACGGTGTCGAGATGACCGCCCAGGACGATCCGGCGATCAGCCTCGAGCTGGGTGCGGGCGATCACCGTGTTGCCGACGCGAGCGCGTTCGAGGTGCGGGGCCCGCTCGGCGAGGCGGAGCTCCACGCGATCGGCGAGCTCACCCTCGTGCCGGCTCACCGACGGCACTGCGACGAGCGCGGCCGTCAGAGTGAGCAGGTCTTCGACGGGGGCGTCGACCAGATCAGGTACCGACACCGTGCTCACGAAGGATCTCGTTCAGCTTCGCGGTGTCGGCGCGCTCGCCCGGCCCCAGCCGCCGCAGGATCAGCGCGCAGGGCAGACCGAATTCGCCGCCCGGGAACTCTCGCTTCCGCATGGCTTGCACGACAACGCACCACGGAGGCACGACGCCCCGAGCGACCTCTTCCCCCGTCTCCGCATCGATCACGGGGATGGCGGGGTTCAGGATGACGCCCTCGCCGAGCACGCTTCCCTCGCCGACTCGCGCGCCTTGGGTGACCATGCAGCGGCTCCCGAGCATCGCGTCGTCGCCGACGATGACCGGCGCGGCTTGCGGCGGCTCGAGCACACCTCCGATGCCGACCCCGCCCGACAGGTGCACGCGCTCACCGATTTGCGCGCACGAGCCCACCGTCGCCCAAGTGTCGACCATCGTCTCGCTGCCAACGTGCGCGCCGATGTTCACGTACGACGGCATGAGGATCACGCCGGCCGCCAGATAGGAGCCCCAGCGGGCAGAGCCACCCGGTACGACACGTACACGCGACGACGCGTAGCCGTGCTTCAGGGGCAGCTTGTCCTGATACTCGAACGGCCCGACCTCCATGACCGCCAGGTCCTCGAGCCGGAACAGCAGGAGGATCGCCTGCTTCAGCCATTCGTGGACGATGACCTCGCCGCCGCTGATCTCTGCGACCCGTGCCTCACCGCGGTCGAGCAGGTCGATCGCCTCGTGGACGACGGCGCGCGCCTCGCTCTTGGGCATGACCGCGGCGATGTCGTCTCGCCCTTCCCAGAGCCGCTTGACTTGCTCGGCGAGATCGCTCACACGCGCTCCTTGCTCGTGAGCCGCTGGAACGCCAGCGCGAGACGCTCGTCGGTCTGGGTGAGCGAGAGCCGCACGTGCGCGGCGCCGCCGGGACCGTAGAGCTCACCTGCGGCAACCAGAAGGCCCCGCTCGGCGAGTCGACGGGCAATCGACCATCCGTCCTCACCGCCGTCGGCGTCGCGCAGCCACAGGTAGAAGGTCGACGGTCCCCCGTCGTGCACGAGATCGCACGCGCGCAGCGCATCGACCGCCAGCGCCCGGCGGCGCGCGTACCGCTCGCGTTGTTCGTCGACGTGGGCGTCGTCCGCCAGCGCGGCGGCGGCGGCGGCCTGCACCGGGCCGGGGGTCATGAGGCCGGCGTGCTTGCGAACCTCACGCAAGTACCCGATGAGCTCAGCGTCGCCCGCCGCGAATCCGGCCCGCAGCCCCGCCATGTTCGAGCGCTTCGAGAGCGAATGGACGGCAAGGGCACGTTCCTGGCCGGCGTTCAGCACGGTCGCGGCTGGCGCGGGCGCACCTGCCTCGTCGTAGGTGAACTCGGCGTAGCACTCGTCGCTGGCGGCGATCACGCCGTGTCCGCGCGCCCAATCTGCCACCGCGCGGAGATGCTCGGCGCCGCCCGACGAGCCGGTGGGGTTTCCCGGCTCGTTCACCCAGAGGAGCAACGCACGCTCGGCGTCGGACTCGCTCACGCGCGACAGGTCGACAAGCCAGTCGTCGTCGAGCGGCACGGGAACGGCGCGCAACCCGGCCAGAAGCGCGCCCATCTCATACGTGGGGTAGGCGATCCCCGGGTACAGCACCGTGTCGCGTGACGGGTCGCGCAACGACAGCAAACGGGGGAGTGACGCCACGAGCTCCTTGGTGCCGATGCAGGCGAGGACGACATCGGGTGAGACGTCGACACCGAAGCGGCGTCCGATCCATGCCGCCGCCGCCTGCCGGTACGCCGGTGCGCCGACGGCCGCGGGGTAGCCGGTCGCCGCCGGGGCGGCATCGACGAGCGCCCGGCGAGCGACTTCAGGCATCGGGTCGACCGGCGTCCCGACCGAGCAGTCGACGATGCGACCGGGCACCGCTTCTGCGATCGCGCGCAGCTCGAGCAGCCGGTCGTGCGGGTACGGCGGCGGGACGAACCCGGACGCGGCCATGGAGCCATCCTATGGTCGCCGTCGCAAGCTCCGGCTCTGCGACGACGGCCGGCAAAGCCGCCATCGCCGCGGGCTATCCGGGGCCGTTCGTGGCGCCGGTGGATTCCCCGTTGACCACCACGAACTCGCGGAACCGGTTGACACCCGACTCCGGGATGCGGGCACGGACGCGTGTCTCGCGCTCGCCGTGCACCTCGACCAGCACGTCACCTTCGCGATGCAGCGCGGCGATGACGTCGCCGCGGTGGAACGGCACCGCCAGCTCGACGACCGGATCGAGGGCCCGCAGTCGCGTGCCGATGGTTTCGGCGAGCTTCTCGACGCCTTCTCCGGTCGCGGCCGATACTGCCACCGCGCCCTCGTGCGCCGCGAGCAGATCGTCGACCGCGCTCGGATCGGCGACGTCGAGCTTGTTGACGACCAACAGCTCGGGACGGCCGTCCGCGCCGATGTCGCGGAGGACAGCGCGGACGGCGACGATCTGATCCTCGGCGTCGTGGGCGCTGCCGTCCACGATGTGCAGCAACACGTCGGCGCGGGCGACCTCCTCGAGCGTCGACTTGAACGCCTCCACCAGCTCGTGCGGCAGCCGGCGTACGAACCCGACGGTGTCGCCGAGCAGCGCGGTCTCCCCGCCCGGCAGGTGGAGACGGCGTGTGGTGGGGTCGAGCGTCGAGAACAGGCGGTTCTCGACGAGGGCGTCGGCCCGGGTGAGCCGGTTCAGCAGCGTCGACTTGCCGGCATTCGTGTACCCGACGAGCGACACGGTTGGCACCTCGCGGCGGACTCGAGCCTTGCGCTGGGTGGACCGCGTCTTGGCCAGGCGATCGAGCTCGGCCTCCAGCTTGTTCATGCGTCGCTGGATCCGCCGCCGGTCGACCTCGAGCTGGGTTTCGCCCGGGCCGCGGGTGCCGATGCCACCGGCCTGCTGGCTCAGCTCGATCCCGCGGCCGCGCAGACGGGGAAGTCGGTAGCGCAGCTGCGCCAGCTCGACCTGGACCATGCCCTCTTGGCTGCGCGCATGCTGGGCGAAGATGTCGAGTATCAGCGCAACGCGGTCGACGACGTCGCGTCCGAACTTCTTCTCGAGGTTCCGCTGCTGCGCGGGCGTCAGCTCGTCGTCGAACACGACGACGTCGATGTCAAGCGCGTCGGCCAGGCCCCGCAACTCGTCGGCCTTGCCGCCGCCGATGTACGTCGCCGGGTCAGGGGTAGCGCGCCGCTGCAGCACCGACTCGACCGGAACGGCGCCGGCGGTGTCGGCGAGCAAGGCGAGCTCGGAGAGGCTGGCTTCAGCTTCGCTCAGCGAGCGCGTCCCCGACCCTGTGCCGACGAGCAGCGCGTGTTGCTTGACGACACCGAAGTCGACTTCGGTGGCGGTGAGACGACGTCGCTGGCGGCCTTCGCGGTTGCTCACGCGACATCCACTTCCGCATCGAACACGTGCGTGACGGGGCCGTGGAGCCGGATCGTCTCGCCGAGCTCGACCTCGTGGGTGCCGCCCCGGACCCGTACCGTCACGTGGTCGCCGACGAGCCCGCGGCGATGGGCCACGGCGGCGGACGCGCACACTCCCGTACCGCAGGAGAGCGTTTCCCCCACGCCACGCTCCCAGACTCGCATCGTGATCTCGTCGCGCCCCGTGACGGCGATGAACTCGACGTTCGTGCGGCGCGGGTAACGGGCGTCGGTCTCGAGGTGCGGACCGTGCTGCGTCACTCGCGTCGTCTCGGGATCGTCGACGAGCAGCACGAGGTGCGGGTTCCCCATGCCCGCCGCGTCACCGTGGTACGTGACCCCGTGGAAGGTGACCTCGAGGTCGAACGCGCTCGGCGCGTCGAGCGGGATGCGTGCAGGCTCGAACGCGACCGGGCCCATATCGACCGTGGCGCCTGCGAGCTGCCCGCTCGCGGCGTCGATGTCGAGCTCGACTTCGCGGCGACCGCTGCCGGTGTCGACGACGAGTCGCTTCCCGTCGCCGAGACCGTCGCGTACCGCGACCCACGACAAGCACGCGATCCCGTTGCCGCTCATCTCGGCCACCGTGCCATCGGCGTTGCGGAGCTCCATCGTGCAGTCGGCGCCGTCGCGGCCCGGGAGAAGCGTGATCAGCCCGTCGGCGCCCACGCCGAGATGGCGGTCGCACAGGCGCGCCGCGATGTCGGCGCCCGGCGCGCTCCCGTCGGGAGCCGCGGTCACGAGGAAGTCGTTGCCGGCGCCGTGCAGCTTGGAGAGCCGGATCCGGGTGGTGCTCATGAGGTCCAGGTTGCCAGGAGCGCGGGCAGCACATCGCAGGGATTGTCGGGGGCGCCGAGCCACATGATCCGGGGATCGCGGCGGAACCACATCCGCTGACGGCGGGCGAACGACCGAGTGCGCCGGACGGCGGTCTCGATCGCGTCGTCCAATGACGTGTCGCCATCGGACAGCGCGGCGATGACTTCCTTGTAGCCGATCGCCTGGGCCGCGGTTCGCGACAACGGCGGCCCGTCGAGCAGTTGCCGAACCTCGTCCACCAGGCCTGCGTCGCGCATCGCCGCGAACCGTGCGCCGATCCGGGCGTTCAGCACATCACGCGGGAGCCAGACGCCGGCCATGCGCACCGGGAAGGCCGTCGGACCGAAGTGGTCGACGCCGGGACCGAACGACGAGAACGGGTGGCCGGTGAGCCGGATGACCTCGAGCGCCCGCGCGATCCGGCGGGCGTTGTGCGGGTCGATCTTGGCGGCGGCGTCCGGGTCACGCCGCGTGAGCTCGTCGTACGCGGCGGCGACGCCGCCGGGGTTCGCCGTCCAGGCCTCGAGCTCGGCACGGAGATCGGGATCCTCTTCGGGAAACCGGAGGTCGTCGACCACGGCCTGCACATAGAGGCCGGTTCCGCCCACGAGCAGGGCGCGCTTGCCGCGTCCCGCGATGTCGGCGACGGCGGCGCGGGCGGCGGACTGGTGCCGAACGGCCGACCAGTCCTCGTAAGACTCGACGACGTCGATCACATGATGCGGGACTGCGGCGCGCTCGGCCAATGTCGGCTTGGCAGTGCCGATGTCGAGGCGGCGGTACACCTGCATCGAGTCGAGGGAGACGACCTCGACGTCGGCGAGCGCGTGCGCGGCGCCGAGCGCCAGCTCCGACTTCCCCGAGGCCGTCGGCCCGACCAGGGCGAGGTGCGTGACCGTGGCTAGGCCACCGTGACGGGGATGCGGGTCCGGGTGGGGACCGGCGGCGCGACGTGGCCCACCACGTCGCCGCGCAGCCAGTGCGGAGCCGCGTTTGTGATGTGCACGTCCACGAACGCGCCGGGGGCAATGAGGATGTCACCGGCGGCGAAATGCACGAGCTTGTTCTGACGTGTGCGTCCCGACAGCACCGACGGGTCCTTCTTGGACGGCCCGTCCACGAGCACTTCTTCGACGTGGCCGACGCGCGCGTCGTGCCGGCGGAGCGCGTGACGCTCCACCACTTCGACCAGCTGCTGCATCCGCTCCTGCGCCACTTCGTGAGGCACGAAATCCTCGGTCATCTCGGCGGCCGGCGTCCCGGGCCGGGGCGAGAACACGAATGTGTAGGCGGCGTCGTACGCGGCTTCGTCGACGACTTCCAGCGTGCGGCGGAAGTCGTCGTCGGTCTCGCCCGGGAAGCCGACGATGAGGTCGGTCGTCACGGCGAGGTCCGGGATCGCGTCGCGGGCGGCGGCGAGCTTCCGCAAGTACCGCTCCGCCGTGTAGCCGCGGTGCATGAGTGCCAGCACCCGGTCGCTCCCAGCCTGGAGGGGGAGGTGCAGGTGCTCGCACACCGACTCGCACTCGGTCATGGCGGCGATGGTCTCGGGCCGGAGGTCCTTCGGGTGCGGTGACGTGTAGCGGATGCGGCGGATCCCGTCGACGGCGTCGACCGCCCGCAGAAGGTCGGCGAACCGCGGCGAGTACTGACCTGCACCGAGGTCGCGCCCGTACGAGTTCACGTTCTGGCCGAGGAGGGTGATCTCGCTGACGCCGTCGGCGGCCAGGGCCTCGACCTCACGCACGATGTCACCCATGCGCCGGCTCACTTCGCGACCGCGCACGATGGGCACGATGCAGAACGTGCACGAGTTGTCACAGCCGATCTGGATCGTCACCCACGCCGAGTGCGCGACATCTCGGCGGGCAGGCAGCGCCGACGGGTACGCCTCGTGCTCCTCGAGGATCTCGACGATGGGACCCTCGAGCCGGGCCCGTTCGAGCAGCGCCGGCGCGTGGGAAAGGTTGTGGGTGCCGAACACGACGTCGACATGGCCAGCTCGTTCCACGATGAGGTCGCGGTCCTTCTGGGCGAGGCAGCCGCCGACGGCGATCTGGACGTCGGGGCGTCGCTCTTTGAGGGCTTTGACCCGGCCGAGGTGGCCGTAGAGCTTGTTGTCGGCGTTCTCGCGGACGCAGCAGGTGTTGAAGACGACGACGTCGGCTTGGTCGACGTCGTCGGTGTGCTGCATCCCCTCGGCGGCGAGCAGACCCGCGATGCGTTCGGAGTCGTGCTCGTTCATCTGGCATCCGAACGTGCGGATATAGAAGCGGCGGGGGTCGGTCATCGGAAACAGTCTATGAACAGCAGCCTTGGGCGCATCAGCCACGGAGGCAGCCGACCACCACCTCCTCGACCTGCTTTCGCTTAGGGGTGTCCGGTTCATCGGTGTACGCCACGACGACGTCTTTCAGCCTCACGGGCGACGGACCGAACAGCGAGGCTCCGATCCGCTCCCTCGCCCTGGTCGCTTCCGATCGGCTCGGGAAGAAGTCCACGATCGCGGCGAAGAACAGGAGCGGCTGCTCCTCCAGGTCTACCTCCGCGAACTCGAAACCTTCCTGGCGCAGAAAGTCCGTGCGCTCGTTCGGGGGCTTCGGCAGCACCACCTCGTATTCGGACTTCTTGGCACACTCGGCGAACCGGGCCGCTCTCCCCTTCACGTCGCTCGCCGGGAGCTTCGACACACGGCCTTCGTCTCCGTTGCCGCCGCAGGCGCCAGCGAGAGTCGTCAGCGCCGTGATCACGGTTGCGGCTGCACGTCCGCGCATTCCCATCCTCCCGTAAGCTCCGCGGCCCGGTCGAGGAGGCGACGCTATCCACCTCTCAGGGCTCGAGTACGCGATCGCGCTGGCGGTGGTGACGATCGGCGCCGTGGTCCAGGGGTCGGTCGGGTTCGGCGCCAACATCGTGGCTGTTCCGGTCATCGCGGTGTTGGAGCCCGACGCGCTGCCGGCGACGTTGGCGCTCGTGGTGATCCCGCTTGTCGCGGTGATGGCCATCCGGGAGCGCCACGCGCTCGACCGAAGGGGCGTGACGTGGATCACCGTCGGCCGAATACCCGGGACGATCGTTGGGGCAGTGGTTGTCGCTGTGATCTCGTCGAACACGCTGTCGGTGCTTCTCGGTGGCGGCGTCCTCCTCGCCGTGGCGATGAGCACGCTGACCGCGAGCATTCCTGTCAACCGCGTCACCGCCACCACGGCCGGCTTCGCCTCGGGTGCGATGGGTACAGCCACGTCCATCGGCGGCCCACCGCTGGCGCTGCTCTACCAGCACCACGAAGGTCCGGTGCTCCGCGCGACGCTGGCGGTCGCGTTCGCGGTCGGCACCGTGCTCTCGCTGACCGGCCTGGCGATCGCGGGCGCAATCGAGCCGTGGCACGTCGTCCTGGCGAGCGCGCTGCTCCCCGGTCTCCTCGCCGGGCTCGCCGTCAGTCGGCTCCTCGTCGACCGCCTCGACCGCGCCTGGCTACGCCCGCCGTGCTGTGCTTCGCGGCCGCTACGGCCGTGATCGCGATCATCCGCGGTCTCTAACGCAACGTTTCGTACACCGAGATGGTTGTGATCGCGCCCCGAAACGGCGTTTTCACAACCATCTCGGCGTTCCAAACAAAGAGGTGACGTGGGGGCGGTTCCGCGAAACCGCCCCCACGCGTGCCTCCGGCCTGTGTTTCGTCAGTTCTCGATCTCGAGCGTCTCGGCCGTGTCGTCGGCGCGCTTGCTCTTGCCTCCGCGGCCGTTGCCATTGGCGCCGGCCGTCTCGTCGCCGGCCTCGCCATCGGCGTCCTCGGTCTCGGTGGGCTCCTCGATGCCGACGGCCTGCTTGATCTTCTCGCTGATCTCGAACATCAAGTCGAGGTTCTCGGTCAGGAACTGCTTGGCCTTCTCGCGGCCCTGGCCGAGCTGCTCGCCCTCGTAGGTGAACCACGCGCCGGACTTCTTGACGATGCCGAGGTCGATGCCGACGTCGAGCAGCGAACCTTCGCGGCTGATGCCCTTGCCGTACATGATGTCGAACTCAGCTTGGCGGAACGGGGGCGCGACCTTGTTCTTCGCCACCTTGACGCGGGCCCGGTTGCCGATGATCTCGGTTCCGTCCTTGATCGACTCCACCCGCCGGATGTCGAGCCGCACCGACGAGTAGAACTTCAGCGCCCGGCCACCAGGCGTCGTCTCCGGAGAACCGAACATCACGCCGATCTTCTCCCGCAGCTGGTTGATGAAGATGCAGATCGTGCGGGAGCGGTTGAGGTTGTGAGTGAGCTTGCGCAGCGCCTGGCTCATGAGCCGGGCCTGGAGGCCGACGTGCGCGTCGCCCATCTCGCCTTCGATCTCGGCCCGCGGCACCAGCGCGGCCACCGAGTCGATCACGAGCACGTCGAGCGCGCCGGAGCGGATGAGCATGTCGGCGATCTCGAGCGCCTGCTCGCCGGTGTCGGGCTGCGAGATGTAGAGCTCGTCGACGTTGACGCCGATCGCCGCCGCGTACACCGGGTCCATGGCGTGCTCGGCGTCGACGTACGCGCACACGCCGCCGTTGCGCTGCGCCTCCGCCACCACGTGCATGGCCAGCGTCGACTTCCCCGACGCCTCGGGGCCGAAGATCTCGACCACCCGACCCCGGGGGAGGCCCCCGATGCCGAGCGCGAGGTCGAGGGCGAGCGCGCCGGTGGGGATGGCGGCGACGCCGACGTTGCCGTGCTCCCCCAGCCGCATGATCGAGCCCTTGCCGAACTGCTTCTCGATCTGGCCCACTGCCATCTCGAGGGCGTTGTCGCGTTCCACGATGGAACCCTCCTCGTACTCCTGTGTGGCGCTCTCGGCGCCACTTGCAATGTTCGTGCGGTCGGGGGAAGTGCCGTGGGGAGCAACCTACGGCGGGGGTATGACAGCTACCTCAGTGCCATTCGGGTGAGTCTCGAATGACACCGCTGTAACTTAGCCCGAACACCCGTTCGGTGCAAGCACCCGGGGGCCCGATCGCTCAACCGAGGGGGAAACGAGCCCGGGCCGTGTACTCGGAGCCGCTCCGTTTCGTCTTGCTCTGGAACAGCACGATCTCCTCGACCGGGAACGGGCGGCCCACCGAGGCCGGGCCGACGGCGGCGACGGCGGGGCGGAGGTCGGTGGGCGCCTTGAGGCGCGCCAGCGTGAGGTGGGCGTGGTACTGGCGCTCCTGGGGCGGATACCCGACCGGCGCGAGCAGCGCGCCGACCGACGCCGCCAGCTGCGAGAGCAACGCGTCGCCCTCGCTCACGCCCAGCCACAGGACGCGGCCGCGCCGTTCGCTCGGGAACGCGCCGGCCCCGCCGAGGCACACCGTCCCGCGGCGGACAGCGAGCGGCTCGAGCGCGCTGGCGACGGCATCGAAGTCGACGCGGTTGCCCAGGAACTGCAGCGTGAGATGCCACTGCGCCCGCGTCGTCCGACGGGCTGTCGACGGCATCTCGATCCCGGACACGACAGCGTCGACCGCGTCGAGCACGTCGGCGGGCGGGACCGCGGCCACGAAGGCGCGGCCCAGGTCGGGCTCGCTCATTCCATCGACAACAGCTTCAGCCGCAGCAGGTTCAAGAGCGAGATCGTCGCGAACTGACGCACCATCTCGCGTTGACCGGGCAGCTGCGTGCCCACAGCCTCGGCGGGCGCGTCTCCGACGGCGAGGCCGAAGAAGACCGTGCCGGGCGGGTGTCCTTCTTGTTCCCCGGGACCGGCCACGCCGG
>DASPXI010000034.1:0-9855 GCA_035637335.1 Acidimicrobiia bacterium
GGCGAACTCACGGGCCCAGGTCGTGACCCGGTGGGGTGCCCGCAGCTCGGCCGCTTCGCTGACGACCTCCGGGTACTGCGCCAGTGTCCGCAACAGCTCCATCTCACGTTCGTGCACGAGTAAGGAGAGGTCGACTTCGTCGAGCGGGCGACGCGCGATGCCACGCTCGGCTGCCTTGCGGTCGATCGAAGCGATGCGCGCGTGCGCGTACTGGACGTAGTAGACGGGATTCTCCATCGACTGCGCCGTCACGACGTCGAGATCGAACGTCTGGGGAGTGTCGATGCTCTGTAGGAGGAAGGTGAGCCGGATCACGTCGGGGTCGACCTCATCGAGGATGTCGGCCAGCGTGACGATGTCGCCGGCGCGGCGGGAGAGCCGGACGAGCTCACCGCCGCGTTCGATCCGTACCAACTGTCCGAGGATGATCTCGGGCTCCCCAGCCGGGAATCCGAGCATCTGCATGCCGGCCTGCAACGACTTCACCTGGCCGTGGTGATCGGCGCCCCAGATGTCGACCAGATGCTCCCAACCGCGGGCGAACTTGTCGCGGTGGTACGCGAGGTCGGAGAGGAGATAGGTCGGGGTGCCGTCGCTCTTCACTAGGACACGGTCCCGTTGATCGCCGTGCTCCGAGCTTCGGAGCCAGACGGCGCCCTCGTGTTCGTACGCCAACCCGCGCTCGCGAAGAATCTCGAGCACCTCATTGACGTCGGTGCGTTCGTGCAGCGTGCGCTCGGAGAACCAGGTGTCGAAGCGGACCCCGATCCGTTCGAGGTCGCGCTGGACGGAGCGCACGGCGTCGCGGTAGCCCCACTCCCGGGCCTGATCCTCCGTCACCGCGTCACCGAGCTCGGCCCGCATGCGAGATGCCATCTCGACGAGGTACTCGCCCCGGTAGCCGTCTTCGGGTGGCTCTTCACCCCGATCGCGCGCGTACAACGACGCGCCGAAGGTGTCGAGCTGACCCCCGGCGTCGTTCAGGTAGTACTCGCGATGGACGATCGCGCCCTCAGCGGCCAAGAGGTTGGCGATGGCGTCGCCGACCGCGACCCAGCGGGCGCCGCCGGCATGGATGGGCCCCGTCGGGTTCAGCGAGACGAACTCGAGATTGATCCTGCTGCCCGTGAGCGCGTCGCCGCGCCCGAAGGCATCCCCGGTGGCGACGACAAGCCGTAGGACTTCGTGGAGCCACGATGGATGCAGGAAGAAGTTGAGAAAGCCTGGACCCGCAACCTCGACGTGGTCGAGGTGCGGTGGCGGTGAGGTGTTGATGTGGTCGGCGAGTCGTTGTGCGACCTCTCGTGGCGTGACCCCCGACGCGCGGGGGACCTGCATCGCGACCGGGCTGGCCCAATCGCCCTGGCCCCGATCAGGGTCAGCGGGTGCGAGCGCGATGCCGTTCGGCGGCTCGGGAAGCCCGGCCGCCGCGAGCGCGGCGCGGAGAGAATTGTCGAGTTCGTCACGAATCACGGAGCGTAGTCGGGTCGACACAGCGAGTACCAACCCGACGCGCATCGTACTTCTCGCCTTGTCCGGACCCGGCAGAGTTGTCCGGGCGGCGTCTTGTGCTGCACCACGCGCAGGTATCCTGCGCGCCGGACAAGCGGGAGGGTTGCGTCGTGACGAGACGCAGCGGCCGCGAGCACGTGCACCTCAATGCGCTCGTGCCAGTCCACACGGAGGACGCCGACGTCGATTTCACGGGGCGCGATCCCGATGACGCGCGCCATCAGGCGCGCCTGACAAACGCGCTCGTCACAGATTTGCGTTCCGGTGTGAGTGGCATTCCCTTCGTCTACCGTTCGCTCGATCGGCTTGTCGACATCTACGGCCTGCGCGACGCCGCGATCATCCTCGACGAGGTCGGGCTCGGTCGCCAAGTCTTCCGCGTCGGGCGTCAGGTCCTCACCAACGAAGATCTTGCACTGCTCGAGGGCGAGCCGGGGGTCTACACGGATCCGGCGATCGAACCGGCTCACATCGACGACCGAACATTCCTCGGCTTGTGCTCGGTCGCGCTGCAGCTCGACTTGCTCCGCTACGACGCCTGGCACGACTCGCTGACCGGTCTGTACGACCGGCGGAGCTTTGATCGCATCCTCGAGCTCGCCATCGCCCGCAGCCGCCGCTACGGATGGCGATTCGCTCTCGTCATCCTCGACATCGACCGGTTCAAGGCGCTCAACGACCGGGAGGGGCACGCCGCCGGCGACGCGGCCCTCCGAGGCCTCGGTGAGCGACTCCGCCGGGTGCTGCGGTTCGGCGACGATGCCGCCCGAATCGGAGGCGACGAGTTCGCGCTGATCCTCCCGGAGACCGAGCCGGGCGACGTGCCTGAGCTCGTCAAGCGCATCGAGACCGCCGATCAGAGCCCGCCGCTGGCGCTGTCGTTCGGGTGCGCGAGCTGTCCCGAGGAGGCTGACGACTTCGACACGCTGTTTCGGCGCGCCGACGAGCGTCTCTATGCCGCCAAGGAGAAGCTCAAGGAATGAACCTGGATGAGCTCGAGCTGGAGTTGCGGAAGCTCCCCGGGATTTGTTGGGTGGCGTTCAGCGATCTTGGTGACCGGCTCCTTGTTCAGCTGCACGCGATGGACGCCCACAATAATCTGGCCCTCGAGGCCAGTCAGATCGCGGCGCGCCACTGTGACGTCCCGGTCGCCGTCGATGTCGTGCGTTGGATGACGCCTCCCGACATCGCGCGCGCGTATGTCGAGAACGACACGCTGCACTCGAACGGCTCCTCTGCCGGTGACGCCGCAGCAGTACGGAAGCCGTCCTTCGAGCTCCTGCGCGTCCTGACCCTGGTCGATACCTACGAGGTCGAGGTGCACCTCGGCGATGGCGGGACACGGACCGTCGGACGCGCCCCAGTCGCTCGTGGGCTTCTCGGGGCAGTTGAGGCCACGCTGGAGGCGCTTCGCGAGTTCCCCGTCGACCTGAAGGTCGAGGCGGAGTGGGCCCGGGCGATCGAGATGACATCCGCCGGACGTCCCATCGTCGCCGTCGCGTTCGTCCCGCCCGGCGGTGACGAGTACTACGGGTTGTCGCGCGCAGACAGCGAGATGGAAGCTGCCGCTCGCGCCACATTGGAGGCGCTCGACCAGCATCTCCACGGACTGCGTCGCGCCGAGACCCCGTAGCTTCTCCCGCGCCGCTTGGTACCCCGCACTCGTACCGCCCTCGTAGCTCAGGGCCGCGGCAGCGGCCGCGGGGGCGGCGGCTTCGCCGACCGTCACCGCAGAGCCGGAGCTTGCGACGGCGGCAAGAGGAACCGTTGGTGACCGTCGCCGCAGGAGCCCGAGCTTGACGAGGGCGACCAGCGAAATAAGGCGCGCTGGTACCGTGCACTCATACCGCCCTCGTAGCTCAGGGGATAGAGCAGTGGCCTCCGGAGCCATGTGCGCAGGTTCGAATCCTGCCGAGGGCGCTCATGGGGTCGCGGGGGTGGAATCATTCAAAGATCCGACGACTCAGCCGCCGCCCAAGCCACCGCTGCGTCTGATCCGCGTCGTCTACGTCCTGGCGAACGAGGGCTACGGCGGCCTGGCGCTGTGGCTCGTACGCCGAGGACGGGCACTTCTTCCTTGGCACGGTGTGGGTGTGATGGGTGAGACGGGCCAAATCGAGGTGAGATACGCGGAGGAGATAGAGCGCCGCGGCGCGCACCGACCGGTGTTCCTTCCCGGCGAGACGACACCTTTCTTCTACGAGCGCGTCGGGTCATGACGCCAGAGGCGGCGAGGAATCAGCCGTCGCCGTCGGGCGTTTCCATCGACGTGTCGGACGCCCGTACGGCCGAGCGCGGTCCAGCGATCGAAGGCCCGGCGTGGCGCCTCTCGTCGACCGTCTCGCACCTCCCGCCCGACCCCGCGGGCGAGGCCGCGGCGGAGGCGATCACCGAGATCATCGAAGGGGCGGTGGTCGAGGTCGTGTACTCGCCCGCCGACGCTCCCCCGCCGCCCGAACCTGACTCTGCGCCGACGACGGCAACTGTCACGGGAGAAGGACCAGCCGGCTGGCGGATCACGTGCATCGTCCGGCTCGACGGACCGCTTGCCGGAGTCCTGACCGAAAGCGCTCCCCTGCTGGAGATCCTCGACACCCTCCCCGGTGCCGCACTTCGGGCGGCGACGCTCTTCCGCGCCGACACAGGTGGCGAGACGCCCAAGCCCTTCACACCCTCGATGCGCCGCGCGCTTCGCGACACGCTGGTCACGGAACTGCTCGGCCATCTCCCCGCGGTACGTGGCGCTGCCGCCCCTACCGAGCTCATCGGCGAAACCATCGAGTACATGATCGAGCTGAGCGGCACGAGAGTGGAATCTCGCGAGGTCACCCACGGCGTGGTCATCGCCGACGTCTTCACCGACAAGCCCCGGCTGGTCTTCGAGTACCCGGCGGACCTCCGCCCCGCCAAGCGAGCACCGCTGCTGTTCGACGGCCAACGATCGCTGCTTCTCGTCGACAAGCAGGGCCACGCGCGCTTCGAGATCCAGCGCCACCGTCTCGACAAGCTGCGCCCGGGTTCGGCGCCGGCACCACTCGCAGTGGAGTTCGTCGAGAGCGGCTCCCTCGTCGCCGAAGCGACAGGTCGTCTCGGCGGCCTCGGGCTCTTCCTCCGCGCCGACCGCACCATCTGGGTATTCGTCGGCGGGCAACCGCTCCTCCTGCGTCGCGGCGCCCACTGGACCGCGTTTCCGCTCGAGCTCACAGCCTTCGTCGCCAGCTTGATCGGTGGGGGCCGCGCCGCCGGCATCGTGGTGCAAGCCGCGTACATCCTCTCGGCCCGAGCACAAGGCGCGATCCTGGCGATCGTCGACGACCGCGATTCGCTCGAAGGCATCGTTGCGCCTAAAGACCGCTACGACCTGCGGAACGAGTTCGATCATCCGGCCATGCGGCCCGAAACCCGCCTGCACCACCTCATCGACGCCGATGACCTCGACGCGCAGACGCTCGCCCGGCTCGCCGGGCTCGACGGCGCAACCATCGTCGATCGCGACGCCGACCTCCTCGCGTACGGCGCCATCGTGAACAGCTCGGACAGCCAGCAAGAAGGCGCACGCACCGCGGCAGCCAAATCGCTGTCCCAGACTGCCGACGTCGTGCTGATGGTGTCCCAGGACGGCGACATCACCGTCTTCCACGCCGGGACGGCCGTCGCCACTCTCCTCGGGCGTCGACCGGGAACCTGAACGCAATCAGATCTGACTCGGCAGCGCGGACGTAGGCTTCGGTCATGCCCGAGCTGGACGGCAAGGTCGCGCTCGTCACCGGTGCCGCGTCGGGAATCGGGAAGGCGACGGCCGAGCGCCTGGCGGCGGAAGGCGCGGCCGTGTGCGTCGTGGATCTCACCGACGACGCCGGCCGTCAGGTCGCCGACGTAGTCGGCGGCGTCTTCCACCAGGCTGACGTCGGCGAGTCGCACGAAGTCGACGCCGCGTTCGCAACATGCGAGCGCGAGCTCGGCGGGGTCGACATCGCGTTCCTCAACGCCGGTATTGCCATCGGTCACCCCGACATCGGGACGCTCCCCGACGACCTGTATCGGAAGATCATGCGCGTGAACGTCGACGGCGTCGTCTACGGGACGCGCGCAGCGGTGCACGCAATGCAGCGGCGCGGTGGCGGGGCGATCGTGGCTACGGCGTCGTTGGCCGGCCTCATCCCCTTCCCGCCCGATCCCGTCTACGACCTCACGAAGCACGCAGTGGTCGGTTTCATCCGCAGCGTGGCGCCGTCGCTGCTCGCCATCGGCGTCACCGCCAACACGGTGAACCCCGGGATGACCGACACCAGCATCATCGGTGAGGACGCCCGGCAGCTCATCCGGGAAGCGAATTTCCCGCTGATGCCCCCGAGCCAGATCGCCGAGGCGGTCCTCCGCATCGTGACCGGTGGTGGCACCGGCGAGTGCTGGGTCTGCCAACCCGGCCGCGAGCCCGAGCCGTACCACTTCCACGACGTGCCCGGCCCACGCACCGAGGGCGCGCAGGGCCGGGTGCCTCCGGGCGTGCGCGAAGGAACGCTCGACGTTTGACGATTGGCGCCGTCGCAAGCTCCGGCTCTGCGGCGCTGGTCGGCAAAGCCGCCGTCGCCGCGGGCTGAACCCCGGGGAGCGTCATCCGGGCACCTTCTATCCTGGACACGCTCCGAAGATCCGAGGGGCGCATCCGGAGAGACGCCGGAGAAAAGAGGACACCGAGGACCCGTGGAAAACGACCCGAGTGCCGCGTCCGCGCCCGTCCAACCCGAGGTGATCCAGCAGGCGCCCGCGCCCGCAGATGACGGCGGCGACGGCACCCAGCAACAAGAACAGGTCACGCGCCCGACGAAGCTGATCCGGATCGCGTCCATGGTCCGCAACATGCTCGAGGAGGTGCGCCGGGCGCCGATCGACGACAGCGGTCGCCGAGCCCTGCGCGAGATTCACGAGCGGTCGATCCACGAGCTGGAAGACGTGCTCTCTCCGGACTTGAAAGAGGAGCTGTGCGAGGTCGTGCTGCCGTTCAAGGGTGAGGCGCCGACCGAGTCCGAGCTGCGCCTGGCGCAGGCGCAGCTCGTGGGCTGGCTCGAGGGCCTGTTCCACGGCATCCAGGCGACGCTGTTCACCCAGCAGATGGCCGCCCAGTCCCAGCTCGACGAGATGCGTCGCCGCGCGCTGCAGTCGGGTCAGCCGCCGCCGCAGCAGCAGGCACCGCCGGGCAGCGGATACCTCTGATGTCCGAGCCGATCGCGGTGCCCGACCCGCCGCGGATGTTCGGTTCGTCGTGGACGCCCGGCAGCTGGCGCGGGCGCCCCGCCGCCCAGCAAGCTGACTGGCCCGAACCCACCGCGCTCGACGCCGCCCTCGACGACCTCCGCCGTCAGCCACCTCTCGTGTTCGCGGGCGAGGCCCGTCAGCTCACGGAGTCACTCGCCTCGGTGGCGGAAGGCAAGGCGTTCCTGCTGCTCGCCGGCGACTGCGCCGAGTCCTTCGACGCGTTCTCGGCCGACGCGATCCGAGACAAGCTCAAGGTCATCCTGCAGATGGCGGTCGTGCTGACCTACGGCACGGGCGTGCCGACCGTGAAGGTTGGAAGGATTGCCGGGCAGTTCGCCAAGCCGCGCACCGCGCCGACGGAGACCCGGGGCGACGTCGACCTGCCGTCCTTCCGGGGCGACATGGTCAACGACTTCGCGTTCGACGCAGCTGCGCGCCAACCCGACCCACAGCGCCTCATGCGCAGTTACCACCAGGCTGCTGCGACGCTCAACCTGCTGCGCGCCTTCACCAAGGGTGGCTTCGCCGACCTGAGCCGTGTGCACCAGTGGAACCTCGAGTACGTGGCAAGCAGCCGCGAGGGGCGGCGGTACGAGGCCGTCGCCCAGGAGATCGAGCGGGCGCTGCGGTTCATGAATGCGTGCGGCATCGACCTCGACACCGAGACCCAGCTCCACCAGGTCGATTTCTTCACCGCCCACGAGGCGCTCGTGCTCGAATACGAGGAGACCCTCACGCGGCGCGACAGCCTCACCGGCGGCTGGTACGACTGCTCGACTCACCTGCCTTGGGTCGGCGAGCGCACGCGACAGCTCGGGGGCGCCCACGTCGAGTTCCTCTCCGGCGTCGAGAACCCGGTGGGCGTGAAGCTCGGCCCCGACGCGGAGCCGCAGAACGTGCTCGCGCTGTGCGAGCGGCTCAACCCGGCGCGCCGGCCGGGCCGGCTCGTGCTCTTCAGCCGGGTGGGCGCCGACCGTGTCGAGGACAAGCTCCCGCCGCTGCTTCGGGCCGTGCGCATGTCGGGCCACCCGGTCGTGTGGGCGTGCGACCCGATGCACGGGAACACTTTCGTACACGAGAACGGTTACAAGACAAGGCGCTTCGAAGACGTGATGCGTGAGCTGCGCGGCTTCTTCGCCGCCTGCGAGGCTGCAGACGTCTGGCCGGGTGGCGTGCACGTCGAGCTCACGGGCGAGAACGTCACCGAGTGTCTGGGTGGGACCGAGGAGGTCCTCGCCGATCACCTCGAGCAGCGCTACGAGACCATGTGCGACCCGCGGCTGAACGCCCGCCAGTCGCTCGACCTGGCGTTCCAGGTGGCCGAGCTGGTGCGCCGGTAGCCCGCGAGCTCGGCCGAAGGCTCTGGGGAGGAGCCAATGGCAGAGAGCACATTCGAGGATCTGGGACCGAACTCGGGTCTGGTGGAGGACATGTACCGCCAGTACCAGGAGAATCCCGACTCCGTGCCCGACAGCTGGCGAGAGTTCTTCGCTTTTCGCGAGCAGCCCACCGCGCCGGTGCGGGCGATCTCGCCCACTACGGACACAGCCCCCGCCCCGACCGAGCCCGCCGCCCCCGCCGGCCCTCCGTCCGGTCCCGGGCAGTTCGCTCCACCCACCCGGGAGCCCGAGTCTGAACGCGTGGGTCTACCGGCCCCGGAACCTGCGCCCGCGCCACAGCCCGAACCGGCGCCCGAGCCCGAGCCCGAGCAGCCTCGTGCCGTCGAGCCTCAGCGTGCGCCCGAGCCCGAGCCCGAGCCCGAGCCCGCGCTGGAGCCCGCGCTCCAGGAACCGGAACAGCCTGCGCCGGAGCCCCAGGCCGAGGAAGAGGCGCAGGAAGAACAGGAAGAAGAGGAGGACCGCGCCATTCCGATCCGGGGCGCGCTGGCGCGCATCGTCGAGAACATGGAGGCGTCGCTCGAGGTGCCGACGGCCACGTCGGTGCGCACGGTTCCCGCCAAGCTGCTCGAGGTCAACCGGCAGATCCTCAACAACCATCTCGCCCGCACCGGCGGCGGAAAGGTCAGCTTCACGCACCTCATCGCGTACGCGGTGATCGAAGCGCTGCGCGAGGTGCCGGTGATGAACTCGTCGTTCGCGGAAGACGGCGAGCAGCCGACCGTCGTGCGCCATCAGCACGTCAACCTCGGGCTCGCCGTCGACCTCGAGAAGAGCGACGGGTCTCACTCGCTCCTCGTCCCCAACATCAAGCGGGCCGACACCCTCGACTTCAAGGCGTTCCACGCCGCGTACGAGGAGACGATCGCCAAAGTGCGCGAGGGCAAGGTGTCGCCCGACGACTTCGCCGGCACGACCGGCACGATCACCAACCCAGGCACCATCGGGACGATGCAGTCCGTCCCGAGGCTGATGCCGGGTCAGGGCTTCATCGTCGGCGTCGGCGCGCTCGGATTCCCGGCCGAGTACGAGGGCGCTGACCCGCGGACAGTCGCGCGACTCGGGGTCAGCAAGGTCATCACGTTGACCAGCACGTACGACCATCGGGTCATCCAGGGCGCGGAGAGCGGTCGCTTCCTCGCGGTCGTGCACGACCGCCTGCTCGGCAAGGAAGAGTTCTACGACCGCATCTTCAAGAGCTTCGAGGTTCCCTACGAGCCCGCGCGTTGGAGTGTGGACGTCAGCCCGCGTCTCGGCGCTGCCGAGTCGGTCGACAAGGCCGTCGGCGTGCAGCAGCTCATCAACATGTACCGGGTGCGCGGCCATCTCATCGCCAACCTCGACCCGCTGCGCGCCAAGGAGCCGCAGACCCATTCCGAGCTCGACATCAAGCACTACGACCTGACGATCTGGGACCTCGACCGCGAGTTCCCGACCGGAGGGCTCGCGGGCCAGCAAACTATGAAGCTGCGCGACATCCTCGGTGTGCTCCGGGACGCGTACGCCCGGACCATCGGCGTCGAGTACATGCACATCCAAGAGCCGGATCAGAAGGCGTGGATCCAGGACCGCGTCGAAGGCGTGCACTGGGAGCCCACCGACGACGAGAAACGCAGGATCCTCGATCGGCTCGTCGCCGCCGAGGCCTTCGAACGCTTCCTGCACACGAAGTATCTGGGCCACAAGCGCT
>DASPXI010000035.1:0-2655 GCA_035637335.1 Acidimicrobiia bacterium
CCGTACGGAATGCCGGACTGGGGTCGTTACACCGCCAAGCGGGGCAAGGCGTACGCCATCGTGTTCGACTGGCCGAAGGATGGGCGCCTCGCGCTGACCGGCGTAAAAGACCGGCCGCTGCGCGCTTACCTTCTCACCGACGGCAAGCCGATCACGGTGGAGCAAGGCGACTCAGGGTTCGTCGTGCAACTGCCCAAGGTGCCGCCCAGCAGCATCGCGTCGGTCGTGGTGCTCGAGACGACGAGTCAGGGAGCCCAGTGATCGAGCAGGCGGTGCGGATGCGTGCCGCAGTACTCGTCGGCGTGGACCGGATCGATGTTCGTGAGGTCGCCTGTGAGAGTCCGGCGCCCCGCGAGATCCTCGTGCGCGTCACGGCCGTCGGTCTGTGCGGCACCGACTTCCATATCGTCGCCGGGCACGCCAATTACAACCGCGACGCCCGGGGACGCCCCGTCCCACTCGCCGAGGCCCCGCAGATCCTGGGGCACGAGATCGCCGGCCTCGTCGAGGCGGTGGGCACGGACGTGCGCGACCTCACCATCGGGGACCGCGTCGTGGTCGATCAGGGGAGGAACTGTGTGAGCGAAGCGCGCTCACCGCTGTGCGAGTACTGCGCCGGTGGCGACTCGCATCAATGCGAGTTCTACCGCGAGCACGGCATCACCGGCCTTCCCGGAGGACTCGCCGAGTTCCTGACGATCCCGGCGGTGAATGCCGTGCGCGTCACGTCCGACCTGGAGCCGGCCGTCCTCGCCCTCACCGAGCCTCTCGGCTGCGTCGTGCACTCGTCGGACGTGTTGGCGCGAGCGCCGGCGCGATATGCCCGGCCGCGAAGCATCGTGATCCTCGGCGCCGGTCCCGCGGGACTGTTGTTCGTCCAGTATCTGCGCCAGGTGCTCGGCTTCGATGGCATCCTGCTCGTCAGCGAGCCCAATGCCAGGAAGCGCGCGCTCGCCGAGCGGTTTGGCGCGGAGACGATCGACGCAAAGAGCGATGTGGAGGTGGTGGAAGTTGTGGAGGAAAAGACTCACGGGCGGCGGGCAGAGCTGCTGATCGAGGCCACCGGATCGGGGCCGGCGTTTGCGACGATTGCGGGCCTTATTCGCAAGCAAGCGACGGTGCTGATGTACGGACACGGTCACGCGGGGGTGGACTTGAGCGTTTTGAACGCGCTGCAGTTTCTCGAACCTACCCTGCTCTCCCCCGTCGGCGCCTCGGGGGGGCACGTGGCCGACGGCCGGCCGTCCACGTACGTGCGCGCGTTGCGACTCATCGAGCAGGGACAGGTGGACGTCGCCGCCATGATCACCCATCGCTACGCCTCGCTCGACGCGGTCGCCCGCGTGTTCGCGGGCGAGCACCGCGCACCCGACTACGTGAAGGGCGTGGTCACGCTCTGATGCGGGTCTCCCTGTTCGTCACGTGCCTCGCCGACCAGATCTGGCCCTCGGCGGCGATCGGCGCGGTGCGGGTGCTGCGACGGGTCGGCTGCAGTGTCGAGTTCGACGACCGCCAGACGTGCTGCGGGCAACCCGCGTTCAACACCGGGTACCGCGCGGAGGCGTGCGCGTTGGCCCGGCGATTCATCGAGATCTTCGAGGCGGCAGGTGCGGACGCGATCGTCAGCCCGTCGGGCTCCTGCACGGCGATGGTGCATCACTACCACGATCTGTTCGAGGACGTCGCCTGGCGCGCGCGCGCCAAAGCCGTCGCCGAGCGCACGTACGAGCTGAGCACGTTTCTCGTGAACCGGTTGGGCGTCGCGGACGTCGGGGCGAGCTTTGCCGGACGGCTCACGTGGCACGACGCCTGCCACGGCCTGCGTGACCTCGGGTTGAAGAGCGAGCCGCGGCGCCTGTTGCGCCACGTGCGCGGCGCCGAGCTGGTCGAGCTGCCGAATGCCGAAGCGTGTTGCGGGTTCGGAGGAACGTTCTCGGTGAAGCACCCGGAGATCTCGGTCGCGATGCTCGACGAGAAGGTCGAGGCGATCGAGGCGGCGGGAGTCGACGCCGTGGTCTCGGGCGACGCCAGCTGTCTCATGCAGATCGGCGGCCGGCTGTCGCGCCGCGGGTCGTCGGTTCGCGCGCTGCATCTCGCGGACGTGCTGGCGTCCACCGCATGACGTTTGACGGCGGCGTGCGCGCCGCGCTGGGCGACGTGCAGCTCCGGGGCGCCTTGCGCCACGCAACGACGTTATTCGCTGAGAAGCGGCGGGCGGCCATGGCCACGGCCCCCGATTGGGAGGGGGCGCGTGACCGCGCGCGGGCGATCAAGGACGAAACGCTGCTCCACCTCGATCGTTACCTGGAGCAATTCACGGGCAACGCCGAACGCGCCGGCGCGAGGACGCACTGGGCGCGCGACGACGCCGAAGCGTGCGAGATCATCGGGCGGATCGCCGAGCAGCGGGGCGCCCGCACGATCGTCAAGAGCAAGAGCATGGCGACGGAGGAGATCCACCTCAACGCCGCGCTGGCGCGGCGCGGCATCGAACCGATCGAGACCGATCTGGGTGAGTACATCATTCAGCTGGCCGGAGAGACGCCGTCGCACATCGTAGCCCCGGCGATCCACAAAACGAAAGGACAGATCGCCGCCCTGTTCGCGGAGAAGCTCGGGATCGAGCCCTCGGACGACGCAGCGGCGTTGACGGCC
>DASPXI010000036.1:0-5861 GCA_035637335.1 Acidimicrobiia bacterium
GGCCTCGACCGTCCCGTCGGCATTCGGCCGGCTGACGGCGATGACACCGACGTCGTTGAACATCGCTTGGCCGCAGTCGGTCGCACAGCCCGAGAAGTTGATCTTGAACTTGCGCGGCAGCCGCTGCGCGTACGGGTTGCGCAGGAAGAAGTCGGTCGTGGCCTTGGCCCACGGGCTGATGTCGAGCACCTCGAACGGGCACGCCCCCGCCAAGTGGCAGCCGGTCACGTTGCGGACGGTGTCGCCGCACGCCTCCCGGGTCGTCAGGTCCACCGACGCCAGGAGTCGCAGCAGCTCGGGTGTCTGCTCGAGCTGGACGAAGTGCATTTGCACGTTCTGGCGGGTCGTCAGGTGGGCCCAGCCGCGCGAGTACTCACGAGCGAGGTAGCCGAGCATCTCGAGCTGCTCGGGCTGGAGCGATCCGTGCGGCACCTTGACCCGCACCATCTGGTTGTGCCCGCCCTGGCGCTGGCCGTAGATGCCCTGGTTCAGCCGAAAGACGCGGAACACGTCCTCCTCGATCTCGCCCGCGAGGTACTGGCGGACGCCTTCCTCGAACTTGTCGAGCTCCTCGGCGATTTCGGGGTCGAGGGGCCGAGTCGACAGCTCGCGTACGTCGATGGCCATGTCGTCCTCCCGAGGGTGGATCCGGGAAATCCGAGTGCGAAGGTCGGATTTAGGCTAGCTGGTCCGCCGCGCAAATACCAGCGGCCAGGTCAGGAATTTTCCCGGGTGGCGGGGTCGGGATTCGCGCCGAGGGCTCTCGATACGCTCCGCCCATGAGGATGTCGCGGCTGTTCCTTCGCACCTTGCGGGACGACCCCGCCGACGCCGAGGTCGACAGCCACCGGCTGCTTGTGCGGGGCGGCTACCTCCGCCGGGTCGCCAGCGGCATCTACTCCTGGCTGCCCCTCGGCTACCGGGTGGTGCGCAAGGTGGCGCAGATCGTCCGGGAAGAGATGGACGCCGCCGGCGCGCAGGAGCTGTGGTTGCCGATCCTGCAACCCCTCGAGCTCTGGGAGCGCAGCGGCCGCAACGCCACCTACGGGCCCGAGCTGTTCCGTCTCAAGGACCGCAAGGAGACCGAGTTCTGCCTCTCGCCGACGGCCGAGGAGGTCATCACCGCTACCGTCGCCGGCGAGTACTCGAGCTACCGCGACCTGCCGGTGAACCTGTACCAGATCAACTGGAAGTACCGCGACGAGCTCCGACCCCGGTTTGGCATCCTCCGCGGGCGCGAGTTCCTCATGAAGGACGCGTACTCGTTCGACGCCGACGAAGAAGGTCTGAAGCGCAGCTACCAGCAGATGTTCGACGCGTACACGCGCGTGTTCACTCGATGCGGCCTGACGTTCCGCCCCGTGGAAGGAGAGGCGGGCCAGATGGGCGGCGACGTGAACCACGAGTTCATGGCCGTCGCCGCCGTCGGTGAGGACGAGTTCGTGTGGTGCAAGAACTGCGACTACGCCGCCAACACGCAGGTCGCGACGCGCGGCGCGCCGCCGGACTCGGACACAGAACCGGCCGACCTTGCCGCAATGGAGAAGGTGCACACGCCGAATCTCCCCGGCATCGCCGGCGTGGCCGAGGAGCTCGGCGTTCGTCACCACGAGATGCTCAAGGCGATCGCGTTCGACGTCGACGGCCAGCTCGGACTCGCGCTCGTTCCCGGCGATCGCGAAGTGAACCCGTACGCGCTCGGGAAGGCGCTGGCGCCACGGACGGCTCGGTTGTTCGAGGACGAGGACTTCGAGCGCCGCCCCGAGCTGCCGAAGGGCTACATCGGCCCGCACTTCCCCGGCGCCGCGCTCGTCGTCGCCGACCGCTGGGTGCGAACGAAGCCCGAATGGGTCACCGGCGCCAACCAGCCCGACTACCACGTACGCCATGCCGTGCTCGACCGCGACTTTCATGTCGACGTCTGGGCCGACATCGCGCAGGTCGCTACGGGTGACCCGTGCCCGCGATGCGGCGCACCGCTCTCGGTCGACCGGGGCATCGAGGTGGGGCAGGTGTTCCAGCTCGGCACGAAGTACACGGAGGCGCTCGACTGCAAGTACACGGACGAGGCGGGCGAGCAGCACCCGATGGTGATGGGCTGCTACGGGATCGGGGTCACGCGGATCGTCGCCGCGATCGCCGAAGAGCACCACGACGACCTCGGGCTCGCGTGGCCCGTCGTGGTCGCGCCCTACGACGTGCACCTCGTGTCGCTGCCCGGGAAGGGCGACCAGGCGGCCGACGTGGTCGCGGCGGCCGATCGTCTGTACGACGGGCTCACCGGCGCTGGCGTCGACGTGCTGTATGACGATCGCGACACCAGCCCGGGCATCAAGTTCGCCGACGCCGACCTGCTGGGCATGCCGACGCGCCTGACGGTCGGCGCGCGCGGGCTCGCCCGGGGCGTTGTGGAGCGTCGTGATCGCGCGACAGGCCAAGAAGAGGAGATCGCCATGACCGACGTGGCCGCCGCTGTCCTTGCGAGCCGGGCATGAAGCTGCCGGTCAAGCCGCCGGTGTCGCCGATGCTGGCGAAGCTCGTGCGCGAGCTGCCGACCGCCGACGGCCTGCTCTACGAGCCCAAGTGGGACGGGTTCCGCTGCATCGTGTTCCGCGACGGTGACGAGATCGAGCTCGGGAGCCGCAACGAGCGCCCCTTCAACCGCTACTTCCCTGAACTGGTCGAGTCGCTTCGGAAGGCGTTCCCCGAACGAGCGGTCATCGATGGCGAGATCGTCATCGCGACGGACCACGGCCTCAACTTCGACCTCCTCCAGATGCGCATCCACCCCGCCGCCAGCCGGGTCAACAAGCTCGCGAAGGAGACGCCCTCGAGCTTCGTGGCGTTCGACGTCCTTGCCGAGGACAACAAGGACCTGCGCAAGCGCCCGTTCGCGGAGCGTCGCAAGCGGCTCGAACGCATGCTGGGGCGCGCCAAGCAGCCGATCCACATCACGCCGGTGACCAGCGACCCCGTCGTCGCCGGACAGTGGTTCGAGCAGTTCGAGGGCGCCGGGCTCGACGGCGTGGTCGCCAAGCCAGGGGCGGGCGAGTACCGGGAGAACGAGCGCGCCTGGTTCAAGGTCAAGCACCAGCGCACCGCCGACTGTGTGGTGGCCGGGTTCCGCACCCACAAGGACGGTGACGGTGTCGGCTCGCTCCTGCTCGGCCTCTACGACGACGAGGGGACGCTGCACCACGTCGGCGTGGCGAGCAGTTTCGCGCCGCCGCTCCGCAAGAAGCTCGCCAAGGAGCTGCAGCCGTACCGTAAGAACGCGCTCGACGCCCATCCGTGGCGCGAATGGGCCGTCGCCGAGGCGCACGAGTCGGGCGGGCGCATGCCGGGCGCGCCCAGCCGGTGGAACGCCAAGAAGGACATGCGCTGGGCGCCGCTGCGCATCGAGCTCGTCGCCGAGGTCGCCTACGAGCACCTCCAGGGTGACCGCTTTCGGCACACGGCGCGGTTCCTCCGCTGGCGCCAAGACCGCGACCCCGCCTCGTGCACCTACGAGCAGCTCGAGGCGCCCGTCCCCCACGAGCTGGCCGAGATCTTCGGGCTGTAACGCCGCAGTTCCGCGGCCGGAACCAGCGCAAACCCGTTATACTTACGGGGTTCGGTCGAGACTGACGACCACCCACTGGCAGGCGGGACGTGGGCGCAAGCCCACGTTTTTTGTTGGCCGGAGGGTGGCGACGGAGGGCTGATCGAGACGGCGACAAGGGGAACGCCGGAAGGCGGCGACACGGGGAGGTGAGCGCAAGTGCCGGAACGAGACACCATCGCGGCGGCGATCGAGCCGGTACTCGCGGCCATCGGCCTCGAGCTCTACGACGTCGAGCTCAGCACGTCCGGTCGCACCCGCACCCTGCGCGTGAGCGTCGATCGTGAAGGCGGCGTCGACATCGACACCATCACGACGGCGACCGAGCGCATCTCGCCCGTCCTCGACGCCCAGGGCGGCCTCACCGGTCCGTACGCCCTCGAGGTGAGCAGCCCGGGTCTCGAGCGGCCGCTGCGCCGGCCGGAGCACTTCCAGCGCGCCATCGGCGAGACAGTCACCGTGAAGACGCGCGGCCCGGAGGGCGCCGTCGAACGGCTTCGCGGTCGCCTCGACGACGCCGACGACGAGGGCACCGTGCTCGACACCGGCAAGGGCGTGGAGCGTCTCCTGTACGACGACATCGTGCAGGCGCGCACGGTCTTCGAGTTCGGCCCCGCGCCGAAGGGCGGCAAGTCCAAGAAGCGCGCGAAGAAGAAGGAAGTCGCGCGATGAACTCAGACATGATGGAGGCGCTCGAGAACATCGAGCGCGAGAAGGGCATCTCCGTCGAGGTGATGCTCGAGGCGTTGGCGAACGCGCTCGTCACCGCGTACAAGCGCCTGCCGAACGCGGCCGAAGAGGCGCTGGTCGAGATCGACATCGAGACCGGCGACATCCGCGTCATCGCCCAGGAGCTCGACGAAGAGGGCAACGTCACGCGTGAGTGGGACGACACGCCCGACGACTTCGGCCGCATCGCGGCGCAGACCGCCAAGCAGGTGATCCTCCAACGGATCCGCGAAGCCGAGCGCGAGATGAAGTACGAGGAGTACGCCGGCCGCGAGGGCGACATCGTCACAGGCATCATCCAGCAGACCGACGCCCGGTACACGCTGCTCGACCTCGGTCGCGTCGAGGCGCTGCTGCCCCAGGCCGAGCAGGTGCAGAACGAGCGCTACGAGCACGGGTCGCGGCTCAAGGCGTACATCGTCGAGGTGCGTCGCACGGCCAAGGGCCCGCAGATCGTCGTGTCCCGCACGCACCCCGGGCTCGTTAAGCGGCTCTTCGAGCTCGAGGTGCCCGAGATCGTCGACGGGGTCGTCGAGATCAAGGCGATCGCCCGTGAGCCCGGTCATCGGACGAAGATCGCGGTTGCGTCGAACGACCGGAACGTGGACCCGGTCGGCGCGTGCGTCGGCGCGCGCGGGTCGCGGGTCCGAATGGTCGTCAACGAGCTGCGGGGCGAGAAGGTCGACATCGTCCCCTACAGCGAGGACGCCGAGGAGTTCGTGATGAAGGCGTTGGCGCCGGCTCGCGTGCGTGAGGTGCGCATCCACACCGAGACCGGCACCGCCGAGGTGATCGTTCCCGACTTCCAGCTCTCGCTCGCCATCGGCAAGGAGGGGCAGAACGCGCGTCTCGCGGCCCGGCTGACCGGATGGCGCGTCGACATCAAGAGCGAGACCCAGCTTCACGAGGAAGAGTCGGGCGAAGGAATCGAGTACGCCGAGGGCGAGTGGGTCAAGCGCGCCGATGGGGAGCTCGTGTGGCAACCCGCCGGCGGCGGTGAGGCCATCTCTGCCGCCGAAGCCGGGTACGCCGCGCCTGATCCGACCGTGGTCGCGGTGCAGGAAGGCGCGGGGAACGGCGCGGGCGAAACAGAGGGGGCCGAGGCCGCGCCCGCCGAGGATGCCGCAGCCGAGTCTGCGCCAGCGTCGGCGGAGTCGGAGTCGACTCCCGAGGTGAGCGAAGCCGCGCCCGCGGCGGTGCCCGCCGACGCCGGCGAGGCGCCCGAGACCGAACGGGGGGAGGACGGCAACTGACGCGACGCGCCGGCGCACATGCGCCGGTTGCCGCCGCACCGCGGCGCCGGCCGAGCTCGTGCGCATCGCGCGAGCGCCCGACGGGACGTTGTACGTCGGGCCCGGTCCTGGGCGGGGGGCATGGTTGTGCGGTCCGCCCGCCACGGCGGCGTGCTTCGAGCGGGCGATGCGGAGGCGGGCGCTCGAGCGGGCTCTTCGGACCCGCTTGACGGACCAAGAGGTCGCAGCATTGCGTGGGAGAATGTCCTAAGAGTTATGGCGACGAAGAAGATTCGGGT
>DASPXI010000037.1:0-22418 GCA_035637335.1 Acidimicrobiia bacterium
CGTAATGGCGGTGGATGCCCTTGAAGAGCACGACGAGCAACGGGATCACCACGGTTGGGATCCACGCGCCCTCGGTGAACTTCGAGATGAGGATGACCGCGAGGACCAGCATCGTGGCCGCCGCGCCGACGGCATTGATCACGATGCCGACGTGCCACCGGGGTTCGCGCAGGCGCCAATGGTGCACCACCATTCCGGCTTGCGAGAGCGTGAAGGCAGTGAAGAGGCCGACGGCGAACAGAGGGACGAGCGAGCTGACGCTGGCCCCGAAGGCGACGACGAGCAGTCCGGCGGCGAACGCGAGGACGAGGATCCCGTTCGAGAGTACGAGCCGGTCGCCGCGGTTGGTGAGCTGGCGCGGCATGTAGCCGTCTCGGGCGATGATCGCCGACAGGCGCGGGAAGTCGGCGAACGCGGTGTTGGCCGAGAGCGTCAAGATCGCCGCCGTGGACGCCTGCAGGATTATGTAGAGAGGGCTGCTGCCGCCGCCGAAGACGGCCCGCCCCATCTGCGACAAGATCGTCTGGCTCTCCGAGAGGGTGGGGCGCAGCTGGTCAGCAAGGACCGCGAGCCCAAAGAACAGCCCGCCGAGGATGAACGCGGTCCACGTGAGCGTGATCGCGGCGTTGCGCGACTCGGGCTTGCGGAATGCCTGGATACCGTTCGAGATCGCTTCGACGCCGCTGAGGGCGATGGCACCGGACGAGAACGCGCGCATCAGCAGAAACAGCGTGACCCCGCCTATCATCGTCTCGGGGTTGGTGAAGTGCGCCAGCTCCTTGTGGTCGACGGGCAGGGGATGCAGGTCGCCCGTGAACGTTCGGAACAGGCCGTACCCGATGAGCAGCGTCATGATCGCGATGTAGGTGTAGGTGGGTGGCGCGAACAGCCGGCCGGATTCCCTGACGCCGCGCAAGTTCGCCAGCGCAATGAATGCGATCAGGCCCACCCCGAGCAGAGTCTGGTTGCCGCGAAGCGGCGCGACGGCCGACGTGATGGCGGCGACGCCCGCCGCTACCGACACCGACACGGTGAGCGTGTAGTCGACCATCAGCGACGCCGCCGCGACGAGTGACGGGTAGGTCCCGAGGTTCTTGCGGCTCACGATGTACGACCCGCCACCGTTCGGGTACGCGTACAACGTCTGCGTGTAGCTCAGGACGACGATCACCAGCAGCGCGACGACGACCAGCGAGATCGGCACCAGGTACCCGAGCGCGGCCATGCCCGCCGCCGGCACCAGGACGACGAGGATCTCCTGGGTGGCGAAGGCGGTCGATGCGATGGCGTCGGTCGAAAAGACGCCCAGTGCCAGGCGCTTGGGGAGACGCTGCTGCTCGAACGCCTGTGACGGCAACGGCCGTCCGAGCAACACCCGCTTGAGCACGCTGAAGGTCACGAGCCTCCTTGCTCGGCGTGCCCCGTATCCTTTCCGCGGCGACGGCGGCTTTGCCGATCGTCGCCGCAAAGCCGGAGCTTGCGACGGCGACCATAGAGGCGGGCGACGCGGGCGGGTCGCGCCTCAGCGGGCTCTCAGGTCGCGCTCAGGGACGGCCCAAGGGGTGGTCCTACCCTGGGGTGTCGTGGTTGCCCGACCCAGGACGAGGAGATGGCGTTGGCTCGTGCCGCCCGTCGTCGTCGCTCTGGTCTGGGCGGGTTACTCCCTCAGTGGCCGGCTCGACGCGCGCGCGGAGCCGACGCTGCCGAACCGGACGGCCGCCGAGGTCGCCGAATGGGCCGCGAGCCCGCACCCACAGCCGCGGTCGGGCTTCCTCGAGCTGAAAACCAGCCTCGGATTGGGTGACTTCGGGACGGCGACCGGCGAATCGGGCGGCTCCCTCGTCGGCCTCGCCGCAGGGAGCAATGACGCGCGCCTGTGGCAGGACGGAGATCGTCGCAGGATCGCGCTGCTGCAAGACCTCGAAGAGACCGACTGGTACCGCAACGGTGATGTCACGTATGTCTGGCACAGCCGGCGCTCTCGTGTGACGAAGGTCGCGACCCCGAGCGAGTCCGGCGACGCGACCGGTTTGATCACCTCTCTCGCAGGTGGAGGCACTCTCGAGTCGCCGGACGGAATGGCGGCCCGCTTCCTCGCGCTGCGCAATCAGAACACCCGGCTCGTGCTCCATGCGCCCACCTACGTAGCCGACCGGGCCGTCTACCAGCTTGGGCTCGTCCCCGACACGCCAACCTCCCTCATCACCGAGGTCACGATCGGCGTGGACGCCGCGACCGGATTGCCGCTGCGGGTCCAGGTGAAGACCCGGAGTGGCACTGTCGCCATCGATAGCAAGTTCACGTCGCTCACCTTCAAGCGCCCGGCGGAATCGCAGTTCGCCTTCCGACCTCCGCCCGAGGCGAAGGTGACGGACGGCGCCGAGGTGAGCCGCACGCCCGATTACTCGGGTGATTGGCAGCGCGAACGCGAGCGACAGAGGGCGCTCGAGGACGTGCAGTCGGTGACGGGCGTCAACGATGCGCTCCTGCGCCTTGCGACCACCGACGAAGGGTGGAACGAGGTGGTCGCCGTCAGCGGGCTGAGCTGGTGGCGACTGGATGATCTCGGCCGCACGGCCAAGGCGGTCAGGGGCCCGTACGGCACGGGACAGCTCTTGGAGACGCCAGTGTTCAGCCTCCTCATCCTGCCCGGTGGCCGAATCGTCGCCGGTGCCGTGACACCGCAGGGGCTGGAGCCCGCGGCCGTGGAGGTCGTGTCGCGATGAGCGACGAGACGGCAACTGTGGCGCAGCCGAGCGCGGCCACCACGCCAGCTGCGCGCGTGTTCGGCGAGGGCCCGATCGACAGCGAGTTCGCGATCGAGACGACGGGGCTCACGAAGCGCCTCGGCCACACCGCCGTCGTCGACGGGCTCGATCTCGTCGTGCCGAGCGGCAGCGTGTACGGCTTCCTCGGGCCCAACGGCTCGGGCAAGACGACGACGATCCGGATGCTGCTCGGGCTCATCTGGCCCTCGGGCGGGTCGTACCGAGTGCTCGGCAAGGCCATGCCGGCCGCCAACGCGAGTGTGCTCCCGCACGTCGGAGCACTCGTGGAGGGCCCGGCGTTCTATCCGTGGCTGACGGGTCGCCAGAACCTCAAGCGCCTGGACGCGGCCGGGCCGGACGGGCAGCGACGCACCCGCCGCGCCCGCATCGATGCCGCGCTCGCCAAGGTCGGTCTCCGCGCGGCGGCGACGAAGCGCTACCGCGCCTATTCGCTCGGCATGAAGCAGCGGCTCGGTCTTGCCGCTGCGCTCCTGAGGCCACGGAGCCTGCTCGTCCTGGACGAACCCACGAACGGGATGGACCCCCAAGGCACCCGAGAGATCCGGAACCTCGTGCGTGAGCTGGCGGCCGAAGGTTCCACGGTGTTCCTGTCCACGCACCTCCTGAGCGAGGTGGAACAACTGTGCACGCACGTCGGCATCATCTCCGTCGGCAAGCTCGTCGCCCAGGGCTCCATCGAGGAGCTTCGCGGCAGTGGCGACTCGATGCTGCGGGTCGAGACCGAAGACGCTGCCGACGCCGCGCAGGTGCTCGAGCGCATGGGCCTCGAGTCCATCATCGTCACGGGCGAGATCGTCTCGGCGCAGCTCGACGGGCAACGGCCCGAGGAATGTAACCGGGCGCTCGTTCTCGCGGGTGTCGGTGTCCGCAGCTTGACGACGGATCGGCGCAGCCTCGAAGACGCGTTCGTCGCACTGACCGGAGAGGGATTCGATGTGGCTCACTGAGCTTGGACTGCTGTTCCGACGGGTGCGCACGCGAGTGTTGCTGTTCGTGCTCGCCGCCGTGCCCGTCGCCGTGGCGGTGGCGGTGCGCCTCTCGGGCGAGGGACCGAGCCCGGGACAGGGACCGCGCTTCTTCGACCAGATCACCAACAACGGCGTCTTCGCCGCGCTCGTCGGTCTGACGGTGACGTTGCCGTTCTTCCTTCCCCTTGCGGTGGCGATCGTCGCCGGCGATTCGGTCGCGGGGGAGGCGAACCTGGGCACGTTGCGGTACGTGTTGTCCCGTCCGGTGGGTCGGACGCGGCTGCTCGTCCTCAAGGCGACGACGGTGACGGTGTTCTGCTTCGTGGCCACGTTCGCGGTCGCGATCGCCGGGCTCATCGCCGGCTCAATCCTGTTCCCGATCGGAGACGTCACGACACTGTCGGGCGACACGCTGTCACTCGCGGCGGGAACGCTCCGGATCGGCCTGGCCGCGATCCTGGTGGCAGTGTCGCTGCTCGGATTGGCCGCGATCGGTCTCTTCATCTCGACGCTCACGGATGCGCCCGTCGGCGCGATGGCGGGCACGGTGGGCGTGGCGGTATTGAGCGGCGTGCTCAACGCCGTCCCCTCGCTGTCCTGGCTGCACCCGTTCCTGCTCACGCACTACTGGCTGTCGTTCGGCGATGTCCTGCGCTCACCCGTGTACTGGAATCAGATCCTCCTGAACCTGCTCATCCAAGCCGTCACGGTGGTGATCTTCGCCGTCGCCGCCTGGTCCCGCTTCACCACCAAGGACGTCCTCGCTTAGGGACCCGAGCCGTCCCGCCGCCGGCTTTTGACCGCAGCGGCCGACACGCCGGACGGGTGCGCCGAACCGGCACCGCTGTTCCGGCCGAGCCCCTGCTCGCCTCCTCTTGTCGCCGTCGCAAGCTCCGGCTTTGCGGCGACGGTCGGCAAAGCCGCCGTCGCCGCCTCGCTTTGCTTCGCTTCGCTCGGTTCGGGTCTCCGACGCGGGTCTCGGCCGGGCGGGCCGGATCGTCCGGCGCACGCCCGCCGGTCGGCCGCCGCTTGATGCCGGCGGCGGCGCCTCACCCACGCTCGACAAGCGGGGACGTGCAATTCGCCGACATGGGCGTTATCTTCCCCAAGTCCACGAAACGGGCAGACGGGACCGATCGAGGAGGACGACACCCATGAGACTGCTCGCCCGCGCGTGTGCCGCCGTGGCCGTGTCCTTGGGCGCGGCCGTGCCCTTCGTGGCGGCGCAGGCGCCGACGGCGGCCGCCGCCCCGACCTGGGCACCGGCCGCCGCCGCCCCGATTCATCCCGGGGTTCAGACCCGCACCGACGGTGCGCAGTGCACCGCGAACTTCGTCTTCTTCGACGCCTCGAACACCGTCTACATCGGGCAGGCGGCCCACTGCTCGGGCACCGGTAGCGCCACCGAGACAGATGGATGCAACTCCGAGTCGCTGCCGGTGGGCACGCCCGTTCAAGTGGGGGGTGCATCGAAGCCCGGGACCATGGTCTACAACTCGTGGATCACGATGCAGGCCGCGGGCGAGACGAACCCCGACGTGTGCGCGTTCAACGACCTCGCCCTGATACGTCTCGATCCCGCCGACTTCGGCAAGGTCAATCCGTCCATCCCGTTCTGGGGCGGTCCCAACGGCATCGACACGACCGCGGGCGAGAACGTGCACTCGTACGGAAACTCGAGTCTCCGCGGCGGTGTCAGCCAGCTGAGCCCCAAGAAGGGCGTCAGCCTCGGTGACAACGGCAATGGCTGGAGCCACGACGTGTACACGGCCACACCCGGTATCCCGGGCGACTCCGGGAGCGTGTTCCTGAACTCGGCGGGCGCGGCGCTGGGAGTGCTCAGCACGGTGCAGATCGCGCCGGTCGCGGGCTCGAACGGCGTGGGCGACGTCAACCTCGAGCTGAACTACATGCGTTCGCACTCGTCGTTCTCTGGTGTCCAGCTCGCGTTGGGTACGCAACCGTTCAACGCGAACGCCAGCCTCAGCCTTCTCGGCCAGCTCGGACTTTGAGGATCGCGGGCTGAGAGGCGCGTGAACGCGGTCCGGGGCTTTGCCCCGGACCGCGGCACGTATCAGAGTCGCGCCGTCTTGCGTATCCGCTGCTCCACGTCGGCCACCGCGTTCGGGAGGTCTTCCACTTCACGCTCGACGGCGCGGCCCCGACGCGCGAACACGAAGACGCAGCGCGCGACCGGAGTGCCGAGCGCACGCTCGAGCGCCAACGAGTACGCGGCGCCTTGGACGCGGTAGCGCTCCATCACTGCGTCGAGATCGGTGTCGGTGGGGATCTGATCGGTCTTGTAGTCGACGACCACGAGCCCTTCGAGCGTCTCCATGAGCAGGTCGATGAAGCCTTCGACGGTCACGCCGTCGACGAGCGCGGCCACCGGCACCTCTCGCCAGTACCGACCGCTGGTCACCGCCCCCCGCACGACCGAGGTCTGCAAGATGCCGCGGGCCAAGGCTCGTACCTCGGCCTCGCGCTGCGGGATCCCTTCCGCCAGCGCCTGCGCCCGAGCCGTGGCGTCGAGGCCGGCGCCGGTGGCGAGGTCGATGGATTGGAGAACGGCGTGCACAGCCCGCCCCACCGAGGTGCCCGCCCGGCCGCGCCGCCACGGCGGGCGGTCGTCGACGGGCTCGTCCTTCTCGAGCGCAGGATCCCAACCGTCGTGCGCGAGCGTGGTTGCCGCCACGCTGGCGGGCAGCGCGGCGCGTGTCAACAGTGCGGTGCGCGCCGCGATCCAGCTCTCGCGATCCGCCGGGCGTTCGGGCCCCTCGCCGTCGTCGGCCGGTGTGACCGCGGCCGGCGCGGCGGGTGCAGCGCCGTCGAGGTCCAGCGCCACCGCGGGCGCGTCCGCGCCGTGCTCGCACAGCAGCGCGGCATGACAGTCGGAGTCCTCCTTGTGGTGGAGGCTCACGATCAGATGGTCGCGGGCGCGGGTCGAAGCCACATAGAGGAGCCGCATCCGCTCGGCGGCGTCGAGCTCGTCCTCGCGGCGCGCCCGCTCGTCCCAACCCGGGGTCTCGAAACGCGTGCCCTGCCGGACTCTCCCGACGCGGACCTCGAAGCTGCCATCAGGGTTCCACAGCACGGGGGTCGAGCGATTCGGCGGGGCCACGTTCAGGCCGGCGAGGATCACGATCGGGAACTCGAGTCCCTTGGCGCCGTGCACGGTGAGGACGCGCAGTGCATCATCGTCCGGCTCGGGCACGACGATCTCGACGGCCCGGGCGCGCTCGTCGGCGAGCTGGCGCACCCAGTCGATGAAGCCGCGTAGCCCGAAACCCGACGCCGCGTCGTAGGCGCGGGCCTGGTCGAGGAAGAACCGGATGCGGCGCCAATGGTCGCGCGGCCGCCGGTGCGTGACCGCCAGCTCCAGCATCTTGCGTTGGCGCACGATCGCCTCGACGGTCTCGCTGACCGATTGCCACCACCGAGTGTCGTGCAGGTCCCGGAGCGCCGTGAGCGCCGCGACAACCGGATGGTCGGGCGGGATATCGTCCGGCACGGTTCGCCGGTAGTCCCAGCGTCCGCCCCGCTGGTGGTAGTCCACGAGCTCGTCGTCTCCGCATCCGAACGCGGGCGACCGAAGCGACGCGACCAGTGCGATCTCGTCGGTCGGGTCGTCGAGGGCGGTCAGGATCGACAGCAGATCGCGCACCTCCGCCGTCGAGAACACCAACGACTGGCTCTCGATCCGGACGGGCACGTCGGCGCGCTCCAATGCGTCCTCGAGATCGGGGAGAGCCGTGCGCGTCGGCAGCAGCAGTGCGATGTCGTCGTAGCGGGCGGGTCGGATCGACCCGGTGACGGGGTCCGCGACCTCCCATCCGTCGTCCTTGATCCGCTGGGCCAGCGCCGCGACGGCGGCCGCCTCGACGGCCCGGACTTCGGCGACGAGTGGCACGTCGGTGGGCCCACCGAACGTCGCGACCGGCGGCGTCGAGCTCTCGAATGCGTCTCGCTCGGCGACGAGCGCCACGTGCGCGGCTTGCGCGCCGTCTCCTGCCTCGAAGCCACCGAACAGACGGTCGAAGACGTGGTTGACCCAGTCGAGGATCCCCGGCACCGACCGGAAGTTCTGCGTGAGCTCACGGTGGCCGTCGCGCAATTCCCGCTCGACGCGGTGGTAGAGCTCGAGGTCGGCCCGCCGGAAGCGGTAGATCGACTGCTTCGGGTCGCCGACGAAGAAGGCCCGCCCGGGTGCGACCGGCACGTCGTGCCACGCCCGCCGACCGGCCTCGGGATCGTCGGACGCAAGGAGTACCGCGATCTCGATCTGCAGCGGATCGGTGTCCTGGAACTCGTCGATGAGCAGCACGCGAAAGCGTTCGCTGAGCGCGGCGCGTACCTGCGGGTTGTTCCGGAGCACGTCGCGCGCCAGCACGAGCAGGTCGTGGAACTCGATGCGGCCGTCACGCCGGCGCTCGTCCGCATACGCGCGCACGAATCCCCGTAGTCGGGCGAGGAGCAGGTCGAGCGTCGCCCGCTGGTGGGTGCCGATGACGGCAGCGCGCGCCGCGTCCGCCTGCTCGAGGAGCCCACGTACCTCGTCGACCGGACAGTGCCAGTTCCCGTGCCGTCCGACGTTCTTCGCCATCTTCGGCATCTCGCCGAGAAGATCGAGACGGTCGAGGTCGTCCGGCGCGTCGCGGAGGGCGTCGAGCCAGCCCGCGAGCCCCTCGACGTGCTGGAACAGCAGATCCTGTCGGACGCGGCACTCGGCGAGTCGAGCGATCGCCTGCTCGAGTGGGGCGAGGACGGGGTCGAGGTCGACGGGTCGAGCGTCGGACACGGCCGCGGGCGTGGCGTGGAGACGCTCGTAATGGTCGTGCAGGACACACGCCACCCTGCGCAGCTGATCGAAGTCGATGCCGAGCGCCAGCGCGGCGAGGAGGGCGGGCTCGAGGGTGGGGTCGGCGACGAGCGCGTCGAGGAACTGCTCCCAACGCTCCTCGAAGCGGACCGCGGCCTGGACGTCGTCGATGACGTCGAAGCGCGGCGGCAACCCGGCTTCGAGCGGGTGCTCGGCGAGGATCCGCTGGGCGAAGCCGTGCAGTGTCGACAAGGCGGCGTCGTCGAGGTCCTCGAGCGCGGCCCGGCATCGTTCTCGCTCCTCGGGTGTCCACGAGCCCTTCGGGGCTTCCTGGTCGCCCTCGCAAGCTCGGGCTCCTGCGGCGCCGGTCGGCAAAGCCGCCGCCGCCGCGCCCGCCGCCTGCTCGAGGCGGTACCGGATGCGGTCACGGAGCTCGCCCGCGGCCGCCTCCGTGAAGGTGATGGCGGCGAGCTCTCGGACCGCGACGCGACCGCGCGCGATGAGCGAGACGACACGGTCAACGAGTGCGGTGGTCTTACCCGTGCCTGCACCAGCCTCGACAAAGAGCGTCGTGTCATGGAGGTCGCGGATCTCCTCGCGCGCCACGGCGTCGGCGGTCACTGGTTGTCTCCGTTCCCGGCTGGGTGGTCAGGGGGATCGGCGAGCTGCCGGAACCTCACCAGCGCAGGGTCGTCCCGCTTGCGAGTCCAGTCGTCGTCGCGGGCCGGCGAGCACACGCGGTCGAAGGCGCAGTAGCAGCAGTTCTCCCATGTGTCCCGCCCCCGGCCGTCCTGGCGGGGCTTGTCGGGGAAGGCGGGGAAGACGCCGGCGCCGATCCCGTCGACGATCGCCGAGACCTTGTCGACGAACTGGTCGCGAGTCGCGTCGTCGAGCTCGATGCCGACGAGCGCGTCGGTCCCGAACTGGCGCAACGACCAGTAGTACGAACGCACATCCGCTCCGGAGTCGCCGCCCGCCATCGCCAGCGCGTAGACCGGCAGCTGGAGCCGGTTGCCGCGCTCCAGCCCTTGGGTGGGATCTTCGATACGGCCCGTCTTGTAGTCGAAGACCACGATCGGGGATCCGTTGGGACCCTCGTCGACGCGGTCGATGCGGCCGTGGAAGCGGACGGCGCGCCCGTCCGCGAGCGTGACGGTCGCCGGGTCACCGGAGTCGCCCCCGAAACCGAAGGCGAGCTCGCGTCCGCCCGGCCGGGGCACGACCCCGAGCCCGGCGCGGATCGCCTCGTCGGTGTCGAGGAAGCCTTCGAGCTCGCGCAGGATGCGCCGTCGGTCGAGCTTCCAGAGCAAGGGCCGGCCGGTCACGCCCTCGGCTTCGGCCTCGTTGCAATGCCGCTCGGCGATCGCGAGCAACTGGGCGCGCTCGTCGTCGTCCCAGGGCTGGTCGGGAGCCGTTCGGGGCTCGGCGCCGTCGATGAACTCTGCGAGTACGGCATGCACGAGCGAGCCTCGTTCGAGGGCGCTGATGCGATCGGTGGCCTCGGGACGCTCCACCTCGTGCACGCGCAACACACGCCCGAGCAGGTACCGGAACGGGCACGTCGCCCATTCCTCGAGCGCGGTGGGGGACAGGGCGTCGTCCTCCGCGGGAAGCAGTCCCGCCACCGGCCCGACGTGACCGTCGAAACGCGTCAGCGCTCCCGACCGGCGGTGGCGGACGACGCTGATGCCGGCCCCGAGCGACGGCGTGGCCGCGATCAGCGGATGGTGGTCGAGCGGCCGGCCCGACTCCTGCCAGGCGCGCAGGCTCCGGACGTCCCGTTCCGTGAGCGAGCACGGTTCGCCCGGCGCGCGTACACCGGCCTCAAAGGATGGCACGACGTGGAGCCAATCGGCTGACGCCAGGCGCGCGAGCTCCTCGGCGCCGACCGGCTCTTCGGCGAGGCGGCTCGCGGTCTCGAGCAGCCAGCGCGCCGGCAGCCGCTTGCGTTGCGCACGCGGGTCGGCTCGCGGGTACGACAGGGAGCGCACGGGAGCTGCGGCGAGGGCGGCGAGATAGTCGCGGCGCTCTTCCGTCCGGCGTACCGCGTGCATGGGGAGGGCGCCGCCCGTGTTGCGACGGACCCGGTCCGGGATCAGCGGGTCCTCGCGCCCCAACGGTGGGAATGCGCCTTCCGCCATCCCGACCACATGCACCACGTCGAAGTCGCCGCCGTACGCGTGGTGCAGACGTCCGACGAAGACGCCGGCGCCGAAGCGCCCGACGCGACCCGCCGGCGCGTCGAGCTCCGACTCGAGCGCGCGCACGAACGTGGGCAGGGACGCCTCGGCGCGGATCTCGGCCAGCGTCGCCAGCCCGTCGAGGGCTTCGGTGACATGACGCGCCGCTTCCACCTCGGTTTCGGGCCAGTTCGCGCGCCGGGCGTCCCCGCCGAGGTAGAGGTCGAGGAGCTCGCGCCCCCACGCCGCGAGGCGCGGCCACGTGCCCGGCGACGGTGGTATCAGCCGGACACGCAACTCGGCGACGAATCGCGCCAGGTGCCCAGCGTGGTCGAGGTCGGCTTCGCGATGGCGGCGGGCCGCCTCGCTGAGCTCGTCGTCGCCGGTGGCCTCGAGCTCGGCCTCGAGGCGGCGTGCGAGGCGGGCGAGCCGGTCGCTCCACTGCGCGAGGCCGCTGACGATCCCCGCCTCGCGCGACAGGATGTCCCAACGGCTTGCGGGAACGGCGTGTCCGTCGGCCGGGTCGCGCACCGGTCCCGACGCGATCCACTCGACCACCGCGTCGCGCGCAAAGTCGAGCTCGGCCAGGCGAAGCACACCGAGCAGGACGCGCCCCGCCGTTGTATCGGCGAGTCGGCGAGTCGACGGGCCGCTCCACGGGATGCCGGCTGCGTCGAGGAGCTCGTGGGCCAGGCGCGCGTAGGGCTCGTCGACGCGGTAGAGGATCGCCATGCGATGCAGCGGTGTTCCGGTCGCGGCGCGCGCCATGACGTCGCGGATGACGGCGCGTATCTCGTCCTCGGGATCGGGCGCGCTCGAGATCGACGTCCCTGTGATCGGCGCGGGGCTCGGCGCGCGCTCGGGCCCGTCGAGGTGGCCGAGCCCGCCGAGTTGACTTGCCAGCTCCTCGACGGCTCCGTCGGCAGCCGCGTCACCGGTCAACCCCAGGAGCACGCGCACACTCCCGGTACGGGCCAGCGCGCGCACGAGCTCGGTCTGCGCAGGCGACAGACGCGTCGGAAGGAACACCACGACAGCGCCGAGCTCCCGCAGCGCCGGCGGCGTCCCGGCAAGGGTCGCGGCGGCCGCGGCTGCGAGGTCTTCGTCGTCGTAGAACGTGGCGGTCCGCGACCGGAACTCGCGGTACAGGCGCGCGACCGACGCCGCCGGCTCTCCGCCGCCGTCCAACCGGTCGAGGGCGCCGTCGCCCGCCCGGCGGAGGTCGAGGAACGACGCGTCCAACGCCCGCTCGGTGGCCGGGCGGCCGGCGACCGACCCGAACGGGTCGTCGGCGTCGGCGACCACGGCTCGGATGGCCTCGGCCCGCAGCGGCCGCGTGAGCGGCCGGCGGCGCTGCTCGGCCAGCGCCGGCGCGCCGAGGAGCTCCGCCAGGCGCGCCAGCACCAGGAACCGCACGTTGACCAGGCCGTCGGGCCCGGCGAGCGCCCGCCGGAGGGCGAGGCCGGCGTACGTCGAGGGCACCGCCACGGTGACGGGAGCCAGCGGGTCGGGGCCCTTCGCCTCTCGGACCGCCTCCCGGAGCGCGGCTCGTGCGGGCGGCCCGTGCGCGACGAGCTGGATCCCGGTCATCGCCTCGGACGATACCGACGGGATACGACAGCCATCGGGACCGACCCGACGCCGGCGCAGAGGCGGCGGGGCGGGTCGCCGGTGCCCGAATTCAGGCCCGATGTGCCATCCTGGTTGGTTCCATGCCGCAACCCATCCGTGTCCTCACGAGGTTCTCGGCCCTCGTCCTCGTCGGTGGTCTGATCCTCGGCGTGTGCCTCGCCGCGCTCGCTCCGGGCGCTCGTCAGATCGCGCTCTCGCATCACTACACGGGCACGGTGAAGAAGCTCGGACAACTGTCCGAATCGACGACCGTCTACGACTCGGCCGGGAACTCGATCGGCAAGATCGGATTGCAGGACCGCGAGCCCGCCGAGCTCGACGAGGTTCCGCAAGTCCTCATCGACGCCGTCATCATCACCGAGGACAAGACCTTCTGGAAGAACCCCGGTGTCGATCTCAATGGGGTGGGGCGCGCTTTCGTCGACAACGTCACCAAGGGCAAGGTCTCCCAAGGCGGATCGACGATCACCCAGCAGCTCGTCAAGAACCGTCTCACGGGGAACAGGCGCGACCTGAACCGGAAGATCCGAGAGCTCGTCCTCGCGTACCGCGTGAACGAGAAGTACTCGAAGCGGGAGATTCTCAAGCAGTACCTCAACACCGTGTACTTCGGCCAAGGGTCCTACGGCGTGAAGGCGGCGGTGCGACGGTTCTTCCTGACCACTGATCCGGGTTCGCCATTCCCGCGGGGCAAGCAGATGAGCGAGCTCACCCTGGGCGAGGCGGCGCTTCTTGCTGGCTCCATCCGTAACCCCGAGGGCGACAATCCCTTCGTGCACCCGGACCGTGCGATCAGGCGGCGCGTCGAAGTCCTCAAGGGGATGGTCCACGAGCACAAGATCACACAGGACCAGGCCAACTTCGCGAGCCTGGAGCCGCTTCCCACCGTGAAGCCGGCGGCCGAGCTCAAGCCCGCGAACGCCTGGGTCGAGCAGGCGCAAACGGTGCTGCTCAACGATCCGCGCCTCGGGGCGAATCCGGATGAGCGACGCAACAAAGTGCTGCAAGGCGGCCTGCGCGTGTACACGACGCTCGACCAGGACCTCCAGCAGAAGGCTGACCAAGCGGTAGCCAACGGGCTGCGAGGCACACCGAATGGCTTCGGTGGCGCGCTCGTCGCCATGGACCCGAAGACCGGCTACGTGAAGGCGATGACCGACAGCCGGCCGTACAGCGAGGCCAAGTTCAATCTCGCCATCGACGGCGCGGGACGCCAGGTCGGGTCGAGCTTCAAGGTGGTCACCCTGGCGACCGTTCTCCAGAACGGCTGGTCGCGCAACGACCAGGTTGATGGTTCGGCGCCGTGCAGCGTGCGCGGATTCGAGGGCTTCAGCAGGAACGCCGAAGGCAATGGCGGCAGCATGTCGATCCAGGACGCGGCCACGGGCTCGGTGAACTGCGCCTTTGTGCGCATGTCGACGGGCGTCGGCATGGAGAAGGTCATCGACATGGCCCAGAAGATGGGCATGCGCCCTAACGTCGCCGGTCGGCAGCCGTTGAACCAGTGGCGGGTGCTGACGTTCACGCTCGGCGTCGTCTCGATCACGCCGCTCGAGATGGCCAACATCGCGGCCACGATCGCCAGCGGTGGCATCCACCACGACCCGATTTTCGTGTCGAAGGTCGTCGGGCCCGAGGGCAAGGTTGTGTTCGACGAGACCGGCCGGCCGGGTAACCGCGTGCTCGACCCCGACGTCGCCGCCTGCGAGGCGAGCATTCTGCACGGTCCGCTCGGCCCCGGTGGCACCGCCGAGGGGAAGGGCCTCGCCGGCCACGACGCATTCGGCAAGACCGGCACGACTGACGAAAAGGTCACGTCGGCGTTCATCGGCGGGACTCCCGACCTGGTGTCGTTCGCGTGGCACGGCGTTCCCGAGGCGGACGTGCCCGGGGCGGGCTTCGGGGCTCAGGTCCCGAACGCCATCTGGCGTGGGTTCATGAACCCCGCGCTACGAGGCAAGCCCGACACGCCGTTCCCGCCGCCCGGAGCGGCATGTGACGCGCCGGGCAAGGTCATCGATCCGGTCTTGGGACGCACCGACACCGACGCCCGACCTCCGCCGCCGCCGCCTCCTCCGCCCGACCTGGTCCCAGTGGAGCCCGCGCCGCAGGTACCGGCACCGGCTCCGGCACCGGCGCCGCCGGCTGCGAACCCCGGCAACGGCCGCGGTGGTGATGGCGGTGGTGGAGGCGGCCCCGGGCCCGGATAGCGACCTGATACCGAGCACCGGACGCCGCCGCCGTTAGGCTCACCGGAAATGGCCGCAGACGCTTCGGTGATGCTCGACACGCTGCTCGAGCTGCAATCACGCGACACGGCCATCGACCGGCTGCGCCACCGCCGCGACACCATCCCCGAGCGGGCGGCGCTCGATGCCGCACGGGTCGAGCTGGAGACGGTCCAGAAGCAGCTCGCTGACGCGACTGAGCGTCGTGACGAGGTGGCGCGCGAAGAGCGCCGGTTCGACGACGAGGCGCGATCGCTCGAGGAGAAGGCGGCCGAGGTCGAGCGCACGATGTACTCGGGTGAGGTGACGTCCCCACGCGAGCTCCAGTTGCTCCAAGCCGACGTCGATCAGCTGCGCCGCCATCGGCGGAGCCTCGAGGACCGCGAGCTCGAAGTGATGGAACGCCGTGAGGCTCTCGACACGGAGGTCACGCAACTCGAGGCCCGCGCCCGGGAGTTGGAGGCAGACGCGGCGCGGATGGAAGGTGTGCTCTCAGCCGCCGAAGCAGAGATCGACGAGGAGCTGTCCGGAGAGCTCGCCGCGCGCGACGAGCTCGCAGCCGCGATCGACGCTGCGCTCCTCGACGACTACGAGCGGCGGCGCGAGCGCGCCCGCGGCATCGGCGTCGCCCGTTTGAACGGCACCACCTGCCAGGGTTGCCACCTGTCCATCCCTTCCGTGGAGGCCGAGCGGATCCGCAAGAGCCCGCCCGGAACGGTGGCGCACTGCGACAACTGCGGTTGCATCCTGGTTCCGTGACCACGCGGCCGGAGCTGCTCGTCTATGCCGATGGCGGCGCGCGCGGCAATCCGGGGCCCGCCGCGATCGGGGCTGTCGTGCTCGATCCGTCGACCGATCCACCCACCCGCCTCGCCACGGTGAGCGAGAGAATCGGCGTGGCGACGAACAACGTGGCCGAATACCGCGCGCTCGTCGCCGCGCTCGAGGCCGCTCGCCAGTTCCCGGCGCAACGCATGCGGCTCCGCCTCGACTCACAGCTGCTCGTCCGCCAGCTCGAGGGGAGCTACCGCGTGAAGCAGCCCCACCTCCGTCCGTACTTCGAGCGGGCGAAGGCCTTGCTGTCCGAGTACGAAGACGTCGACATCGCCCACGTACGCCGTGAGGAGAACACCGAAGCCGACGCGCTGGTGAACGCAGCGCTGGACCGCGTCTGAGCGCATGTTCTTCTGGTATGTGGGACTGTCGGTGGTGATCGTGCTGCTGGTGTTCCAGAGCGCCGGCATCGACTACCGACTCGTCGCGGTCGGCTCGCTGTTGCCGCTAGCGGTCGATCTCCCCGCCCGGCGCCTGTGGTTCGGGCACACGCTGATCGCCAGCGTCGCCCTGCTCGTGCTCGTCATGCTGCTGACGATCGGGCGGCCGCGTCTGCTGCGTCGCCGTCTCCTGTGCCTGCCGATCGGCGCGTTCTGCGGGTTGGCGCTGTCGGCGGCGTGGACGAACACCGAGGTCTTCTGGTGGCCCTTCGCCGGTTCGACCCTTCCGGATGCCGCGCTCTTACCGGCGCCGGGGATCGTCGCCCTCGAGGAGCTCGCCGGGCTCGCCGCGATTGCCTGGGTGGCTCATCGCTGCGGGCTCACCGACCCGGCCCGACGCGAGGAACTGCTGCGTTCCGGGCGCCTGCGCGAGGTGATGCGTTCCTAGAGCATCACTATGTTGCTTCAGGAACGCATCATTCGGCGCGCAAGGGGATTGACGGGCCGCGCGCGGGACGGGCGTGGGCGCCGGCGGCGTCGACGACGAAGCGGCCCTCGTCGGGACCGTCGGCCACCGGCATCCCGAGCGAGTCGAGCAGCGCGAGGTCGGCGTCGGGATGACGGCCGATCGTGGTGAGGTAGTTCCCGATGATCAGGGCGTTCGCGCCCGCCAGCAGCCCCATGCCCTGGAGCTCGCCGAGCACCCGCTCGCGCCCCCCGGCGAGGCGGATCCACGCGTCCGGCATCACGAGCCGGAACAGCGCGATCGCCTGCAGCGCTTCGCGCGGGGCAAGAAGGGACTGATCACCGAGCGGAGTGCCGGGCCGCGGGTCGAGAAGGTTGATGGGCACCTCGCAGGGAGACAGCGCGGCGAGCTCGAAGGCGAAGTCGATGCGCTGGTCGAGCGTCTCGCCCATACCGAGGATCCCCCCGCAGCACAGCTCCATCCCCACGTCGCGGGCGAGGCGGGCGGTTGCGACGCGGTCGTCCCATGTGTGGGTAGTGCAGATCGACGGGAACACCTCCCGGCACGTCTCGAGGTTGTGGTTGTAGCGGCGCACGCCGGCGGCGGCGAGTCGCTCGGCCTGCTCGCGGGTCAGCACTCCGAGCGAGCACGCCACTTCGAGGCCCGTCTCGCGGTGCACGGCGTCGACCGCGTCGAGCACCTTGCGCAGGAGTCGTTCCTCCGGGCCGCGCACGGCGACGACGATGCAGAACTGGGTGGCCCCGGCATCGCGAGTTGCTCGCGCCGCGTCGACTACCTCGTCGAGGTCCAGGAACGCGTACACGTCGACGCCGGTGTCGAACCGGGCCGACTGCGAGCAGAACGCGCAGTCCTCGGGGCAGGCGCCCGACTTGGCGTTGATGAGGCTCTCGAGCTCGACCTCGGGTCCGCAGTACGCGAGCCGGACGCGGTGCGCGAGCGCGACGAGGTCCGGCAGCTCGTCGAGCGGCAGAGACGCCAGGCGCGCCAGTTCGTCGCGCGTCAGTGGACGCCGCTCCTCGAGGAGAGCGCGGGCAGCGACAGCGAGCGGCATGCGGTGCCTCCCGAGTCGGTGAGTGGGACCCGGGGAGCGTAGAAGGTTCACCGGGGCCGCGCCGCTCCCGCGTCCTCGCTGTCGGACCAGACCACCGCCAGCAGATGCCGCGGTTGGGGCACGCCGCGCAGGTCGCGCAGCCCTCGGTCCTGGAGCTGGAGCCGGCCGCCCACGTAGTCGCCACGGGCTCGGTCACGAGGATCTCGCCCGGCTCCGCCTCGCCTGTGACGCGCGCCGCGAGGTTGACGACCCGCCCGATGAGGTCACCGTCGTCGTGGACCGCCTCGCCCGCGTGCACCCCGATGCGTAGCTGCAGCCCGAGCCCGGCCGCCGCGACCTCCTCGACGTCGCGCTGGATGTCGATCGCGCACAGCACGGCGTCGGCCGGGCTGGGGAACTGGGCGAGGAATCCGTCGCCCTGCGTGCCGACTTCTTCACCGCCGCGCGATGCGAACGCAGCTCGCACGAACTCGCGGTAGCGGCCGACGACGCCGGTCCATTCCTCGTCGCCGACCTCTTCGGCGATGCGGGTGGAGTCGACGATGTCGCTGAACATCACCGCGACCCAGCGCTTCACCGGACCATGCGTCGGCTGCTTGCGCCCGCGGCGCCGCTCGGCGAGAGAACGGAGAACATCAGCGAGGGCCTCGCCGACCTGCGTACCCGCCCGCTTGGCGCGCTCGACATCTCGCTGGCGGCGCCGCCTCCGGGCGCGCCGGCCAAAGAGTCGTGCCACCACGACGCCAAAGTGGATGACGAGCGCGGCGGCCGCGGGGAGGATCACCCAAATCGGCCAGAACCCCAGCGATCGGGCCAGCCCCGGGTCGCGGGCGATGTCCGACACCTCGCTGAACGATCCCGTCGTGAGCGCCCACGTGGCGACGAGGAAGCCGCACACGGCGACCGAGGCGAACAGGTGGACGACGAACCCCTGCACCGGCACCTCCGGCTGGCGGTCACGTGGATTCTCGCAGAGGCAGCGTTGCCCCGCCTCCGTCGTAAACGATGCGGCGGCCATCGAGGCGGGCCGCGGGCGTCGGATGGTGCGGGGTGATGCGGCCGTCGTGGAAGAGATGCTCGACCTCGGCGCCGCGAAGCAGAACAGCGCCGTCGGCGAGGAGACGCCGGTGGCAGCGCCACCAGACGCTCTCCGCGCACATGACCGCCGTTCGAGCCTGGTCGGCGTCGGCGACCACAACGTCGAGGGCATCGCTGAACTCCGCGGTCTCCATGTGGTCGGCGTACCCGCGGAACGCGGGGTGGCGCAGGGCAACGTGCGCGGAATCGGGTCGCGCCGTTCGCCGCCCGCCGAGCCGCGGCTCCCACCGGTACGCCACGCCGGTGTCGGGAAGCCATCGCTCCATCGCCTCCCGACGGAAGTGCGGGTGGCGGCGGCTGGCGGGGAACGAGCGCACGTCCACCACGAGCGCGACGCCGGCCTCGCCCACCAGCCGGGCGAACTCCTCGGCCGGGAGCGTCCCATGCCCGACGGTCAGCAGCGTCACCACCGCAGCTCCATCCGCAGGCCGCGGCTGTCGCGTGCGGGAACATCGGGGATCCGGGACGCGACGCCGTCAGCAATCCGCTGCGCGCTCCAGGCCAGCGCGCACGCGTCGAGCAGGTCGTCGGGCGACGCCCCCACCGGCCGCTCGGGCACCACGACACCCATGCGGGAGAGCAACGACCGCCGTTGCGCCGAGCCGACCGGAGTGCGTTTCGGCGCCAGCACGGGTTCTCCATCGTTCATCGCCGCGAAGCTCAGCTCGGGATGTACCTCGAAGACGCGGGATTGCAGCCCCTCGGTCATCACACGATCGACGTCCTCGATGCGCGGCAGCAGATTCAAGGTCTGAAGCGTCAGTTTTCCGCCGCGCCGGCGGGCCTCCGCGAGGGTGCGCGCCCCGAGCGCGCATCGCGGCGGTGGCGAGAACACCGAGCTGCGCTTCGGGCCCAGCTGGGCTCGCGCCGCACGGTCGACGTCACGTCCACCGGGTTCGTGCCGTTCGGTGAGCCCGATCGGCATGTCGACCGCGACGACCGTGTCGTCGGACAACGCGCCGAGCACCGCGGCGAAGTCCGGGTGCACTGCCGCGTTCCCTGCGTGCACGACGACCCACCCGCCGCGGCATCCGTCCACGCCTGCTACGCCCGACATGGCCGCGAGAGTACGTACGGCGGACGCTAGAAGACCGTGATCGTGCCGCAGCCCGCCCCGCGGGGCACGAGCTCGTAGAGGCGGATGACGGGCCCGCCCCGATGTGAGTTCGGCCGGAACTCGTGCAGCAAGCAGGCCTGGTCGCGGAGCTGCCGGTAAAAGGCGGCTTCCCTCGGATAGCGGCGGGGTTGCGTCGTGTAGGGCCCGCTGACTCCGGCGTCGGTCATCAGGTACCGGAACCCGCGGTGCCGGTACCGATCGAGCGTCCAGCCACCGAGGGGTAGTGCGGGGCGGTATTTCACACGCAGGTGCATCCAATTGAGCGGCGCGGTCTTGAGCTCCCTCGCCACGGTGCTGCCCGGCGAGAGATGCGCTTTGATCCATTGCCGAGCCACGACGCGCGTGCTCGGGACCGATTCACGCACGTTCAGCGCCACGACACTCTCGGCCGGAATCACCGAGGTGAGCACGAGACCCGCCGCCACCGTCGCGGCCACGACCCGGCGTTCGACGCGCGCCTGCACCGCCGTGGCCACCGCGACCAGCGCGTACGCGGCGAAGAGCACGACGACGGGCAGGACCGGTAGTGGCCATCGAGACCAATGGAGCTTCGAGGTACTGATCGCGATGAGGAAGAGCAGTGTCGCCCCCAGGAGGAGGAGCGGGCGCGGCGCGCGCCGCCGGACGAGTACGACCGCGATACCGCCCACGGCGAGGAGGGCGACGGGCCACGAGATGGTGTCGGGTATCGACGTCCCGAGGTACCAGCGAAAGTTTTCGAGCGGTGAGAAGCCGCCGTGGGCGATGCTCGGTGCATTCTCGACGGCAAGACTTTGGCGAGCTGTGCTCCAATCGAGGAAGAAATACGGAGTTGTCAGCGCGAACGTGGCCAGCGCGGCTCCGAGCCCGACCGCGACGCCGCGAGCCGACGCCCCGGGCACACGGCGTCGAAGCGCGACCACGCCTGCAGCGATCAGGACCGGCACCAACGTCACGAGGAAGTAGCGCGACGAAATGCCGAGCCCCACGCTGGCGCCGGCCAGGGCATGGTTGCGCAGTGATGGTCGATCAACGAGCCGCACGATCAGCAAGAGGCTGAGTACGACGAAGAACAGCCCGGCGCTATCTGTTCGCACCTCGCGCGCGTACAGAACCATCAGCGGGACGATCGCCCACAACGACGCGCCCACGAGACCCACGGCGGTCGAGAAGCAACGTCGGCCGAGCAGGAAGATCAGTGGGAGCGCGCCAACGGCGAGCGCGATCGACCACAGGCGTCCGATGACGTAGAACTCCGTGGGCGACGTCACGAACCGGTGGGCCAGGCCCGGGCTCGAGGCGAACACCGGCCCACCGTGCGCGAGCGTGTCCCAGAGTCGGTAGAAGCCGGCGAGCGGGTAGATGACCGTCGAGCCGGGGTGGCCGAACCAGTGCGGATTGAGATCCCCGGCGGCTGCCATGTGAACGGCGGGCCGGACGAACACCGGCTCGTCGACGTCCGAGAAGGGCAGGTCCCGCAGGAGTGCCCAGCACTCGAGTATGAGCGAGACCACCATGATGCCGAGCACCGAGCACCAGACAGCTCTCGTCCGCCGGCGCGACCCCGACGCGGCCGGGGTCGCGTCCGCGAACGTATCCACGTCCGCCAGCACGGGCCTCACCATCGCAAGCTGAACATGAGGTGACAGTGAAATGAATGCGCCCGCGATCGGCCGTGCCGTCGGGCACTACAAGGCCGGGCGCGCTCCGCAGGCTGCGCCGACCGGCATCAGCTCCCACACACGGATGATCGGTCCGTCACGGTGTGCAGTCGGACGGAACTCGTGCAGGAGGCACGATTCCTGTAGCAGCTGGCGGTAGAAGGCGGCCTCGCTGGGGTAGCGGCGCGGCTGCAGCCTGTATGCAGCGCTGATGGCGGCGTTGGTGATCAGGTACCGGACGCCGTCGGCCCTGTACTGGTCCAGCGTCCGGCCACTTTCGGCGAGTGCCCGGCTATAGGTCGAGCGCAAGCCCATGCCTTCGAGTGGGGCGGTCTTCTGCTCCTTCACCACGATGCTGCCCCGGGGCACGTGCGCCGCGATCCATTCGCGAGCCGCGAGGCGCGTGCTCGGTCTCGAGTGGAGCACGTTGAGCTCGACGACGTCCTTGGCGGGCACGATCGCCACCAGCGCGAGACCAACTGCCGTCGCGGGCACGGGTGCGAGCTGACCTGCGTGTGCGCGCAAGGCCGACGCCCGGTGACCAGCGCGTACGCCGCAAAGAGCGTGACGAGCGGCAACATCGGCAGCGGCCACCGTTCCCAATGCAAATCGGACGCGCTGATCACGACGACAAAGACCGCTGCCGCCGCTAGGAGCAAGAGCTGGCGAGCATTCCGCCGGCGGACGAGCACGAGCACGATGCCGGCGACGGCAAGGATTGCGACGGGCCATGTGATCGTGTTCGGGATCGCGTTCCCGAGATACCAGCGAAGGTTCCCGAGGCGCGAGAAACCGTCGTGTCCGGGGTGAGGTCCCCACTCGACCTCGAGGCTGCGGCGTGCCGTCGCCCAATCGAGGAGGAAGAACGGCGTGGTTAGCAGGAAAGTCACGACCGCGGCGCCTACTGCGGTCCCGACTCTTCGGAATGACGCGCCGGGCACGCCTCGCCGAATGGCGATGACCCCGGCGGCGACGAGCACAGGGAGCAACGTCGCGATGAAGTAGCGAGCAGAGATTCCCACGCCGATGCTGAGTCCCGCCAGCAAGTGATTGCGGATCGTCGGGTGGTCGAGCAGCCTCAGGATCAGCAGGAGGGAGAGGAGGGCGAAGAACCACGCCGCGCTGTCACTTCGGGCGATCCGGCCGTAATGCACGCCAGCGGGACGAGCGCCCAAAGTGAGGTGCCGACCAGCCC
>DASPXI010000038.1:0-8237 GCA_035637335.1 Acidimicrobiia bacterium
ATGCAATCAGTATCCGAAAGGGGAGGCTCACCATGGCCAAGCTGATCTACTCGGCGATCACGTCGCTCGACGGCTACATCGCCGACCAAGACGGCAACTTCGACTGGGCTGTGCCGGACGAAGAAGTGCACACCTTCATCAACGAGCTCGAGCGGCCAATCGGCACCTACCTCTACGGGCGCCGTATGTACGAGACGATGGCCGGCTGGGAGACCGATCCCAGCCTCGCCGACCAGTCGCCGGTCATGCACGACTTCGCGGGGACATGGCAGGCGGCCGACAAGATCGTGTACTCCAAGACGTTGGAGACCGTGTCCACCGCCAAGACGCGGATCGAGCGAGACTTTGACCCCGACGCAGTCCGGCAGATCAAGGCGTCGGCGGGGCGAGACATCACCGTGGGCGGTCCAGAGCTTGCAGCGCACGCGTTCAAGGCCGGATTGGTCGACGAGTGTCACCTGTTCATCACGCCGATCGTGGTGGGAGGCGGGAAGCGGTGTCTTCCCGACAATGTCCGTCTGGAGCTCGAGCTCCTGGACGAACGCCGCTTTGGCAACGGCATGGTCTTCCTGCATTACCGAACCAGGACGTGACGACACGGCGCCTCGGTGCAGAATGGAGCCGTGGCCGCGCGCTATCTGGCGCCTGGTTGGTTCACCCGGAACGTGTTCAACCGGGTCGTCGCGTTCCTGACCCGTCACGGTGTGAGCGTGGCCGGCTCGCGGGTGCTCGCGGTTCGAGGGCGCACGAGCGGTGAGTGGCGAACGACTCCCGTAAACCTGCTCGAACTGGACGGCAAGCGTTATCTGGTTGCGCCGCGCGGCGTGACGCAGTGGGTGCGGAACATCCGGGTCGCGGGCGCGGGGCAGCTGCGCGTCGGCAAGCGCGTCGAGGAGTTTCGGGCACGTGAGCTGGACGAGGACGAGAAGCTCCCGGTGCTTCGGGCGTACCTCCGGCGGTGGAAGTGGGAGGTCGGAGTGTTCTTCGAGGGCGTGGGACCCGACGCCACCGACGACGAGCTCCGGTCGATCGCCCCTCGCCATCCGGTGTTCGAAGTGCTGCCACCCGGCTGAGGGTCAGCGGTGCCCGATCGAGCTGACGCCGTCGTCTGCACGGCGCAGAGATTCAGTCGTCCAGGACCGCGAGGTCCAGCTGGCTCAGGCGTTCGGGGTCGGCGAGTGCGTCGATCTCGACGATCTTCCCGTCCCTGACCGTGAAGGCCATGACCGAGAACGGTCGTCCACGCGGAGCCACGACGACCCCCGCGACTCCGTTCACGATCGCTGGTCGTACGAAGGGTGAGAGTCGGGCGAACCTGAGCGCCTGCGCGGCTACGGCCTCGGCGCCGCGAACCACCTGCGATGCGTCGGGCCGCAGAACGCCGCCGTCGGATCGCACCACGACGTCCGGATCGAGCACCGCGACGAGCCCGTCGAAGTCGCCGTCGCGAGCGGCGGCGAAGAACGCGTCGACTATTTCGCGCTGGCGGGTCAGATCCGTGTCGGGAACCGGGGCCGCGCCCTGCACCCGGCGACGGGCCCGACTCGCGAGCTGCCGTGCGGCCGTAGGCGAACGTCCGACCATCGGGGCGATCTCGTCGAAAGGCACGGCGAACATGTCGTGCAGCACGAACGCGAGCCGCTCGGCGGGGGCGAGCGTTTCCAGCACGACGAGCAACGCGAGACCGACCGAGTCGGCCATGAGCGCTTCGTTCTCCGGATCAACGTCGTCCTCGCGGTTGATGATTGGGTCGGGCATGTGTGTATCCAGCGAGTCTTCGCGGCGCGACCGGCGCGAGCGCAGTATGTCCAGGCACACCCGCCCGACGACCGTCGTCAGCCATCCGGTCAGGTTCTCGACACCGCTCGTGTCGGAACGGCTGAGTCGCAGCCAAGTCTCCTGGACGGCGTCGTCGGCCTCGGCGAGGGAGCCGAGCATCCGGTACGCGACCGCCCGCAGGTGGGTGCGGTCCGCTTCGAATCGCTCGGCCAGCCAGTCGTGTTGGTCCACGGTCACATTCCCTCGTCGGGTCCCGTCATAGCAGTGACGAACGAAACCGAGTCGATGTGACAGGTAGGAAGGAGGGTCCCCGATGAAGGCGATCCGCATCTACAAGCCCGAGGGTCTCGAGGGCATCGACGGCCTCGTCTATGAGGACGCACCGGATCCGGTGCCGGCCGTCGGCGACGCGCTCGTCAAGGTGCACGCCGCCGGCTTCACCCCCACCGAGCTGACGTGGCCGATCTGGACCGACCAATTGGGCCACGACCGGGCTCCGCTCATCCCGGCTCACGAGCTCTCCGGCGTCGTCGTCGGCGTCGGCTGGGGCACCGCCGGCGTCGAAGTCGGCGACGAGGTCTACGGGCTCATCAACGGCTACCGCGACGGCGCCGCGGCCGAGTACATCGCCATCGAGGCTCGCGATCTCGCGCCGAAGCCCGAGACGGTCGACCACGTGCACGCCGCCGCCGTCCCCCAAGCCGGGCTCACGTCCTGGCAGGCCCTGTTCGACCACGGCCACCTCGAGGCGGGGCAGAGCGTGGTGATCCACGGAGCCGGTGGCAGTCTCGGCACGACGGCCGTGCAGCTCGCCCACTGGGCGGGCGCGCACGTCATCGGCACCGGGCGAAGTAAGGCCCGGTCGCTGGCGCTGGAACTGGGCGCTGACACCTTCGTCGATCTCGAGCAGGACGGCTGGGAGGACGCGGTCGGTCAGGTCGACGTCGTCTTCGCCACGATCGGCGGGGACGTGCTCAACCGGTCGTCTGCGATCGTCAAGCCGGGCGGCGCCCTCGTCTCGGTGGCCGGGCCTCCGCAAACCGACCGCGAGGACATCCGCACGGTCCATTTCGTGCGCGAAGGCAACCGAGGTCAGCTCGTCGAGCTCGCTCGCTTCGTCGACAGCGGCCAGCTTCGCCCCCAGGTCGGCGCGGTGTACCCGCTCGCTGACGCGCGGGAGGCGTTCATGGCCAAGTCCACCCAGAGCATCCCGGGCAAGGTCGTGCTCCAGCCGTGACTAGCGGAGAGCCGCGGCGGGCATAACCAGACCACCGGTCGTTGATCACAAAGGGGGTGGGCGCGACCCTGGCAGAGATGTTCGCGGGAGCGAAAGCGGCGGCACGCTTGCCGCTGTGGCGCGTGCTCGTGGGCGCAGCGGCGGTCGTTCTCGCCGCCTGCGCGTCCGATACCGGCAGCTCGAAGTCCACACGGCCCCCGGCGCCGTCGACCACGGCTGCGCCGACCACCACGACGGCTCCCCCCACAATGCCCTATACGGTCAGACGCGGCGACACGCTGACCTCGATCGCCAAGTTCTTCGGAATCTCGACGGCGGCCCTCCTCGCCGCCAATCAACTGACCAACGCGGATCGGCTTACCGAGGGCCAGGTCCTGCAGATCCCTCCGACGCCGCCTGCGCAGCTGGTGGTCACACCAACAGACGCGCCGGCCGGCGAGACGTTCAAGTTCAGCGTGAACGGGGCGAAGGCAGGCGAGAACGTCACCTTCGAGATCGATGTTCCCGGCGGCCGCAAGTTCACCGGACAGCCGCACACCGCGTCGCAGGATGGCACCGTCAGCGCCAGTTATATGACCGACTCCGGGAACAGCGCGGGGACCTACACCGTCGTGGCGAACGGCGACCGCGGCACGTCACTCCGCGCGAGCTTTCGCGTTCTCGGCTGAGCCGCGCCTCAGCGCTCGTAGATGCCGGTGAGCGTCGCGGTGGCTCGGATGTGGCCCTCGATGGCCGAACGAAGGTCAGCGATCGTGGCGCCGGATTCGAGGTCGAGCGGCTGGTCTGTCGCGTAGAGGGTGAACTCGTAATGGTGCGCACCGTGCCCCAGCGGAGGACATGGTCCTCCATACCCGATGGCGCCGAACCCGTTCCGTCCTTGGCTGATCTCCGTGCTGCCACCACGCGGGAGGCGCCCACTCGCCGGATCGATGCCCCACGCCACCCAGTGCACGAACGTCCCGCCCGGCGCGTCCGGATCTTCACACGTCAGCGCCAGCTCGACGACCCCACTCGGCACGCCGCTCCAGTGCAGTTCGGGCGAAGTGTCCTCGCCGTCACACGTGAGCTCACGGGGAATCCGCCCACCCTCTTCGAAGTCCGGGCTCGTGAGATCCATCGCGGCTCCCATTGCGGCTCGTTCTCCCGGATCTGTGTTACCCGGGAGCAGATCTGCCCACACAGCTCCCGTCGCGGCGTCAATTACCGTGGCGCTCGTGACGGTAACGATCGACATCCGCCGCGCGCATTCTCGCGCCCACACCGAGATCGGGTGGCTCGACAGCTGGCACAGCTTCAGCTTCGGCCGGCACTACGACCCGGCCAACACTCACCATGGCCTGCTCCTCGTGTCCAACGACGATCGGGTCGCGCCCGGTACGGGGTTCACCACGCACTCGCATCGCGATATGGAGATCGTCACCTGGGTGCTGTTCGGTCGTCTCCTCCACGTCGATTCCGAGGGCAACCGGGGCGAGCTCTACCCGGGGTTGGCACAACGAATGAGCGCCGGGACGGGTATCTCGCACTCCGAGATGAACGCATCACCGAGCGAGGAAGTGCACTTCGTCCAGATGTGGGTGCCGCCGGATACCAACGGGATCGAACCCGGCTACGAGCAACGAGACATCGACGAACAGCTCGACAAGGGCGGTCTGCACCCCATCGCGTCAGGGCAGTGTCATCCGGGCGCGATCTCGATCCACCAGCGCGAGGCCGTGCTGTGGGGCGCGCGGATCGGGCCCGGTGAAACCGTGTCGGTGCCGGACGCGCGGCACGTGCACGTCTTCATCGCTCGCGGCCGAAGTGATCTCGAAGGAGCAGGTGAGCTGGAGGAGGGCGACGCCGCTCGGCTGACAGACGCCCGACCCCTTGCGCTGACGGGCGGGCCCGAGGGCGCCGAGGTGCTCATCTGGGCGACCGCCTGAATTGTCCTCCTATTACGCCGTCTGGACCTCAGGGTTCAGGGCGGAAGACCCCCACCAAACGACCGTCGGGCCGCGTCACAACCATGTGGGCGAGACCCTTCTTCTGCATCCGCTCGGTGAGCGCAGGCGACTCTTCGCTGGGGCGAACCGTGCGAGGTCCCGAGTCCATCACCGCGTCAACGACCTCGTCGTCACTGGCGCCGAGCGCCTCCGTGGTGAGGGACCCGGCGACGACGCCGCTGTCGAAGACCACGATGCAGAGGCCGGCTGAAGCGAGCTCCGTTCTGACCTCGCCCACTTTTGCGCCGATCGTGCAGGTGGGGACGTCGCGATCGAGCTCGCTGCCGACCAGCTGGGCGGTTCCTTCCCATGGCAGGTCGAACGCCAGCCAGTCCAACTTCCCGGCCGCGTAGTCGACCGACCGCTCGAAGCCGAGGTGCTCGAGCCGCCACGCGGCCCGCGGGCTCATGTCTCAGGTGAAGTCGTGGCAGTAGGCGATGACGGGTCGCCCGGCGTCGAGCTCACGCGGCGCGCGGTCGGGGATCTCGCGCAGGGGGATGTTCAGCGCGCCGGGGAGGTGCGCCCATTCGTACTCGTCACGGGCCAAGACCTCGACGAGCTGTGCCCCCTCGCTCTCGATGAGACGGCGCACCTCTTCACGCGTCGCAGTGGCAGGCATCGTCACCTCACTGGTTGCACTGACGCGTTCCTGACTATCTACCCAAGCGGCGGGGTAGCTCGTCCTGGTACTCCGGAAAGTATCGGGGGATCACGTCGAGAGAGAACTCGCGGAGGATGCTGGACGGGGGCTCACGCTCGAGCAGAAATGCGAACGACTCGCGGATGACGCGCTCGGGGTCGACATCGGCGAGCCCCAGATCGTCCAGCAGTGCCGCGGGCACGTGCACCCGGTGGCTCGTCTTCGTGTCGCCCTCTTCGAGCTGCACGCCGAACCATTCCGCTTCCATCGGTGTGATCGTGATGCCAGCCGTCATGTGTACCAACGCTTCACGTACCCACGCCGCCGTCGACCTACCCCCGCTTCGCTACCCGGAGGGCTGGACCCGGCTGAGCACGTCACTCAGACGCTTGGCTCCCTCAGCAGCCTTGGCGACGTCGTCTTTCTTGGCGGCAGCCTCGAGGGTCTTCAATTGAGCCTCGATGTCGCTCGCCGCCGACTTGTCGACGGCGTGGCCGAATCGGTCCCACACTCGCCTCAGCGCCGTGACGTCGCCGGCAACGTTGCCCGGGTCCGGCTGGGCGGCGCCACTGTCAGCGACGAGCCGACGAGTCCAGAGCTCGAAGCGGGCGCGGTCGATGTCGGTGGCGGGCTGGTACTGCAACTTGAGGTCGACGGCGGCTTGGCCGACTGCGATGGCGTTGGCGCGCGTGCCTTCAGTGTTGCGAGCGTCGAGGGCGGGGAACTGAGCGTCGCCGCGAAGGTCGGTGAGGGCGTGATCCATCTGCACGGTGAGCAGCGGGGGCACTGCACCGCTCGCACGGTGCGTCGCCCACGCCGTCTGCAGCGCGTCGAGCGTGGCCGACGCGGTCGCCCAGTCGCCGGCCGCTGCCGCATCGAAAATGGCCGTCGCGCCCCGCGAGATCGTGTCGAGCTCCGCAGGCACCGGGCCCGGCCGCGTGTCGGCCGGCGCTGCGATGGTGAGCGCCTCGAGGTTCCCTCCGACGCCGGAGCGGAACTCGCCGTACCCGGGTGCGAACGTCTTGTCCTCCAGGAAGCCGTCGAGGAGATGGTTCTCCTGTCCGACCATCGCGCCTTGCACGGGACCGCGCGGACCGTCCACCGAGAGGCTCACGGTCTTCACTGTGACTTCCTCGAAGACCTTTCCGGGGATGTTCTCGGGTCGGTACACCTGACCGACCTGCGGATTACCCGGCATGATCATGCCCGGCGCGCCGTCCTTACCGGCGAGCCACGTGCCGTGCGTGTCGGCCACGACGCCGTCCTTGAAGTTGAACACGTCCTCGCCGAAGTACCAGACGGCCCCGTCGTCGGCTTGTGCGTACCAGTCGATCGCAACCTCGTGAATCCGACCGTCGAGATACGAGACGAACTGCGAAATCAGTGTCTTGACCTTCTTGCCGTTCACATCGATGGTCCGGGTGCCGGGCAGGAGCGTGGTCTCGATCTTCAGCGCCTGGCCGGCATCGTTGCCGAGCAAGACGGCCGACTGAAGACTCCCGATCGGGAACAGCGGGTTGTCGACCTTCGTCGGGTTCGAGAACCTCGGCGCCTTGACGTCGACGCGGGCGCTCTTGGGTGCGGTCGGGTTGGGCGGCGGGTCCGAGCGTGAGGTTTTGGTCGCGCTCGCGGAGGCGAAGGCTGTGCCATCGACGGCACATGCACCCGCCGCGAGCACTGCCGCCACGCTGATTCCCGCCGCGGTCTTCGCAATTCGGCGCTTGCGGATTGAGCCTGCCCGAGTCGGGTCCATGTCGCCTTCCTCTCTGAGTGGGTCGAACGAACGCTGCCAGGTCGCGCATTTGAGAATCCTGTGAGCGCGAGGAAATCAGGCTTAAGGTGGACGGCAGTGCCGAGAGGGGAGCCGGCCATGGGGGAGCAATTCGTCGGAACCGTGACGCACTACTTCGGGAAGCCGGGCGTCGCCATCGTGGACATCACCGCAGGCGAGGTCAACGTCGGTGACACGATACGGATCGCCGGTCACTCGTCTGACTTCACCCAACAGATCGGGTCGATGGAGCTCGAACACGAAGCTGTCGACTCGGCGAAGGTTGGTGACAGCGTCGGTATCAAGGTCGACGAGCGGGCGCGGGAGCACGACGAGGTGTACCGGGTGACGAGCGACTGATGCGCGTCGGTCCCGTACGGGCCGGAGCCCTCTGTGGCGATTACAGCATTGACAGGCCACCGCTGACGGCGAGTGTGTGCCCCGTGATGAACGACGCGTCGTCAGAGGCAAGGAAGGCGATCGCGCCGGCGATCTCTTCCGGCGTACCGAGCCTCCCTAGTGCGGTCGCGTCGATCATCCCCTGCCGGAGGCGTGCACCGAACGCGCCGGACTCATCCACTGCCGCGCTGAGGAGCGCGGTGTCGGTCGGCCCTGGCGCCACCGCGTTGCAGCGCACCCCGTAGCGCGCGCCCTCCCGAGCAATCGCCTTCGTGAAGCCGAGGACCCCGGCCTTCGACGCCGCGTACGTCGCGCCGGCGGGCGCGCCCACCACACCTGCCTCACTCGCGACGTTGACGATGGCGCCGCGGCGGCGTTCCTGCATGCCGCCGAGCACGGCGTGCGTGCACGCGAGCGTGCCGCGGA
>DASPXI010000039.1:0-30020 GCA_035637335.1 Acidimicrobiia bacterium
GGTCATGAGCAGGTCGTGTTCGTGACCGATCCGCCGTCCGGCTTGCGGGCGATCATCGCCGTCCACTCCACCGCGCTCGGGCCGTCGCTCGGGGGCATCCGCTTTTGGCGGTACCCGTCGGAGCACGAGGCCGTGGTCGACGTGCTTCGCCTCTCGGAGGCGATGAGCCTCAAGGCGTCCGCCGCCGGCCTCCACCAGGGCGGGGGAAAGGCGGTCGTGCTGTGGGACGACCCGGACGCGGCGCGCAGCGAGGCGCTGCTTCGCGCCATGGGGCGGGCGATCGACGAGCTCGGCGGCCGGTACATCGCGGCCGAGGATGTCGGCGCGACACCGCGCGACATGCAGGTGATCGCGTCGGAGACGCCCTGGGTCACGGGCATCGAGGGACCTGGCGGCTCGGGCGACCCGTCGCCCATGACTGCTTATGGCGTCGTGAAGGCGATGGAAACCGTGCTCGAGGAGCTCGACGGCCACCCCACACTCGCCGGGAAGCGGGTCGTCGTCGACGGCGTGGGCCACGTCGGCTCGCACCTCACCCGACTGGTGGCAGACGCGGGCGCCCGCGTCGCCGTCGCCGACGTGAATCCCGAACGCGTCGACGTGCTGGTGCGCGAGATCGGCGCCGACGCCCTGCCCGTCGAAGGGGCTCTCGAGGAGGTGTGCGATGTGCTGGCACCGTGCGCGCTCGGCGGCGTGCTCAACAAGGAGACGATCCCGCGATTGCAGTGCCGGGCGGTCTGCGGCGCCGCCAATAATCAGCTCGCCGACCCGACTGACGACGACGCGCTCGCGGCTCGGGGGATCGTGTACGCCCCGGACTTCGTCGTCAACGCAGGCGGAATCATCAATCTCGCAGAAGAGTTCGTCGGCTACGACCGCGAGCGTGCCCGGGCCCGTACGGCGCAGATCGCCGGCACCCTCCGTCGTGTCTTTACGCTCGCGCGGGAGGAGGGTGTGCCGCCCGGGCGCGCCGCCGAGCAGATGGCGCGCCGGCGCATCGTCGAAGAGGGTGCCGGACGTCGCTGGAAGCCCGGCGACCCAGCGGACTGGACCAACGGCGCGCCACTCCGAACGCTGCGGCCGGCCTAGGTTTTCGCGTCATTTACCCACGTGATAGGTGGGTAGCTGACGCCAAAATGTGGTCACCCCGGTGGGGCGAAGAACTCGAGCGGAATGTTGTCGGGGTCGCGGAAGGAGAGCCCGGATCCGTACGACGCTTCGACGATGCCACCGTTCGGGATCCCGAGCTCGTCGAGACGCTGCTTCCACGCCTCGAGCTCGGATCGGTCGGCGCACGCGAACGCGAGGTGGTCCAGGCCTGGCCTGAGCTCGCTCGCCGGTTCCGTGCTCTCGAGGTTCTTGTGCTGATGGATGCCCACGAGGGTGCTCCCCAGCGCCCACACGACGTGGTGGAACGGTCCCGTGTCCTCGTCGAGGACCGGGTCCTTGTCGAACAGCCGCCGGTACCACGGCACGCTGCGCTCCAGATCGGTGACCGTGAGGGCGACATGGGTGATGGCCGGGAACTCGGGCATCCTTCCCCCTTTTTCGGACGATTGCCGCGGCCGCAACGTTGGCACGTGACTCGTGGTTATGCCAGCGTCTCACGTGACAACCGAGCGCCGAGGGGGTGCACATGAAGGTGCCGTTGACGGTGAACGACTTCATCGAGCGCGCCGCGCTCGTCTACGGCGATCGGATAGGCCTCGTCGACGAGCCCGACCAACCGGCGGCCCCGCTCGGTGAGCTGACGTATCGCCGCGTGCGTGAGCTCGCGCAGGCGCAGGCGGCCGCGCTCGACCACCTCGGTGTCGGGTTCGGCGAACGAATCGCGGTCGTCTCGCCCAATGCCGCCCGCCTGTTCGTGTCGTTCTTCGGCGTGAGCGGCTCCGGTCGCATCCTCGTGCCGATCAACTTCCGGCTCAACGCCGACGAGGTCGGGTACATCGTCGAGCACTCCGGTTCCTCGATGCTGCTCGTCGACCCGGAGCTCGACGAGTCGCTCTCGAGCGTGGGTGCCAAGCATCGGTTCGTCATCGGCGCGGATGCGGACCGCGAGCTGTTCCGCGAAGGCGTCGAGCCCGAGCCGTGGGAGCCGGACGAAGGCGCGACGGCCACGATCAACTACACGAGCGGCACCACCGCGCAGCCCAAGGGCGTGCAGATCACGCACAGGAACGCCTGGGTCAACTCCGCCGTCTTCGGATGGCACACGGGCGTGAACGACCGCGACGTCTACCTCCACACGCTGCCGATGTTCCACTGCAACGGGTGGGGAATGCCGTACGCGGTCACGGGCATGGGCGGCCGCCACATCGTGCTGCGCAAGATCGACGGCGCCGAGATCCTGCGCCGCATCGACGCACACGGCGTCACGCTGCTCAACGGCGCGCCCGCGGTCGTGAACGCAGTCCTCGACGCCGCCGCCGAGTGGCCGGGCGAGATCCCGGGTCGGGGCCGCACCCGCGTGGTGGTCGCCGGCGCGCCTCCCCCCACCCGGACGATCGAGCGCGTCGAGACCGAGCTCGGCTGGGAGTTCATCCAGATCTACGGGCTCACCGAGACGGCCCCGCTGCTCACGATGAACCAGAGGCGCGCCGAGTACGACGACCTCTCGGCCCCCGAGCGTGCCCAGCGGCTGAGTCGCGCCGGTGCGCCCACGCTCGGCGTGCAGTTGCGCGTCGACGACGAGGGCGAGGTGCACGCGCGCGGCAACGTGATCATGGAGGGCTACTGGGAGCAGCCCGACGAGACGGCCGAGGCGATCCCTGACGGGTGGTTCCGCACGGGCGACGGCGGCGCGCTCGACGCCGAGCACTACCTGTCGATCTCTGATCGCAAGAAGGACGTCATCATCTCGGGCGGCGAGAACGTGTCGTCGATCGAGGTCGAGGACTGCCTGTTCTCGCACCCGGCGGTGGCGGAGGTCGCGGTGATCGGGGTGCCCGACGAGAAGTGGGGGGAGACCGTGAAGGCGCTCGTCGTGCTGGCTCCGAGCGCCGAGGCGACAGAGGACGACCTGATCGCGCACGCTCGGGACCGCCTCGCGCACTACAAGTGCCCGACGTCGGTCGAATTCCGCGACGAGCTCGCCCGCACCGCAACCGGCAAGCTCCAGAAGTTCAAGCTGCGAGCCCCGTACTGGGAAGGGCGCGACCGCGGAGTCAGCTGACGGTGACGGACGCCCCGTCGGTATCGCGCGTCGCCGGCCAGCTCCGCTACCTGTTCGAGGAACGACCCGAGCTGTCGGGCGCCTCGCCGGCGGAGCTGGCCCGGTGGCTGAGCCGGGAGGACCGCATGGCCCGCGCCCGGGCCCGGGATCCGCTCGGCCGGCGCGAAGCGGTCGAGGCCGCTGCCGCGCAACTCGACGACCGGATTACCGAATCGATGGTCGCAGAGGCACTCGCGCAGCTGCGCGGTCGTGGCCGGTAGTCGCAGGTGTGACCACATCGACGTACGTGTGGCGGCGTCTCGATCTCGATGGGCTCGTGTTCGTGCGTCTCGAGCACGACGTCGACGGCGTGCTCGCCGAGGGGTACGAGATCTGCGCCGACGGCGACGACCGGTGGGTGGCGCGCTTCGCCGTCAAGCTCGCCACGCAGTGGCGACATCGCGGCACGACGATCGAGGTGATCGACGGCACCGGTACTCGGCGGCTGGAGCTCTCGTCCGACGACCACGGCGCCTGGGCGCGCAACGGGCAGTTGGACGCTTCCTTGGACGGCTGCACCGATGTCGATCTCGCCGGCAACCCGTTCACGAACGCCTTCGTGACCCGCCGGGTCGCGCCGGAGGTCGGCGCCGACGTCGCAGTCCCGGCCGCGTACGTCGAGACGCCCACCCTGTCGGTACGCCCCCTCGAGCAGCGTTATCAGCGGCTCGCCACCAACCGGTGGGTCTACGCGGACGACGAGTACGGCCGCTTCGAGTTCAGCACCGACGCCGAGGGCATCACGATCGACTACGCCGGTTTGGCCCAACGGCTATGAACAGGTGACGGCACTACTGTCGATTGCCGGAGGAACGGAGCGACGGAGAAGCGGGGAGCGCATGCAAGGCCTGCTGTACGGAGTGGCGCCGGAGCCGCAGCCGGAGCCGGGGGAGGACAACTACCTGCTCCGGGGTCTCGCACAGACGCCGATGCGGCTGCTCGACCTTCCCGAGCCCGATTTTCTGTTGCCCGACTGGGTCATCACTCGCCCGCGGCTCACCGGCATCTGCGGCTCCGACGCCAAGCAGGTGTTCATGGACTGGGTGAACGTCGCCACGCCCGACAACCCGATGAAGGGGTTCTTCTCGCTCCCGCAGGTACTCGGGCACGAGGTCGTCGCCGACGTCGTGGCGCTCGGACCCGAGGCCGAAGGCCACGAGGTGGGCGACCGGGTGGTGCTGAACCCGTGGCTGTCGTGCCGGCCACGCGGCGTCGACCCGATCTGCCGGGCGTGTGAGGCCGGCGACCTCAGCCTGTGCTGGAGCTTCGGCGTCGGGCCCATCGCGCCCGGCATCCACACCGGGACGTCTCGCGATGCCAGCGGCGGGTACGCCCAGCTCATGCCCGCGCACGACACGCAGCTCTTCAAGGTGCCCGACAACGTTCCCGACGAGCTGGCCGTGTTCGCGGACCCGTTCGCGGTCAGCCTCCACTCCATCACGCGCCATCCTCCGGTCCCGGGCGGCAAGGTGATGGTGTACGGCGCCGGCGCCCTCGGCACGTGCGCGACCGGGATCCTGCGGGCGCTCTATCCCGACGTCGAGGTGCTCGTGGTCGCGCGCTTCGAAGCGCAGGCTGCGCTGGCGCGCAAGCTCGGCGCGACCGTGATCGGGCACGAGCCCGCGCAGCGCGTCATCGAGGAGGCCGCGCACTGGTCGGGTGGGGTGCTCCAGCCGAGCGACGGGCTACCCATGGCCTATCCGGGTGCGATCGACGTCGTGTACGACACGATCGGCAAGCAGGAGACGTTCGAGGTCGGCGCGCGCGTTCTCAAGGCGCGCGGCACGCTCGTGAAGGCGGGCGTGCACGGCCCGACCTACTGGGAGGACACGCCGCTCTACTTCAAGGAGATCTCGCTCGTCGGCTCGAACGCCTTCGGGTTCGAGGAGGTCGACGGCGTCCGCCAGCACGGCATCCAGCACTATCTCGACCTGGTCGCCGACGGACGCGTCGACTTGACCGGCATGCTCACGCACACGTTTGCCCTCGACGACTGGCGCAAGGCTTTCGGGGCCCTGGCGACCCAGGACCGCAGCGCTGCGATCAAGGTCGCGTTCCGGCTACGTGACTAGGTGCCGGTGGGCTCGAATGTGGTCTGGCGCATTCCCCAGATGACGTCGTCGTGGCTCGGGCGACCGCGGGCCAGCTCACGGAGCTCGCCGTCGAGGTCGTCGAGCTCCCGCGGGCTGTAGTTCTCGCCAACGAACGGCTCCTCCCGCCAGGTCATGAGATTCAGGGCGAACAGCTCGGCTGCCACCGCGGCCGGGACGGGATGGATGCGCACCGCGCTCGTTCGTTGCCGACCGTGTGGTCCTCCGTCGAAGCGCGCCACGATCGGGCCCGCGGCGATCGTGCTGCCACGCGTGGACAGCAGCGCCCCGAGCAGCTCGAGGTAGCGCCGGAACGCATCGTTGTCCGTGCGGATCCACTCGACCTCGTCGAGCGCGAGCACGCCGTCGGGCGAGAGCTCGTCCATCCAGGCGGGCATGAGGTCACGAGGTCGGGGCACGTGCGAGAGCACCATCCGGGCGTACACGAGGTCCGCCGGACGCTGCGGGAAGGGCAGGTCCGTGACGTCGTGGTCCAAGAACGTCACGCCGTCGGGAGCGTCGGCTCGGGCGCGGGCGAGAAACGCCTTCGAATTGTCGAGCCCGATTGTTCTCGTGGCCCCCGTCGTCCAAGCGAGCAGGCGCGTCGTGTGACCCGGCCCGCAGCCGAGGTCGACGGCAAGCAGGGGGCCCTGTGGCGCGTGCTCGCGCAGGAACGCTGCGCTCGGCGCCGCCCACGCTTCGGCCAACAGATCGAGCCGGCGCGCCGCGACGTCGGTGTCTCCGAAGACGTAGTCGGCGGAGCTGGCCACGCCGCTGACGCTACCCGGGAGTATCGTCGCCGCCGCCGGGATTCGCCGGACGAGGGGGGCGCGTGGACACCGAGCGCGACGACTTGGTCGCGTGTGCCGAGCGTGGGATGGCCGTGGCATGGCACGCGGCGCGCCAGCCCGACAAGGCCGCCCTCATCTCTCCGTCGAGCATGATTACGTACGGCGAGCTGAACGCGCGCGCCAACAGGCTGGCGCGAGCGTTCCGGCGTCTCGGTCTACAACGCGGCGACCCGGTCGCACTCCTGTGCTCGAACCGACCGGAGTTCGTCGAGGTCGTGCTGGCCACCCACCGCACCGGGCTCCGCCTCACCACCGTGAACTGGCACCTCACGGGCGAGGAGGCCGGCTACGTCGTCAACGACTGCGAGGCGAAGGCGTTTGTTGCCGAAGCCCGCTTCGCCGACGCCGCGCGCGAGGCCGCCGCGGCCGCGCCCCTTGCCGCGGCGCGGCTGGCAGTCGGCGGAGGCATCGACGGGTTCGACGAGTATGGCGCTCTGACCGCGGTCGAGTCGGGCGAGAACCTGCCCGATCCGGTGCTTGGCAGCCAGATGCTCTACACGTCGGGCACCACGGGGCGGCCCAAAGGCGTGTACCGCGACGAGGCGTCGCTCTCGACCGCCGTGACGCTCGCCCGTCAGGTCTATCGCGACGGCAACGTCCACCTCCTGACCGGCCCGCTGTACCACGCCGCCCCTCTCCTGTTCTCGCTCAACGCGCCACTGGTCGCAGGCGTCCCCGTCGTGCTCATGCCGGCATGGGACCCGGAGGAGGCGCTGCGGTTGATCGAGCGACACCGAGTCACTCACACGCACATGGTGCCGACGATGTTCCATCAACTCCTCGCTCTGCCCGAGAGCACGCGCGCCCGTTACGACGTCTCGTCGTTGCGCAACGTGCTGCACGGCGCTGCACCGTGCCCCGTCGGCGTCAAGCGGCGTCTCATCGACTGGTTGGGCCCGGTCGTCTACGAGTACTACGCGGCCACCGAAGGGCTCGGTACGTGGGTGGACCCTCGGACGTGGTCGCGCAAGCCCGGCACCGTGGGCAAGCCCGATCCCGAGGATCAGGTCATCGTCGGTGACGACGAGGGTAAGCGGCTGCCCGCCGGCGAGGTCGGGCTCGTCTGGTTCAAGGCGTCCGAGGTCCCGTTCGAGTACTTCAAGGACCGGGCGAAGACCGACGCTTCCTACCGCGGTCGCTATTTCACGCTGGGCGACATGGGATACGTCGACGAGGACGGCTTCCTGTTCCTGACCGATCGCAGCGCCAACCTCATCATCTCGGGCGGCGTCAACATCTATCCCGCCGAGGTCGACGCCGTGCTGCTCGAGCATCCCGCGGTCGCGGACGCCGCCGTCATCGGCGTGCCGAACGAAGAGTGGGGCGAAGAGGTTCTGGCCGTGATCGAGCTCCGTGCCGGTGTGCCGCCGAGCTCCGAGCTCGCAGACGAGCTCATCGCCTTTTGCCACCGGCGGCTCGCGCGTTACAAGTGCCCGCGCCGGGTCGACCTTGTCGACCGCTTGCCCCGCCAGGACAACGGCAAGATCTACAAGCGCTTGTTGCGCGATCGCTACCGCGATCGCGTCGAGTCCCAGCCGTCCCGTCAGTAGCCTCGACTCGGTGCCGGACGACGTCGCGTTCAACCACCTCGGCCACTGCGTGACCGACCTGGCGCGCTCGCGCCGCTTTTACGAAGAGCTGCTCGGCTTCAAAGTCGAGCGCGAGCTGCACCCGCCGGACGATCCGTCGAGCACGCTGCTTCGCCTGCCCAAGCCGCTGGGCATGACGGCCCTCTACCTCAGCCGCGACGGGCTCGTCCTCGAGTTGTTGCACTTCGCGGGCGGCACGCGGCCAGCCGGCGAGCGAGTGATGAATGAACCGGGCCTCACCCACATCTCTCTCAGCGTCGCCGACGTCGAGGACGTGTGCGGACGGGTCCCTTCGTACGGTGGCGAGGTTCTCACCGACACCGACATCGGGTTCGGGATCTTCATCCGCGACCCGGACGGCCAGCTGGTCGAGCTGCTACCGATGAGCTACCGGGAGCAGCTGAACGCTGGTGGAACGTAGAGCTGGACTGGTCGCGTCAGTACCTCGCCCACGCGTTCCAAAAGAACACGAAAACGAACACGGCCAGTCCAAGGCTGTCCAACCGTATCCGCTGGGCCGTGACCTTGAAGCCGAAGAAGCCGCCCAGGAACAGCAACACGGCGAGCCCGAACAGGATCGTCTCCCATCCCGCGCTGAGTCTGTCGACTGCGAGCAGCACGACACCCTCCTTTCACAGGCCGCGTCACGCCGTGCGACGCGCCCAAGGATGAGTGTCCGCGATCAGGCGCGCCGGCTCAAGCACCCTCAGCCGATGCGCGCCAACACCGCGGCGGCGTATCCCTGCATCCCGAACAAGTTGGGATGCACGGGCGCCGCGGGTTGGTTGGGAACGGCGGGCTCGACCCAGCGGCTGATCGGCAGCTGGCACGCGTCGTGGCCGACGCTCGGCGTGAACGCGTCGACGTACCGCGCCCCGTTCGCCCTCGCCTGTCGGGCGAGCATGCCGTTGAGCTCGTGCTCGATGCCCCGCAGGTACGGAACGTCGTCGGGCGCGATCGGCATCTGCGGCCAGCAGCCGGTTCCCGTCTCGGGCAGGATCGAGAGATAGGGCACGACGTACACCCGCGCGAACGGCGATCGCTGGTGGATGCCCTGCAAGACGGCCGCAACCTTGGGCGCGGTCGCCGCGATCCGTGCGCGGAGCTCGTCGTGACCATTCACGACGTAGTGGTCCTGGCAAGGATGCCCGGACGGCTGAGTGGCAGTGCAGTTGCGGATGATCTCGGAGAAGCCGATGTCGTTGCCGCCGATGCCGACGGTGACGAGCTCGGTGGTCGCCGAGAGCCGGTCGAACTGGGGTGGGTTCGGACCGGGCGTGACGCCCTGCGACGCGGTCATGTCCGAGGTCTCTGCGCCGCTGCAGCTCGCGTCCTTGAAGTCGCTGATGCCGAGCGCCGACGCAACGAGATGCGGATAGTTGTGGTCCGACCGCAGACAGCCCGCGGGGTCGTTCTGCTGCACCGGGATCACCGGCCCGGCGGTGTACGAGTCGCCCAGCGCGACATAGCTCTGGGGCGGCTTGCGCGCCCCGGCCGTCGCGGGCGCGACCAGACCGACGATCGCGGCGGACAGCGCGACGACGAGCGCCCGTGCCAGCCAACGGCGACTGGATCCGGAACGAACTCTGCTCATGCCGACTCCCCCCTGCGCCTGGAGTTGTGCGGGGACCGTCTCCGCGCCGCCCAGACCCGGCAAAAGGCGCAAATAGATCATAACCTGCGCGGAGCGCTTCGCGCCTCAGGTCGTGCCGACGCTCCAGGAGATGAGGGGCGGGCGGACGGCGGCGCAGCGGGGCATGCCGTCGCGGGCGTCGGTGAGGCCGAGGGTGGCAAGAAGTCGATGCCCAGGCCGATCGGCGGCTTGCACGAGCTCGGGCGTGACCGCGTCGAGCATGAGCTTGGCCCGACGGAACATCTCAAAGTGTCCTCCGGCGTTGACGCTGCCCCAGCTGAGGTAGAGGAAGCGATCACCGCGCCGGCCCTGCGCGAACGGGCCACGGAAGTCGGGCTCGCCATCGCGGAAGCTCGGCTCGAGAGTCAGGTTCCACTCCGCGTTCGGCGCGTCACCGGGGACGAGGTCGATCACCTCTTGGCGGCGTTGCACGCCGACGTGCACGTTCTCGTAGACCAGTCCGTCGGGTCGCGGATCTGCGCACCTTCGACCGGGCAACTCGGTTCCGACGATCCGCACGTCCACCGCCGCAGTCTGCCCGGCGTGCGGGGCCCGAGCGAGGGGCTCTCTAGGAAACAATCGCGCTACGAGCCTGAACGGGAACAGGGTGACGTTCTTGAGAAATCGGAGAACGATCCGCGCCGGCACGGAACGGCCTGAGCAGCACCCAAAGGATGAGGTAGATCGGAATCGCCAGCAGCACGATCGGCCCGAACAGGATGTAGAACAAAACCAGGAGAAGGACCTTCAGCACGCAGCTGTTCCTAGCACCGATATCTGCGTCCGGCCCGGAGGTCTCCGTTTGCGCGGCCTTTCACGGGTCGTCAAGGCTGCCGAAGTGGCCCGGGACGATGCGACGACCCACGACGAGGTCGTTCGCACGGAGTTCGCCCGCCAGGCCGAAGGCTTCGGCACGGCGGGGATCTTCGCCGCTGACCCGCGCCTCAACGGCTGGGTATGCCGGCACCTCGAGCCGTTGACGCCGGACATGGTCGTGCTCGAGGTCGCGTGCGGCGCCGCGCATCAGGCGCAGGCGGTGGCGGAGCGCGTGCGCCAGGTCGTCGGCGTCGACCTCACGCCCGAGATGCTGGAAGCCGGCCGCCTCCGCCTTGGGGCAACCGATGTCAGGAACGTGCTGCTCGAAGAGGGGAACGCGTCCACGCTGCCCTTCGTCGACGAGTCCTTCGACCTCGCGTATTCACGCTTCGCGCTCCACCACGTCGAGGACCCCTCCGTCGTGCTCGCCGAGAGCAATCGCGTCGTTCGCAGCGGGGCCCGCGTCGCGGCAATCGATCTGGTGTCGCCCGACGCCGAGCTCGCCGACCGTTTCAACGACTACGAGCGCCGCCGCGACCCGTCGCACACGCGCGCGCTCACACCCGAAGAGTTGGGCCGGGCGTTCGCACGCAACGGGCTCGAGATCCTCCACCGGACGCAGACCGAGCCGACGATCCCCGTCGACCGGTGGCTCGAGCAGGCGTCGACGCCGGCGGAAGTCGGCGATGCGATCGTCGCCGACCTGCGCGCCGAGCTCGCCGGCGGTCCGGCGACCGGCATGCGTCCCGTCGATGACGGAGACACGCTGTCCTACAAGCAGACCTGGGAAATCGTCGTCGCGGCCAAGGCGTGATCCGGCGCGCGTCAGGGCTTCTCTGTGAGAAGCAAGTCTGGGTCCCAGCCGAAACGAGTGGCACTCGCGTCGTAGGTGCTTTCGAGGAAGTCCAAGATGGCACGCTTCGGGTCCGGCGCCGCGCGCACGGCGTCGTAAGGAAGGACGAACTCACCGATATCACCATCCCAATGCGCTTCATCGGGTCGGATCGACGCCTGCTCGATGCCGCCGGGCTTCGGGTACCCGTAGGCGAAGAAGGCCGCGCTGGGGAACTTCTCGTGACCGGGCCAGAAGCCACCGCAGATCTGCTCGGCGTCGCCGCCGTAGCGCTCGATCGTCCCGGCGCCGGGTGGCGGCGTTGCGGGGCGTCCTGAGAAGCGGGTCGTCACCAGGTCGAAGCTGCCCCAGAAGAACTGCACCGGCGGCGCCTTCCCGTTGAACTGGGCGCGGTGCTCCTTGAGCACGACGTCGGCCTGCGACAGAACGCGGAAGAATCGACTGGCATCGGCCGGAACGTATGAGTGGTGCGTGCGATCCTCGGCGAACGGGATCGGGTCGGCAACTTCGGACGGCCCGCGTGAGATCTCGACGTCGACGCCCAGGCGCGCCAGCATGCCCATCACGTCTCGGTAGAAGTCGGCGACGGCACGAGGGCCCAACGGGCGCCGCTCGACGGCGCCGTCGCTCGTGCGCAGCACCAGCTCGTGCCCGATCAGGTCGAATTCGCAGTCGAAGGTGCGGAGGCCGTCGGGGACAGGGGAGGTCGTGAGCCCGCGGGCGGTGAGGTAGAGCGGAACGTTCGCCCACTGCGGCTCGAACGGCGACAGCGCCAGGCGGAGCTTGCCCACTACCTGCGTGTACATGTGCAGCGTGTCACGCGTCTCGCGCCATTCCGCATAGGGCAGATCCGGCCACGCATCCACCGCCCCACAATCGCAGATTTGGTCGACGATGGCCGCAACTGCGTTCGGGAGGTGGGCAGCAGGGGTACAAGTCGCTCCTGTGCGACGAACGACCTTCCTGACCGCACTCGTGATCGCGGTAATCGCCTTGTCCCCGCGACGGCCGAAGCCGCCCGAAACGTGAAGGCATCGGCGAAGTTCAAGGCGCGATGACCGCTGTAATGTCCCGGCTTTCACCGAATACGAGATCCCCGAGCCGGAACCTAAGGAGATCGACGAGAAGCTCGCGATCGAACTGCGTCACCTCGCCGACAATGCGGTCCTCAAGGCCCCGCCGCAGCACGGCGACGAGAAGTGCGAGAACTGCCGGTACTACCTCGAGAACACTGCCGAGATCTCGTACTGCTGGCACCCGATGCTGCGCATCCTCGTCGGCGCCAACTGGTGGTGCCAGTGGTGGGAGGCGATCCCCGAAGACGCCGGCTGATCCTGTCGAGTCGGTCGCCGCTTCCCCGCCGCCGGTGTCTCTTGCGGACAAGCGGACAAATGGGTACGGACCTGACCCCTCGCTTCATCATTCAATTCTCATTCGCCGTCTGATAACGCCTTCGGGGTCGAAACACACCAGAACTTCATCGCGGGTACGGCGGCCGATCGGTCGGATTGGCAACCCGAGCCGATCTCACGCGCCTGCTCCATCGTTCTGATCGGCGCTGCCGGAAGCCGCGGGCGGAACGCGGTGTTGTTGCCACCGTGAGTCGCGTCAGCCGATTCACGACGGCGCGCGTCGCCCTCGCGGTCTGCGCGCTCGCCACCAGCGCAGTCGTCGTCGTGGGGCAGTCGCTGGCCGCAATTGTCGGCATGGTCGCGACAGCGATCGCCCTCGGCTCGTACTGGTCGATGGTGGTCGCCGAGGAACGACGGCCGTCGTTGACGCTGCGCAACGTGGTCATCGCGATCGCCGTCGTGCTTGGCGCTGCGATGACCACGGTCCCGCGGGAATCGGGCGACGTGTGGTCGTACACGATCTACGGCCGCATGGTCGCTGTCCACCATGCGAGCCCCTATCGAAATCTTCCCGACGACTATCCGAACGATCCGATGTTCGGCTTTGTCTCGTCGACGTGGCGGCACACCGGGTCCGTCTACGGGCCCGCGTTCACTGCGCTCTCGGCCGGCGTGTCACCAGTGATCGGCGACTCCGCGCTTCGCGCCCGGCTCCTGTACCAGACACTTGCCGCTGCAAGCGTCGTCGGCGCGCTGGTGCTCGTCTGGCGGCGCACCCGCTCGGTCTCCGGAATCGCATGGCTCGGGCTGCACCCGCTCATAGCGATTTACGTCGTCAACGGCGGGCGCAACGATGCGATCATCGGCCTCGCCATCCTCGGGGCCGCTCTCCTCGCGGAGCGCAGCCGGTCGCGCGCAGCGGGATTGCTCAGCGGCGTCGGCGCGGCGATCAAGGCGACGGTGCTGCTCACCAGCGCGGGGTTGGGCATCTGGACCTGGCGTCGACGCGGCTCCCGCCACGCGGTGACCCTCGCCGCGACGACGGTGGTCGTGGTCGTTGGCGCCTACGCCGCGGCCGGGGGCCCGGTGGCGTTGGGGCCTCTCGAGCACGCCTCGACGCAGTTCAGTCGAGCCTCGATATGGAGCGTGCTTCCACGCCTGGGTCTTCCGTCCGTATCGACGGCGACCGCGATGGTTCTGACGACAGCGATCGTGGTGCTGTGCTTGTATCGACAGACGAACGACGACGCGGGCCAAGCAGCACTCGCCGGTCCGGCGGCGTTCCTACTTGCGACGCCATACGTGCTGCCCGGGTACCTCGGATGGGTGCTTCCCACTGCGGCCCTTCGACAGGACCGAGCGCAGGCGCGGATCATTGCGCTGCAGGGGACCGTCCTCGTAGGCGCCTATGCAATCTTCCGCCATCGGCCACCCGGGTCGATCGGCGACGCATTGGCTCGTTGGTCGACGTTGCTGGCAGCGATGATCGGCGTCTTCCTACTCGTGAGCTACATCCGAAGCGCGACGTCGCCGCGCGAGCGAGCCGATCGCTTCGGCAGCGCGTCTACACGCGATCCGAAGAGCATCCTGGCGCGAAGCAACCGCTAAACGCCGGCCCGCGAAGTGCACGGCGTGCAAGGCGATTGCTGCGCCCTTGGCAGCGCGTTATTCGAACCTGGAGATCTCAGACCGAATCGCCTCCGTTGCCGATGTCGTGAGATTGGTATTGGCGGGAAGGCCATCTTGTGGAAGGCGCACAGATCGCCGGTTCTGCGCTGGGTTCGACTTCCGGCTGACGCGTTGTTCTGTGCGGCTCGGGGGCGAGCATGGCGAGCCCGAACCGGGGCGCGCCAGGTTCCGCGCTCGACCGGCGAAGGTGCGGCGGGGCATTGTGAGCGGAAGGAGGCTTCGCTACGCGCCTCCAATACGGCTTGCAGTCGTCTAGGTGGAGGTCCCCTTCCCATGCCCAAACTCGATCCCAACGTCGTGCACCATCCAGCTGTCGTCGAACAGTTCGAAAAGCGGACCTCTGCATGCGCAGCTGCGCCTCGCGGACAAGATCACCGCCTTCGCAGGCTCCATGAACTTCGTCTATCTGCATGTCGTCCTCTTCGCGTTGTGGATGCTCGTCTTCGAGAAGAGCCCATGGCCGACTCTCACGCTCATCGTGTCACTCGAAGCGATCTTTCTCTCGACGTTCGTGATGATCGGACAAAACCGTCAAGCTGCGTTCCAACAGGCGAAGTCAGACCGCGATTACGGTGATGTCAACACGCTCCTCGTCGAGAATACGAATCTCACGCGCGCGATCAACCAGATGACCGAGGAGCTACACCAGCACCTCTTGGGTGGTACGGCGTCGTCGCCTTCGACGAAGTAACGACCACGCCGCTAGCGGCACCCCGAGTGGAGTCCGGTCCATCGGCCCACCTTCCTCGCGCCAGATCTGCGGACCCGCTCGGGGCGACGCGCACCGAATGCGAATACCGAACGACGATCATCCCCTAGGCCAGTTCGCGCCCGATCGAATACCTCTTTGTCGTCAAGAGTCTCTTTGGGGGTGGGTTGAGACGCGCGTCACGCGTCCCGCGGCGCGGGCGGGTGGTGGGTCGTAGGTTGGTGTCGGGTCCGGGAGTGACTTGACCGAAGAGCCGGCCGTCAGGGTGAAGAGCCGGTCACGCTGGTTTTGGAGTCGTCCCTGGGTGTCCTCCCGGGCCCGTTGCTAGTGGCTGGCGCGGTCGGCGTCGGTTATGAGCCGGCGGTAGATGGCGTCGCTCACGCGGCGTTTCAGCGCTCGGAGGGCTTCTTTGGGAGTCTTGCCTTCGGTGATCTTGCGCTCGAAGTAGCCGCGGCCGGGACTGTGCGCGTATCGGATCTGGGTGACCGCCGCCATGTGGATCGTGTGGTTGAGTCGCCGGTTCCCGCGCCGGGAGAGACGATGTGTCTTTCGGCCGGCGGAGGAGAACTCGATGGGCGCGGTGCCGTTGTAGGCGGCGTAGCGGTGTTCGGTGTCGAAGCGGCGCGGATCGCCGGTGTAGCCGATGAGCGTGGCGGCGATGACGGGGCCGACCCCGAAGACGTCGGTCACGGTGGTGCCTGAGGCCGCGACCGCCGCCGTGATCCGCCGACGCGATTCTCGTAGCTGGGTGTCGATGTGGACGAGGTCCTCTGTGAGCTCGAGCGCCAGGCGGTGTCGTTCTTGGGCCGCAGCTCCGACGGGCTGGGCGGCGTCGAGGAGCTGGGACGCTTGTGCGACAACGACTTCCTTGGCGATCCCGCCCGGGACCAGCTCGGCCACTAGGGCATGCAGTCGACAGCACACCTTGTTGCGCCACCGGCCCAGGTCGAGGTGGCGCTTGGCCAGCAGGCGCAACACAATCACGTGATCCTCGGCGCGCACACCGACGAGTGCTGGCGCCCGCAGCGCCGCGACTGCGACCGACCGTGCATCGTTGGGGTCGTTCTTGTCCGAACGGCCGGTCCCGAGCACTCGGACCCGCGCCGCCAGCGTCGCCGGCACATCCCACACCGTCTCGCCCGCCGCGAGGAGCTGCTGGGCGAGGAGATAGCCGAGCCCACCCGCGGACTCGACCGCCCACGCTCGATCCTCGAACCCCGCCGCCCACGCCAGCAGCTGCGTGCTTTGACGCTTGCTCGCCCGGACCTTCACTCTGGCGAGCTCGACCTCTCGGCCGTCGATTGCTACCGCAGTGTGCGTCGCCTTGTGCGGGTCGACGCTGATCATCACCGTCACCGTGATCCTCCCTTGTTGTTGAACGAGAGACCGCAATGGGCACTCCTGATTCAAGATGTTCGACGTGCGTTCCTCTTTCGAGCCACACCACGGCGAGTCCCGACGGGCCACAGCTCGTTCGTCAGCCAACCCGAACAGGGCGGCAGGCACTTCGAGAGCGATCCCACCGAGACCTCGACGACGTTACGGACAACCGCAACGACGTGCGATCACTCAATCAGAAACATCGGCGTGACCCTCGACCTGGCGCTGGGACGTCCACGGCTGCGGGTGAACTGATGGTCATGTCGTCGGCCTGATTCACCTGACCGCCTGAGAGGAACTCCTCGGTTCGGCCGTGGATCCATCGATCACGACCTCGGTCGAGTTCCTCGATGAGCGCTCGAACTTCGTCGTCAGTGACCACCATGACACCCTCCTCGGACTGCGACCCGCTTCGAGCTGCTCCCGCGCTCACGAGCCCTCGAAGTACCGCCGCGGATTGCGCACGAGCATCGCGTCGATCTGGTCGTCGGTGACGCCGGCTTCACGCAGCGCGGGCAGCACGTGACGGTGGATGTGCGTGTAGTTCCAGTTCGGCAGCAGCGCCAACGCGGCGGGGTCGATCCAGTCGATGTAGCACGACGCGTCGTGCGAGAGCACCATGCTCTGCGTGTAGCCGCGACGGCAGAGCTCCACAACGGTCTCCACTCGCCGCTCGAACGGGCTGATGACGTCGATCCCAAAGCGGTCCATGCCGAGAATGAACCCGGCGTCGGCCAGCTCCTGGAGATGATCTGCGTCAGTGGTGTCGCCGCTGTGGCCGAGGACGACGTGCCTCGGATCGACGCCCTCCTGGCGGAGGAGCCGCTGCACGGCTACTCCGGTCCGCGTTCCCGGGTGCGTATGCACCGTGATCGGCGCGCCGGTCTCCAGGTGAGCCTTAGCGACCGCGCGCATCACGCGCTCGACCCCCGGCGTGACGCCCGGCTCGTCGATGGCGCACTTGAGGAAGGCGGCCCGAACGCCGGTGCCGGCGATGCCTTCGGTGATGTCGCGGACGAACATCTCGATCATCGGCTCGGGCGCGGACGGGTCGAGTGCAGGCCCCCGGTGCTGAAAGAAGAACGGCACACGGTCGTAGGTGTAGACACCGGTGGCGGCGACGATGTTGATGTCGACCTGCTCGTTGATGCGCTGGATGCGCGGGATGTAGCGACCCAGACCGATCACGGTCGGGTCCACGATGGTATCGACGCCCACCCCTTTCAGCGCACGGAGCCCCCTGACGGCATCGGCGACGCGGTCGTCCTCGCTTCCCCACTCGGCCGGGTAGTTCTGCTGAACCTCCGTCGAGAGCACGAAGACGTGCTCATGCATCAGCGTCGTGCCGAGCGCCGACGTGTCAATCGGGCCACTCACGGTCTGGACCTCGGTCATCGCAGGGCCTTTCACTGGACGACGCGTTCAAGCTCGGACGAACCCGGAGTCCGTCGGGCAGCCGAGACAAGGCCCGACCTCGGGTCCGTTGCTACGCCTTAGTCTTAGCGCTTTGCCGTGTCGGCACGCTCGAGTCCGGCCTCGGTTAACACCGCGTCGAACTGTTCGGGAGAAGATCGGCCTGACGCACAGCAGCTCGGGCAAATCGGCGCGTACCGGAAACCAAACGCTTACGACGACCGGCCACGCGCCGACCGAACATCCATGTTGAGGAACGGGCCGAGCACCGAACCGCACGACGGCGTGCTCGCGACCGAGCGCCGGTTACGTGCGGCGAGATCCGGTAGACACGGCCGTTGTTATGTGCGCTTCGGCCCGAGGGAGCAGGCGACGCCGTAGGACGGTCGTGCCGGTGGCACGGACCGGCCACTTTCCGTGTCGCAGATCATCGCCGCGTCCTGGGTGCTGGTGGACCTGTCCCGACGACCGCCAGGAGCGCACGCGCAACACCAGAGGCTGATCCCGCGACTCCGACCCGCCAGCCGCCGGCGACGAGACGACCCCGGCGCCGGCGGCGAGCAACGCCGGTGCACAGATTGCGGCCACTTGAACGCGCCTTCTCGGGGGCGAAGCGATCACGCCCGGCTCACGGTGATCACGCCGTAGAACGGGAACGGCTGGCGGGCATCGGTTCGCACCGCGCGGCCGGTGGGGCGGGCGTGGACGCGCGGCCCGGCGAGAGCATCGGCGCATGTCGTGTCGGGATCGTGGTCGACGAGCGGGTGGACCTGTTCGGGCACGTAGCTCTTGATGAGCTGACGCACGTCGACGGGCGAGCCGATCGCGCCGCCGGCGATCTCGTCCAGGTAGTCCCAGGGCAACACGCACTGGCGCATCTGGGGCGCGGCCGGCCGGTAAGCATGCCCGAGATCGGTGCGCAGCGTCGCGCACCCCGACTTGTCGTCGGTCGCGGCGCGTACGGTGACGCCCGGGCGGGCCACGATGTCGTAGCGGACGGTCGTGTGGCGCCCAGTTGTGCCATTGGGCGTGCAGACCTGCCACGGCGCCGGCGAGGCGACGGTCGCTTCGACGAGCTCCTGCGAGCGGAGGTGGTCGATTTTGCCCTGAAGGAGACGGACGACCTCGTCCACGAAATAGGGCGGGAACTCCTTCGCGTCGGGTGACGACGTGCGGCCCCTGTTGTTGACCTGGCCGAGCACCTTCGCGTCCGGGCTGTACAGCTCCGTGTCGCGATACGGATTGAAGTAGCTGTGCACCACGGTGCGGTTCCCGTCCACGTGCGCCCAGGCGATGAAGCTGATCGCGTGCAGCTCGGTGCCGTAGTCCTCGTGACCGCAGTCGATGATCCAGCGGCCCATCACCGCCATCCGATCGCCCACCGCCGGCTGCTGGAAGCCGGGCAGCAACCCACTCAGGTTGAAGTCGCTCAGCTGACGCCACGTCTGCCCCCCTTGACCACCCGTGGTGCTCGGCGGCCGGCGCTCGTGAGGGATCATGCCCGCGGAGATCTCGAGGTGGAGCTCGTCGCGCGGCACGGCGGCATCGGGCACACCGAGTTGACGCGAGAACTCGCGGAACTGCGGGTCGAGCGCGACATCCATCGACAAGTCGTCGCCGAAGGGATGGCTCATCGGCAGGTCACCGGGGCCCGCGTGCGCGGTCGTGACCGTCCCGCTGACCATCACCTGCTTGCCGCCGGGCACGATGTCGCCCCACTCGTGCTTGACGGTCAGCGACGTGGGTGCGGTATGCACCAGCTCCTTCAAGTACGTCTCGTGATCGGAGCCGCACACACCCGCCGCCGTGAACTCCGGCGGGCTGCCGTTGGCGGCCTCGGCCTTCCCGGACGCGAACGCGAGCTCAGGCCCCTGGTCGGGCGCGGCCGCGCCCGCCGACGCCGCCGCCATCAACACCGCGACGGCGGCGAGCACGGCGACCGCACCCGTCGCAGGCGTCGCAAGCGAACATCGCGATAGGCATCGCATGTCATCACACCTCTGCGGCGATGCTCGGTTTCCTTTACTCATCCCAGGGCCGTGAAACCACCGTCGACCACCAGCGTCTGACCCGTGATTCAGCTTGCATCGTTCGAGACCAGGAACGCGGTCGCCTAGGCACTCAGGTCAGACATTTTGTGTGCTCGCTCACCACTTGCGGTAGGGAAGGAACTTGCCGTTGTAGGTGATCTGGACGCGGTCGCCCTTGGGATCGGGGACGCGCTGGATGTCGATCTCGAAGTCGATAGCGCTCATGATCCCGTCGTCGAACATCTCGTGGATCACCGCCTTGATGGCCGTCCCGTAGACCTGGGTGATCTCATGCAGCCGGTAGATGAGCGGATCGACCGGGACGGCGCCAGGCAGTGATCCCTTGGTCGGGATCTGCTGCAGTGCTTCGGCCACCTCGGCACCGAGCCCGAGTATCTCGGCCATACGCCCGGCTTCGGAGGCATCCATCGTCGCTTGGCCCATGATGGCCGCCGTCGTCCACACGACGTGACGGCCGATCTTGTTGGCCAGCTCCCCGAAAGTGAGACCTTTGCGCCGCTTCGCTTCGAGGATCACTTCGGCACAGTCGGCTCGGTTCATCGCCACCTCTTCTCTATGCCGTATGACGCCCGTGACTATGGCGCAGACTGCCCGGTGCGCTCGCCCGCAACCAAAGGGTTACGGCTTCTTCGACGGAAAGGTACGTCGAAGACGAGGAATAGCCTCTATCCGGCGCCGAAGCCGACGTCGCAGTTCCAGCTTGGATGCCCTGACCTGCGGCACCGGCTGCGGCGACGGCGTGCCGCGGCTGACCCGAAAGCGCACCGAAGGGACGCGACAGAACGACGCCTCGCGCGACGAACCCACGGGCGCACGGAACGGCACGTCCGGCGCGGTCGGACCAAGGGTTGCTGTTTCGCTTCGCGCACGCTGCCGCCGACGTTCTACACGTCCGCGAGGAAGGCGGCGAGCGTGGCGGTGTCGAAGTAGAACATCTGCGCGCGGGCGAACTTGCCGCCGTCGACCGTGTACCACCCGAGCACCTCTTGATCGAAGCGCCGGCCGGTTCCGTTGATGCCGCGCTGGTGGTAGAGAACCACCACATCGTCGCCGGCCGCGGCAATGACCCGCGGATCCATCCGGCGTTCTGCCCCGGTTGGCTGGAGAGGGTCCCATGCGTCGTCCCACGTTCGGCCGGGCGGGGGCGACTCGGGCCCACGGAACGTGCCGCCGTACGGGAGCGATTCCGGCCAGACGAGCTCGACGTCCGGGTGGTAGAGCGACAACAGGCGCTCGAGATCCCGGTCCTCGACGGCGCGGAATGTCTCGAGCACGATCTCGGTGCTCTGCGTCGTGGCTCGCTCGTCAGCTGGTTTCATCGTGTTCCCTCCATTCCTGCTCACCTGCTCGCTGCCATCTGCCGTAGCGCAGCGCCGGTCGGCTTGCGGCGGCGCAGCGCGTACAGGCCGGTGGCACCGAACGCGAGGTCGGCTGCGATCTCGAACAGAGCGGCGAACCACGAGAACGCCGTCACGTCGGCGTGGTGCGCGGCACCCGGGAAGGCGTCGCTGAGCGGTCCCCAATCCGGGAGCAGATGGACCACCGCGAAGCCCACCGCGCTCGAGAATCCGATCGCGATCGCCGCCGCCGGTCCCCAGCGGTGCCCCGTGAAGACCAGGAACAGCGCGACCAGCGCCCCGATCGTCTGGGCGTTCCCCAGCCAGAACACCGTCGGCTGGAGCTCACCGACACCGCGCCGGGCGTGATCGGCGCCGTGGACCAGCAGCGCCACCGCGAACACGACTCCGGACGCCATAAGCAGCCGATCTCTGCGGGACGCTGTCGGCTCCGAACGGGCCATGGTCCCTCCCGGTGGTTCTTGATAGATTGCTCTAGCGAACGTAGCGACCGCCGGTTGGTCGTCGCAAGCCGGACGGGAGGATTCCTGGTCGTGAGCACGAAGGACCGGATCATGGACGCCAGCGGAGAGCTGTTCCGGCGCCAGGGGTACGCCGGAACGGGCTTGAAGCAGATCGTTGCCGAGGCCCGCGCGCCGTTCGGCTCGATCTACCACTTCTTCCCCGGCGGCAAGGAGCAGCTGGGCGCCGAGGTCATCCGCCGGTCCGGCGCCATGTACGCCCAGCTCTTCGTCACCATCGCGGCCGACAGCCCGGATCTTCTGACCGCGGTGAGCCGTTTCTTCACGGAGGCGGCTAGGGATCTCCGGGACACGGGCTATGCCGACGCGTGCCCGATCGCGACCATCGCCCTCGAGGTAGCGAGCACCAGCGAAACGCTGCGCCAGGCGACCGCGGATGTCTTCGACGACTGGATCGACGCGACGACTGCGTACTTCGCACACGCCGGCATTGCGCGACCCCGGGCACGCGAGCTCGCGTTGGAAGTGCTGTCGTTGCTCGAAGGCGCGTTCGTCTTCAGCCGCGCGCTTCGAAGCACCGAGCCCGTCGAGGTCGCCGGCAGAGCAGCGACCGCCGCCATCCGCGCGGCGCTGCCATCAGCCTGACTCTCAGGGAGTGGATCGCCACCGAAGCTGCGACTTTGCCGATATCGCGTCGTTCTAGTGCGTGATTCTGTCCGCGACGGCATGGCGCCAGAAACGCCCAGCCAGTCTGGATCGGTTCCGCCGGGGCGCAAGGTTGCGCATCGAAGGAACTGGCGGAGACTCGCTGGTCTTCCACTACGACAACGACGGCGAGCCAGAGACGTACGACGCCAAGACTCCTGTGCTCGTCACTCGCTAGCACCGACTACGCCAACGAGAGCGTCGGGCGGATCGATTCGGACCCGACGTTGCGGATCTGAATTACGAGCTGGCCGAGTTCTCGTTGCGATAGCCCGGCAGTCGTGATCGTGTGGTTGCCGTGAGTGAGCCGTACTGGCGCGGTGCCGCCGATGACGAGGCGATGCAGGAGGAGCACGGCTTCCTCTGGCGGGCGATGCTCGACACGATGGACATCGACCTGTCGGGACGCCGGGTGCTCGACGCCGGGTGCAACCGGGGTGGTTTCCTGCGGCTGCTCGTCGACGAGTCGGGGATAGCGGAGGGTTATGGCTACGACCCGGCGTCGGGGGCGATCGACGACGCCCGCCGGCTTGCCGGCCAGCGTCCGCTCACGTTCGAGACAGCCGTCACGGTGCCCGCCGGATGGGCCGAGTTCGACGCCGCCTTCAGCCACGAGGTTCTGTACCTGCTGCACGACCTCGGGTCCCACGCCGCGGCGACGTTCGCCGCGCTCGAGCCGGGGGCGCCGTACTTCGCGGTAATGGGGGTCCACGCCGGGAGCCGCCTAATGTCAGCATGGCACGGCTCCGTTGCCAGCTGAGCTTGGGCTGCCCAGGCTGTACGACCTCGACGAGGTGGTCGAGCTCTTCAACGGCGCCGGCTTCGAGGTGTCCGTCGCCAGGCTTCAGGTGCGGTTCGTTCCCGTCTCGGCACGACGAGGCGGACACGAGCATCGGCGCGGCCTAATGGACTGGCTCGACTACTACGGGCGGGACAAGGTCCTGTTCCGGTTCACCCGGCCGTCTCGGCGGTGACCTCCCTCCGTTACACCTGCCACGTCGCCCAGCGACGATTGGGTTCGCGGGCGGGTTCCCACAAGTGACCCCAGAAAGGGCTTGTCCGAGAAGGTGAAGATGCCGCCGTCGCTTCCGACCATGAGATACCCGTTGCTGTAGGCGAGCGTGCCGACGACGGGTCGGTTCAGCGCCTCGCCCGGTGCGAGCACGGTTGGGACGGACCCGCGGAAGCTCGCGGCGAACGCGAAGATGCCGGCGTCCGACGCGACAAGCCAGTACGAGCCGACGCGCCTGCTCGACGTCCGCACGCCCAACGCGTGTGCCGATGGAACCACTGAGAGTTGGTGGTGCCGAGACGAGTTCGCGAAGAGGGGGGTGACACCGATAGGCCCCTGTCCTGTCTGAGGCTGCCCGTGCGGCCACCGCCCATACCACCGCTGCGGCTACGACGACTGGCGAACGCCCCTATTGAGCACCATTATCGGGTGAGTCAGTCGTCGGGTGAGGAGCGCTGCAACGCTCGGCGCGCCGCCGGGCCAGCTCACGACGACCCGCGTCGCTTTGGCGCGCAAAATGTCGTCGAAGTGCTGATCGGCTCATCGCTTGCCGAAGGAGAAGCCCTGTGGGTCCAGATCGCCAGATCGTGAACGCCGACCAGGTTGAGGCATGGGGAGGCGAGGAAGGACAACACTGGGTCAGCTACGCGGACGCCTACGACGCCATGTCGGCACCTTTCAACGGAGGACTGCTGGACGCGGCGGCGATCGCGACGGGCGACGAGGTCCTCGATGTCGGCTGTGGCTGCGGAGCCACGACCCTCGAAGCGGCGCGTCGGGCCCGGGACGGGTTTGCGCTCGGAATTGACCTGTCCGAGCCGATGCTCGCAGTCGCGAGGCGACGAGCTCGGGACCTCGCGCTCACCAACGTTGATTTCGTATGCGGCGACGTGCAGGTCCATCCCCTCGAACCCGCTCGTCATGACGTCGCGATCAGTCGCTTCGGGGTGATGTTCTTCGCGGACCCCGTTATGGCCTTCACCAACATCGGCCGGTCGTTAAAGCCTGGAGGCGGCATCGCCTTCGTGTGCTGGCAGGAGATGCTGGCAAACGAGTGGATCGCGCTGCCGGGGATGGCCCTCGCCGAGCACGTTCCGCTGCCGGAGCTCGGCGAGGCCGGAGGACCAGGGCCGTTCTCGCTCGCGGACCCACCGCGCATCGAAGCGATCCTCGATGCGGCAGGCTTCGACGACAGTCGTGTGGAGGAACGGCGAGCACTCCTGAAGCTCCCGGGCTCGACGCCGGGCGAGTTCGAACTGTTCTTGCGTGCACTACCCGTCGTCCAGAGCATCCTCGCCGATGCCGACCCGGAAACTGCCGAGCGCGCGGTGCGCGCGGTACTGGCGGTTCTGGAACCCCGGTTCGGTTCTGAGGGTCTCCATCTCGAGGGCGCGGCCTGGCTCGTGACCGCTGCACGAAGACCTTGACGTCGACCCCCCACCCGCCTCCTCGGCGGCGCAGTGGGTTCAATGGCGTCGGCGCGAGCAGATCGGCACATTCACGTAGCTACTGCCTGACGGGTTACAACTCGGCGGCGATGCTCGCTGGCGCCTCAGGCATCGAGTTCGCTATCGGAGTCCGGATCAGGACCCACCGCACAGGACACCTTCGACGAGTAGCGCCGGATTTGAACCACGCGGGCGCACCACCACTAGCGCCCGCACCGCCCGACCGACGCCCCGCTATTGACACGGCCCCACTCCTTCACTCATGAGGGCGGGATTGTCAAGAGACGGCGAGCTTCGGGTCGGTGTTGCGCGGGCGGCTGACATCGCTGCCTCGCCGAGCAAGCCGCGCCAGACGCTCGTGTGTCCGAGCCCGCGCACGATCTCGACGCAAGCGATCGTGCAGAGGGTGAAAGTCGCGAACTTCGCCCAGTTCGCTTTCCCCGAGCAGGTGCACGCGTTCCTGGCGAACGTCGCATCGGCGTGGGCTCGCCGTGCCGAGTCGGAGCTGCTGCGTCAAAGCAGCACCAACGCGTGCGCGGCCGCTCGGACAGGTCCTGCAGCTACGCGGCCACGAGCCACGTCCCCCAGGGGTCGCGTGTACTTAGGGTTTGTGTCGCCCCGCCGAGGTGAACCCGAAGTACACGAGCCCTCCGACTGACCTGGGCCCGGACGCAGCGTCGGCGCTTGCTACTGATCCTGCGATGGCAAGCCGGTTCGAACGGGCTCCACCGGTCGCCAGCCGCGCACGAGCGCGGGGAGTAGATAAGAGAGGAGAGGGTGGTCGAGGGACGGGCGAACCGCGGCTCCCGCTCTCGGTGGCGCGACGGTGCCAGTCAGCAAGTCCGTCCCAGGTCGTGGCACATCGAAACGTACCGGCATCGCGCGGCAGTAGCAGGTACGCCTAGGAGCAAGTCAGCCGTCATTTCGAACGTTGACCAGGACTTTCACCGACCGCCCGTCCGCTCTTACAAGACGGAGGTCACGGGTTTCGAGCGCCCAGAAGGCTTGCGATCGCCCCGGCCTACCCGCGCCGCGCACTCCCTTTGGAGAATGTTGGCTAGAGCAACGGATGTGTCGGTCGACTGCCCGCTCGGGGTCGCGTCCCGCGCATACGTACGTCGGTGCTCCATCCCGCTCCTGGAAGTGCGGTGTTCGGTGTGGCGTTAGGACGCGTCTCTGATCGCCACTTCGGGGGTGCTCGCGTCAGGGCGCCCCGGGAAGAAGGGCGTCGCCTGTCTGGTTAAAGGCGACCAATGGTCAGCGCAGGGGAGTACAGGCTTGCCCTCGTCGGCGAGGTCGAGTTTATCCAGCAGATGCTGGGGCACGCCACTGCGGAGGATCTCGCCGGAGAGTCTCCATGTGCGGGCTGGTCGGTCCTCGATGTCGCTCGTCACGTCGAGATCACACCTCGAAGCGTCGCCGCCAATCTGGTCGCCCATCTTCAAGGCGAAAAGGCCCAACGGAACACGCCGCTCGCGCCGACTGTCGGACTGCGGGACGTACTCGCCTCTCTTGAGGCGGGAGCGAGGTCCCTGGATGAGGCTCTCAGCCAACTAAGCGACGAAACCCTTGATGGAGAACTACCGGGCCCGGTTGGAGCGATGCCTGGCAGAGCCGCCCTCGACCTCGCACAGACGGAGTTGACCCTCCATCGCTGCGATATCGCCTTGGGTCTCGGTTATGCCGGAGACATCGAGCCCCGAACGGCCGAACGGATCATCGACGTGATCCGGGCGTGGCTGTTGCTGGTCGCGCCAACGAGTCCTGTGCCGGATAGTCCGCTCTGCTACCTGCTATCTGACGGGGCGCACGAGTGGACCTTCCACTTCGACGGCACCCGGTGGATTAGTGAACCTTGCGACGGGAACCTACGGACCATCACCGCCGAAGGAGCATGTGGGCAGCTGGCACTGGCACTAGCCGGTCGCGTGCCAATCGACACAGCCGTCGACAGAAGCTCGGACCCGGCCGAGATCGCGAAGCTCAAGATCTACTTGCCCGGGCCGTGAAGTGCCCAGCGCGCATGGCCGTGGCCCCATCAGCCGAAGATGCGGTGCTTTGCTGAAGACCATGTCAACTCTTCCGCGAGCCCCTTGGCGGGACCAGCTCGACGAGACGGATCGCCGGCATCTCGAGCGGCGCGATCACTCCGATGATCGCAGCCCGGACGTGCTCGTCGTGGGCGGAGGGATTGTTGGGGTCTGCACGGCAGTGGCTTGTCAGAGGGCTGGGCTCGGCGGGGTGACGCTGATCGAGCGCGACCGTCTCGGAGCGGGATCGACAGGTGGAGCGGCGGGTCTGCTTCAGCCCGACCCTCACCACGGGACGGATCCTGAACCGTTCGTCGAGTTTGGCCGGCAGAGTCTCGAACTCTGGCGAACCTACGATGCCACGGTCGACGGCGGTGTCGGTCTGATCGATGTCGACTGGTTTGGGCTGGACCCGCAGCCACCGGGATTCGTCACTGACCTGCCGATAACTGCTCTGCGGATCGACGCCGGGCACGTGAGCCGTCTCCTCCCCGAACTGGCGCGTCCTGTGGGCGGGGTTCGGATCCCCCACCAGGGCCGAGTGAACCCGCTACGAGCTATCGCGCGGCTAGCAGCCCTCGTCCCCACTGTGATCACCGGAGTGGAAGCGGGCGCGGTCACGATCCGGGGCCAGCAGGTCGTGTCGGTAACCACCAACATCGGCGAGTTCTCCCCCGGTGCGGTCGTGTTCGCGACCGGCGGTCCACCACTTCAGGACGGGCTGCCGCTGGACGTACCCAGCCAGCCGGTGAAGGGGCATCTCCTCGCGACCGAACCGGCCCCATTCCGACTGCCTGGGCTGATCGCGCCGTTGGCCACCCAGCTGGACGATGATCGTCTGCTCTCAGGCGGCACCCTCGATGTCGGCGACAACTCACCTGCTGTTCGCGCCGAGGTGGTGTCCGCCATGAAGTCGACCCTCAACGTTGGGATACCCGCTGCATCCGCGCTGGGGATCACCCACGCCTGGTGCTGCTTCCGTCCCGCGCACCCCGACGGGCTGCCCATCATCGACCGTGCCCCAACGACAACCAACGCCTGGTTCAGCTCCGGCCACTTCAGGACCGGCATCCTCATGGCGCCCGCGACCGGACGAGCGCTAGCCACCTGGATCGCCGACGGCGAAGCGCCGCGCGGCCTGGCGTTCCTAGCTTCCAACCGCGCATCTCTCAGGCCTTTGGCGTGACGACCGCGCGCGCCCACAAACTGCCGATCGATCGCGGTCAACATCATCCTGCCAGTATCGATCTAACGCCGGCCCAGAGCAGCCACCAGACGATCGTGCTCACCATCGACTAGCCCCGAACCCACGCCCAGCAGGCGGTCCGGCCGTGCCCCCCGAACGCCGGATGAGAACCCACCGAATAACGCCCAGAACGCGCGACCACAACTTCGGAGCGCGCACGGAACCGGCGTTACGCGCCCCCAGCCCGTTGCGGGCCGGCGAGGAAGGACTGATGCACTAATTCAAGCTTCGCCCTCGCGATGGGCCAGACCGCATCGTCGTCGGCGATGTTCGTGGTGCAGAGGCCTTCGAGCTGAGCCCGGCAGTCAACGGGTTGCGGCTTTCTTTGCACGACCCACGCCAACAACGCGGGCGAGGCGCGGGTGGGGGGTGAACGCCGAGACAGGGATGATCTCCGGTTGGGACGGCGGTGACGGCGGGGTCGGGAGGTTCAAGTCGCTTCCGGTATCCAACGGATGCGAGAGACTCGCGCCCTGATTTCTTCGTGCGTCCACGCGCCGCCGTTCGCGGCTGTCAACAAGGGCACCAGCAAGACGACGCCGTCCGCGGGGCGACTGGTCGCGGTCAGCACCGCTCCACTTCCAGTGTGAGGCCGGGAAGGGCTGATCCAAACCCACGAGGTGATACATGCCGAACATCGATCGAGATGACTGCCAGCTCTACTGGGCGGATAGCGGCCGCGGTGAACCCCTCTTGCTCGTGCAAGGGCTCGGGTATCCCTCGGACATGTGGTACCGCTGGCTACCCGACCTCACGCAGCGGTACCGTGTGCTCCGATTCGACAATCGAGGCGTCGGCCGGACCGGTGTTCCGCCTGGCCCCTACACCATCGAGCAGATGGCGGACGACGCGCTCGCGGTGCTCGACGCGGCCGGCGTCGAACGCGCACACATCGTGGGAGCCTCGCTCGGCGGCATCATCGTCCAACAGCTCGCGTTGGACCACCCCGATCGTCTCCTCTCGCTGGTCCTGGCGTGCACCGGACCCGGCGGTGGCGAGCATGTACAACCGGACCCCGAAGCCACAGCCATGGCCGTGGCACGCGCCAGCCTCACGCCCGAAGAGGCGGCCGAGGTCGCCGTCCCGTTCGTGTACGCCAAGGCAACCAGCCGGGAGATGATCGAGGAGGACTTCGCCGTTCGTGCTCGCATCCCGACCACACCCGAGGGTTACTCGAACCAGCTCTCCGCGGTCCTCGGCTACGCAGGCAGCGCCTCACGACTCAGCGAGATCACCGTTCCGACGCTCGTCATGACCGGCACCGAAGACCGACTTGTCCATCCCGACAACTCGACGTTCCTCGCCGAACACATCCGCGGAGCCAGACTCGCCCGCATCGAAGGAGCCAGCCACGTGATGTTCACCGATCAACCGGTCGCCACGCTGCAGACGTTGCTCGACTTCCTCGCCGACGTCCCCATGCTCAGGGCTCAACTGCCCTGATCATCCCCGGCCAGCGCCGCGACCACCGCCGAGAGCCGAACAGCGCACAGATTGCCCTGATGGAGCGATCCTGCTTGTCAGTGGGGCGCGCATAACGCGGACGCCCAAGCCGCTCAGGTCGCGCCCGTAGCCGGCGTTAGCCGCCCCTGATCACCCGAGTCGTCGGATCCATCGAATAACGGGTCATTTAGCGCTCAGAAGTCTTGCGATCAGCCCGCGGGCCTAGCCGGCGCCCGCGCACTCCCTTTCGGGGATGTTGGCTAGAGCAACGGATGTGTCGGTCGACCCGCTTACCTTGAGGGAGTAGCGCCAGTGTTGATTCGCGAGTGAGAGCCGCTCCGGCACGGTGTCGGTTCGACTCTGGAGCCTCCTCTCGTCGGCCGCGCCATCGTCGCGCGCTGTCGGCTCAGAGATGCTTGACCAAGCAGCAGGTGTCCAGGCACCGCTATCCACGTAGGCGAGACCGCGAGGACAGCCTCGGCGGCGGAACAGATGGCGTCGCAATCTCGGGGCGTGAGCGGGTCGATGAGCAGCCGGTGCACGCTATCGACGTGGAAGGGGAATGCGGCGTCGATCGCTCGGCACCCACGCCAACGTGCGAGGAAGCGCTGCTCTCTGTTATCGATGTCGCGGGATAGCCACGACCCGAGTGCAAACGAAAAGGCAACCGAATTCGGAGA
>DASPXI010000040.1:0-5562 GCA_035637335.1 Acidimicrobiia bacterium
GACCGCGTCGTGCTGATGATGCGCAACCGCCCCGAGTTCTTCGTCGCCGACATGGGCGCGCTGCTCGTGGGAGCGACTCCGATCTCCATCTACAACTCGTCCGCCCCCGAACAGGTGCAGTATCTCGCCGGCCACTGCGAAGCCAAGGCGGCGATGCTCGAGGACGTCGGCTTCCTCGAGCGGTTTCTCAAAGTGCGTTCCGAGCTCCCCGATCTGGAGCACGTCGTGTTGCTCGACGATCCGGAGGGTCTCGCGCCCGACGACGTGCGTGCTTGGGACGCGCTGCTCGCGCTCGACCCGGTGGACATCGAGGCGGCGAGCAAGGTTGCACAGCCGTCCGACCTCGCGACGGTGATCTACACGTCGGGCACGACCGGTCCGCCGAAGGGTGTGATGCTCGATCACGCCAACGTCTGCTGGACGGCCGAGAGCCTGCGGCTCACGCTCGCGCACGTCGCCGCCGAAGGCCGCCGCCTGGTGTCGTACCTACCCATGGCGCACATCGCCGAGCGGATGACCTCGTACTACCAACAGGCGTTGCTCGGCTACGAGGTGACCACGTGCCCCGAAGCGAGCCAGGTTGCGGCCTACTTCCCGCAGGTGCGCCCCGAGATCATCTTTGCCGTGCCCCGCATCTGGGAGAAGGTGTACGCGGGCATCCAAGCGGTCGTCGCCGCCGACCCGAAACAGAAGGACGCGTTCGAGCACGCGCTCGCAACCGGTGACGACGCCGTGCTGCGGCCGGTGCGCGAGCTCCTGGGCCTCGACCAGACGAGCTCGGCGATCACCGGCGCGGCGCCGATCCCGGTCGAGATCCTCGAGTTCTTCCGCGCGCTCGGCGTGCCGCTGGCCGAGATCTATGGCATGTCCGAGTCCTCGGGTCCGATGACGTTCGACGCCGTCGAGGTGCGCATCGGGACGGTGGGCCGCGCCATCCCGGGTTGCGAGGTGAAGCTCGCCGACGACGGCGAGGTCGTCTGCCGCGGCGGCAACGTGTTCCGCGGCTACCTCAACGACCCCGTGAAGACCGCCGACGCGCTCGACGCCGACGGATGGCTCCACTCCGGCGATATCGGGGAGATCGACGACGACGGCTACCTGAAGATCGTCGACCGCAAGAAGGAGCTCATCATCACGGCCGGTGGCAAGAACATCTCGCCGGCCAACCTCGAGGCCGCACTGAAGGCGTTCGCGCTGATCGGGCAGGCATGCGTGATCGGCGACGGGCGGCCCTTCGTCTCCGCGCTACTCGTGCTGGACCCCGAAGTAGCGCAGTCGTGGGCGAAGCAGCACGGGCTCGACGGCGCAACGCTCCCCGAGCTCGCGGAGCACCCGGACATGCGCGCCGAGATCGAGCAGGCAGTCGCCGAAGCCAACAAGCGCTTCTCGAACGTCGAGCAGGTGAAGAAGTTTGTGCTGCTCGGCGAAGAGTGGCTCCCGGACTCCGAGGAGCTCACACCGACGATGAAGCTCAAGCGGCGCGGCATCCATACCAAGTACGCCGACGTGATCGAGGACCTCTACCGGCGCTGACGATGATGCGTCCCTCAGGCACGCATATCGCGCCTCAGGTACGCATCATTGCGTGACCACGCCGGTGCTCGATGGCGAGGTCGGCGATGTCGGCCATGATCTCGGCGAGCTTGTAGTCCTTGGGCGTGAAGACGTGGGCGACGCCTTCGTCCAGCAGCTTGCGCTGGTCGGCCTCGGGGATGATCCCGCCGACGACGACGGGCGCGTCGACGCCGCGCTCGCGGAGCAGCCGCACGGTCTCGGGCACGAGGAGCAGGTGCGACCCGGACAGGATCGACAACCCGATCACGTCGACGTCCTCGTCGCCGGCGGCCGCCGCGATCTGCTCTGGCGTCAGCCGGATGCCCTGGTACACCACCTCCATACCGGCGTCCCGCGCCGCGACTGCGATCTGCTCGGCGCCGTTGGAGTGCCCGTCAAGGCCCGGCTTGCCGACGAGCATGCGCACCGGTCCGCCCAGCTCGCGCGCCGCCTCCTGCACGCGCTCGCGCACCCTCACCATCTCCTCGACGGGTGCAGCGCGCACCGCGCCCACTCCGGTCGGCGCCCGATACTCACCGAACACGTCGCGAAGCGCGCCTGCCCATTCGCCGACCGTCCCGCCGGCCTTGGCGAACTCGATGGTGGCCGGCATCAGGTTCTCGTCGGTTGCCGCGACATCGCGCAGGCGTTCCAGCGCCTTCGCCCATGCCTGCTCGTCGCGCTGTGACCGCCACTGCTCGAGGTGCTCGATCTGCTCCGCCTCGGCGGCGGGGTCGAGCTCGAGGATGTGCGCCTCGCCGCCCTCGTACCCCGAGACCAGCGGTGACGGCGCCGTCTCGGTGAAGATGTTCACGCCGACGACGGGGATCTCGCCCGCCTCGATCTTGCGCACCCGCTCGGCGTGGCTCTGCACGAGCCGGCCCTTCATGGCGTCGATCATCTCGAACGACCCACCCCCGTCGAGCACCCACTGCAGCTCGGCCTCGGCCGCGGCCACGAGCTCGGCCGTCTTCTGCTCGATGACCTTCGAGCCCTCGAACAGGTCGTCGTACTCGAGCAGATCGGTCTCGTACGCCAGCACCTGCTGCATGCGCAACGACCACTGCTGATCCCACGGGCGCGGCAGCCCGAGCGCCTCGTTCCAGCACGGGAGCTGGATCGAGCGAGCACGCGCGTCCTTCGACAGCGTGACCCCGAGCATCTCGAGCACGATGCGCTGCACGTTGTTCTCGGGCTGCGCCTCCGTGAGCCCGAGCGAGTTCACCTGGATCCCGTAGCGGAACCGGCGCAGCTTCTCGTCCTTCACGCCGTACCGCTCGCGTGTGATGCGGTCCCACATCTGCGTGAACGCCCGCATCTTGCAGACTTCCTCGACGAAGCGGATGCCGACGTCGACGAAGAACGAGATCCGACCGACGATCGCGGGGAGCTCCTCCTCGCTCACCTGGCCCGACTCGCGCACGGCGTCGAGCACGGCCACGGCCGTCGCCAGCCCGTCGGCGATCTCCTGGACCGGTGTCGCACCCGCCTCCTGGAGGTGGTACGGGCAAACGTTGATCGGGTTCCACCGGGGGATGTGGCGCGCCGCGTAGACGACGAGGTCGACGGTGAGCCGCTTCGACGCCTCGGGCGGGAAGATGTAGGTGCCGCGGCTCAGGTACTCCTTCACGATGTCGTTCTGCACCGTGCCGGCGAGCCGCGACGGTTCGGCGCCCTGCTCCTCGGCCAGCGCGACGTACATCCCCAGCAGCCACATGGCGGTGGCGTTGATCGTCATCGACGTGTTCATCTCGTCGAGCGGGATGCTGTCGAAGAGGATGCGCATCTCCCCGAGGTGGGGCACGGGCACGCCGACCTTCCCCACCTCGCCCCGGGCGAGCGGGTGGTCGGGGTCGTAGCCGGTCTGGGTCGGGAGGTCGAACGCGACCGACAGGCCGGTCTGGCCCCGCGAGAGGTTGGTGCGGTACAGCTCGTTCGAGGCCCGGGCCGACGAATGGCCCGAGTACGTGCGCATCAGCCACGGCTTGTCGCGTTGCGCCATATCTCTATTGTCCCACTGCCCGCGGGCAGGCCGCTTACCCGCGCCGCAGCGGCATCATCGTCGGGGCCGGCCCTTCGGCGGCGAGGAAGTCGAGGACGAGACGGTTCACGATCTCGGCCTTCTCGACCGGCGCGAGATGCGACGCGCCGGGGATCACGGCGAGCTGCGCGTCGGGGACGGCGTCCCACAACTCCAACGTGTGCGCGAAGGTCGCGACGTCGTCGTCGCCGACCATCACGAGCGTGGGCGCACCGACGCGCTCGAGCTCGGCCTTCGGGATCTCGTAGTCGAAACCAGCAGCGCTGCATCTTCTCGAGCACCACGTCGAACCGACCGGGGTCGACGGCAGTCACCTCCCACAGGGCGCGCATCCCGGGGACGATCGAGTTCGGTGTGCCCGGCGTGAACGCCGCTCTGGCCTCGCGCGTGAGCCCGTCGGCGCTGAAGTTCGAACCGATCGTGACCAGCTTGCGTACGAGGTCGGGGCGCTTGATCGCCACGATCAGGCCTACGTTCCCGCCGTCACTCCAACCGACGAGGTGCGTGGGCCCGGTTCCGAGGGCGTCCATGAAGGCGATCGTGTCGTCGGCCATGAGCTCGTAGGTGATGGGCCCCTCGACATCCGGGGTCCGGCCGTGCCCGCGCCGCTCCGGTATGACCACCCGGTACCGCTCGGCGAAGACAGGTGTCTGTTGGGCGAACGACTCGGCGGCGGCGAGCCCACCGTGCAGCAGCAGCAACGGGTCCCCGGACCCGTGCTGTTCGTAATAGGTATGGACGCCGTTGGCGTCGACGTAGTCGCCCACGCCCGCCCCGATCTCAGTGGTAGTCGTAGAACCCCTGACCGGTCTTGCGGCCCAGGCGCTCGGCGCTGACCATCCGGCGCAGCAACGGCGCCGGCGCGTAGTTGGGGTCGCGAAACTCGGCGTACAGGGCCTCGATGATGGCCAGGCTCGTGTCGAGGCCGACCAGGTCGAGCAGCTCCAGCGGGCCCATCGGGAAGTTGCAGCCGCCCTTCATGGCGGCGTCGATGTCGTCACGCGTGGCCACGCCGGCGTCGAGGAGCTTCACGGCGTTGTTCAGGTAGGGGAACAGCAGCCCGTTCACGATGAACCCCGCTTGATCCCGCACGAGGACGGGGTTCTTGCCGCAGGCTTCGGCGAACGACCGCGCCGTCTCGACCGTCTCGTCCGACGTGGTGATGCAGCGGACGATCTCGATCAACGGCATCATCGGTGCCGGGTTGAAGAAGTGGATGCCGCAGACCTTGTCGGGCCGGCTCTCCATTGCCATCTCGACGACCGGCAGCGTCGATGTGTTGGTGGCGAGGATCGCACTGTCGTTGCACACGCGGTCCAGCTCGTTGAACAGGTGCTTCTTGAGCGGGAGGTCCTCGACGATCGACTCGATCACGAGGTCGCAGTCGGCGAGCTCCCCGAGCTCGGTGGTCGTTCGTACCCGGCCGAGGACGCTGTCGCGCTCGCTCGCGTCGAGCTTGCCCTTGTCGACCTGCTTGCCGAGCGACTTCTCGAGCCCGGCCAGCATCCGGTCGGCGGTGTTCTGCTGACGGCTACGCAGGATCACCTCGAAGCCGGCCTTCGCCGACACCTCGGCGATGCCCGAGCCCATGATCCCCGAACCGACGATTCCGACGCGCTTGACCGTCACGGTCTGACCCCCTCGCGAGTGGAAACCGCACCGTTGTGCAGAACGCGCACATTACTGCCCGGTAGGCTCCGCAGGCCATGAGCGCGCAGGACACCTCGGGGACGCTCGCACTGATCGGCGGCGGCGAGTGGCACGACGGGTGTCGCGACTTCGACGCCGAGTTGCTGGCGCGCGCCGGGGGCGGCGAAGTCGCCGTGCTCCCCACCGCGGCCGCGTTCGAACACCCCGACCGAGTCGTCGAACGAGCCGTCGCCTACTTCTCGGGGCTCGGAGCCTCGGTGCGCGCCCTCGAGGTGTTACGCAGGGCCGACGCGGAAGACCACACGCTTGCGGAAAGT
>DASPXI010000041.1:0-13669 GCA_035637335.1 Acidimicrobiia bacterium
TACGTCGTCGAGAAGGGCTCGGTCGCGGTCGATGGGATCAGCCTGACGGTGGCAGCGCTCGGCGACGACGCCTTCGACGTGGCCGTCATCCCGCACACGCTCGCCGTCACGACCCTGGGGCACAAGGACCGGGGCGCGGCCGTGAACCTCGAAGCCGACCTGATCGCCAAGTACGTCGAGCGCCTGCTCGTACCCGCCTCCCGCGAAGGGAACTGACGATGCCGTTCACCACGATCGAGAACGCGATCGACGCGATCGCCCGCGGCGAGGCCGTCGTCGTCGTCGACGACGCGAATCGCGAGAACGAAGGCGACCTGATCATCGCGGCGGAGAAGACGACGCCGGAGACGATGGGCTTCATGGTCCGCCACACCAGCGGCGTGATCTGCATGCCGCTCGAGGGCACGCGGCTCGACCAGCTGCAGCTGCCGATGATGGTCGCGGAGAACACGACCGCGTACCGCACCGCGTTCACGGTCTCGGTCGACGCCAAATGCGGCACGACCACGGGTATCTCCGCCGCCGACCGCGCGACCACCGTGCACGCGCTCATCGACCCGCAGACCCGGCCGGGCGACCTCGCCCGGCCCGGGCACATCTTCCCGTTGCGGTACCGCGAGGGCGGCGTGCTCAAGCGCGCCGGCCACACGGAAGCGGCCGTCGACCTCGCCCGTCTCGCCGGTCTCTCGCCCGCCGGCGTGCTGGCCGAGGTGGTGAACGACGACGGGACCATGGCCCGGCTGCCCGAGCTCGAGCGCTTCGCCGGCGAGCACGGCCTCGCGATGATCTCGATCGCCGACCTCATCCGGTATCGCCGCCATCGCGAGAAGCTCGTGCGTCGCATCTCCGAAGCGCGCATCCCCACCAAGTACGGCGAGTTCACCGCCTACGTGTTCGAGTCGCTGCTCGACGGCACCGAGCACATGGCGTTCGTGCGTGGGGAGGTCGCCGGGAAGTCGAATGTGCTCGTGCGCGTCCACTCGGAGTGCCTGACGGGCGACGTTTTCGGCTCGATTCGCTGCGACTGCGGCCTGCAGCTCGACCTCGCGCTCGAACGGGTCGCGGAAGAGAACGAAGGAGTGATCGTCTACCTGCGGGGCCACGAGGGGCGGGGGATCGGCCTCGGTCACAAGCTGCGTGCGTACACACTCCAGGACCAGGGCCGCGACACCGTCGAGGCCAACGTCGAGCTCGGCTTCCCGATCGACTCGCGCGAGTACGGCATCGGGTCGCAGATCCTCGTCGACCTAGGCATCTCGACGATGCGCCTCATGACCAACAACCCGGCCAAGTACGGCGGCCTCGAGGGTTACGGCCTCGAGATCGTGGAGCGGGTCCCGTTGCGCTCTCACCCGACCGACGAGAACATCGCGTACCTGCGCGCCAAACAGGAGAAGATGGGCCACCTCCTCGAAATCGAGGACGAGGGACTCGGCCGCAGTTAGCCTCGTATGGCGCATATGGGCACGTACAAGGAGTACGAAGGCAAGTTCGACGCGTCGGGCGTGCGGTTGGCGATCGTCGCCGGACGTTTCAACGGCGACGTCACGAAGTTGCTGCTTGACGGCGCGCTCTCGGAACTCGCAGCTCACGGGCTCGAACCGGACGCGGTTCCCGTGGTCTGGGTGCCGGGGGCGTTCGAGATCCCGCTGGCCGCCAAGCGGCTGACCGAGTCGGGCGAACAGGATGCGGTCGTCTGCCTCGGCGCCGTCATCCGCGGTGACACACCGCACTTCGAGTACGTCGCCGGCGAGTGCGCCGCCGGCATCAGCCGCGTCGCTCTCGACACCGGTGTCCCGATCGCGTTCGGCGTGCTCACCACCGACGACCTCGACCAGGCGCTCGCCCGGGCCGGCGGATCGGAGGGCAACAAAGGCGCCGAGGCGGCGGCGACAGCGGTCGAGATGGTGGACCTGCTGCGCCAGCTCGGGAAGCGGACGGACTGAATGCTGCGGCTCGTCTTGCCCAAGGGCTCGCTCGAACAGGCGACCATCCAGCTCTTCGAGGACGCCGATCTCGCGCTCAACCGGGGCTCCGATGTCGACTACCGGGCGTCGATCGACGACCCGCGCGTGGCCGACGTCCGCATCCTGCGGCCCCAGGAGATTCCCCGCTACGTGGCCGACGGGCTCTTCGACCTCGGCGTCACAGGACGCGACTGGGTCGAGGAGACCGGCGCCGACGTCGTCACGCTCACCGAGCTGCACTACTCGAAGGCGACCGCCCGGCCCGTCCGCGTCGTGCTCGCGGTCGCAGCCGATTCTCCCTGGCGGGCGGTCACGGACTTTCCCCCCGGAGCCCGCATCCACACCGAGTACCCGGAGCTGACGCGGCGGTACTGCGAGAAGCACGGCGTCGACGCCGACATCTCCCTGTCGTACGGCGCCACCGAGGCGAAAGTGCCCGAGATCGCCGACGCCGTCGTCGAGCTCACCGAAACCGGCCGCGCGCTGCGAGCCGCCGGGCTCGAGGTGCTCGACACGATTCTGGTCTCCCACACCGAGCTGATCGCGAATCCCGTCGCGCATGCCGATCCCGAGCGTCGCAAGGCGATGGAACAGCTCCAGACGTTGGTCACAGGTGCACTCGAGGCGCGCGGCCGGGTGCTCGTCAAGCTCAACGTCGATGAAACGCGTCTCGACGAAGTGATCGATCTGCTCCCGGCGCTCCGGTCACCGACGGTCTCGAAGCTCGCCGGGACCGACGGCTACGCGCTCGAAGCCGTCGTCGCCAAGGCCGAGATCAACACTCTGATCCCTTCCCTCAAGGAGCACGGCGCCACCGGCATCATCGAACTGCCGATCGCCAAAATCGTGCATTGATCGCGCGTCTACGGGGCCGCGTCGACAGCTTCGACGAGCGCCGTGGGCTCGGTGAGATCACGACTGAGGACAGTAGGACGTTCGCGTTCCATGCCACGGCGATCGCCGACGGCAGTCGCAGGGTCACGGTTGGAACGGAAGTCGAGTTCGACGTCGAGGCCGGCCTCCTCGGCCGATGGGAAGCGGGCGCAATCGCGAGATGTGGCTAGGACCGACCGCGGTGGTGCGCCGGCCCGCCCGTGCCCTCGATCTGTGACAGGTTGCCAGCGGTGTTCACGAGGGACACGTGCGTGAACGCTTGCGGGAAGTTGCCGAGATGACGCTTGCCCTCCGGGTCGTACTCCTCGGCGAGCAGGCCCACGTCGTTGGCCAACCCGATCAGTCGCTCGAACAGGGCTCGTCCCTCGTCGACGCGCCCCATCAGAGCGAGGTTGTCGGCCAGCCAGAACGTGCACGGCAGGAATACTCCTTCACCAGGAGGAAGGCCGTCGACCGCGGTCTCGCTCGAGTACCGGGCGACGAAGCCGTCGGTGGTCAGTTCGCGTTGGATGGCCGCGACCGTGCCTTGCACGCGTTCATCGGTGGCGGGCAGAAAACCGACGAGCGGCATCATGAGCAACGAGGCGTCGAGGTTGGACGATCCATAGGCCTGGACGAACGTGTTGCGGTCGGCGTCGTACGCCTTGGCACACACCTCGGCGTGGATCTCATCGCGCAGCGCCTCCCACCGACGCGCGTCGGGCACGTTCTCCAGGTCATGGAACTCCTCGAGGGCGTTCAGCACGCGATCGAACGCGACCCACGCCATCACCTTCGAGTGGGTGAAGTGCTGCGGGGCTCCCCGCACCTCCCAGATGCCTTCGTCGGGCCTTTTCCAGCCGTCCTCGAGGAAGCTCAGCAGGGCAAGGACCAAGTTGAAGGCGTTGCGATCGCGATCGGCGACCCCGCCGATGCGGCTCTGATAGAGCGCGTCGATCACCTCGCCGTACACGTCGAGCTGGAACTGCTCCGAGGCTGCATTCCCGACCCGGACCGGCTTGGAGTTCTCGTACCCGGGAAGCCACGGGACCTCCCACTCCGTGAGGCGGCGCTCGCCCGCAGGGCCGTACATGATCTGCACGTCCGACGGCTCGCCCGCGGCCGCTCGCAGTAGCCAATCCCGCCACGCCTTTGCCTCCTCCTCGTAGCCCGCGTGGACGAGCGCGAGAAGTGTGAACGTCGCGTCCCGAAGCCAGCAGAGGCGGTAGTCCCAGTTGCGCACGCTGCCGATCCATTCGGGGAGCGATGTCGTCGGAGCCGCGACGATGCCGCCCGTGGGCGCGTACGTGAGTGCCTTCAGTGTGATGACCGAGCGCTGCACGGCCTCGGGCCAGTCGCCGTCGTAGGTCCACTTCTTCGACCAGTTGTGCCACCACGACTCGGTCCGGGTCAGGGACCAGGTCGCGTTCCGCGGATGCGGTACGTCCTTGTGCGATGGGTACCACGCGAGGCTGCACGCCAGACGCTGACCGTGGCTGATCGTAAAGTCGGCAACCGTAGAGTGCCCGACACCGCGCGTTTCGACCGGCGTGTGGAGCACGAGTGCGTCCGGACCGGCCACCGCGGCGAGCGCGCCCCCGATGTCGTGGACCCAGGGAATGATGTGGCCGTAGTCGAAGCGGATGGTCAGGTGCATGCGCATCGGCACATGTCCACGTGTGCCTTCGACGATCCTGATGATGTCGACGGTCTGGTCGCGGATCGGCATGAAGTCCGTGATCCGCACCGAACCCTCAGGCGTGTCGAACTCGGTGTCGAGGACGAGCGTGTGGTCGCGATACCGCCGGCGGGTGGCGCGTCCTCCCGCGGCCGGCGCGATCTGCCAGTGCCCGTGGTTCTCGTCTCCGAGGAGCGCGGCGAAGCATGCTCCGCTGTCGAACCGGGGGGCGCACAGCCAGTCGATCGAACCGTCGTCGGCGACGAGCGCGGCGGTCTGTGTGTCGCCGATCATGGCGTAGTGCTCGATGCGCGATGCCAACTGTTCCCCTGGTCGCCGTCGCAAGCTCCGGCTTTGCGGTGACGGCAACGGCCGCCGTCACCGCGTGGAAGTTATCCGCGCCCTATCCGCCGCTCCCGTCGCCGGCTCCGCCTTCTTCGCGCCGGGTCATCTCGACGAAGGCAAGCCGCAGCTGGCTCAGCGCGTCGCGAAGCGGTTGCTCGTGGCGGCCCAGCCTGTCGCCGAGCCCCTCGACGAGCGCACCCATCGCGTCGATGGCGAGTTGCGCCTCCTCGAGGTCCGGCGTGTCTCCTTCCTGGGGCGAGAGGTGCAACACCGCGAGCTCCCACAGTCCGATCGCGTGATTGGCGACGATGTCGGCGACGGGCGTCGCCGCCAGCTGCTCCCGCAGCTGACGGAGCTGCTCCCGTGCCTGCTCGTCCGTGAGGTCGGCGCCGCCGCCTTCTTGGCCTCGGGGCGCTTGTCCTTCGGTTGGCTGCGGTGACGGCTCGTGCTCGCCGCCCGGCGTCCAGAGCGTGCTCACACTGATATCCTGACCTCTTCACATCCGAACTGGGAAGTGGGACCGGCGCCTTCGCCGCTTTCCCCACCCGGCCGCGCTGCCCGGTCCCCGGGTGGCCGAACCCGGGTTCGTTGTCACGGCCGCCCCAGCGGTCGAGCGATGGCGGACTTCCGGTGTCCGCCATCTTCGCGTTTCGGCGCCGAGGCGGACGTCACCATCGACGCGAGACCAAGGGGTGATCACATAGCCACAGACGACGCCAGGATCAACGACCGTATCCGGGCTCGCGAGGTCCTGCTCATCGGACCCGAGGGGGAGCAGCTCGGGGTGAAGCCGCTACCGGAGGCACTCGCGATCGCCCGAGACGAGGATCTCGATCTCGTCGAGGTGGCACCGAACGCCAATCCGCCGGTCTGCCGGATCATGGACTTCAACAAGTGGAAGTACGAGCAGCAGCAGCGGCGCAAGGAGTCACGGCGGAAGGCCACGAGCGTCGTCGTCAAGGAGATGAAGTTCCGGCCCAAGATCGACGAGCACGACTACGTGACGAAGATGAAGCACGTCGAGCGCTTTCTCGCCGAGGGATCGAAGGTGAAGCTCACGATCATGTTTCGTGGACGAGAGGTGTTCCATCCCGAGCTGGGGCTGCGGATCCTGGAGCGCGTCGCCGACCAGGTGAGCGACATCGCCACGGTCGAGTCGGCCCCGCGCCAGGACGGGCGCAACATGACCATGGTCCTGAATCCGCTCAAGCGGCCGACACGGACGCGGGCGGCGGCGGCGCCGCCACCGCCGGGCGGGAACGGCAGCGAAGGAGCGCAGTGATGCCGAAGATGAAGACGCACCGGGGGGCGGCCAAGCGCTACAAGGTCACGGGGTCGGGCAAGATTCGGCGCCGGAAGGCGTTCCGCTCGCACCTGCTCGAGAAGAAGTCGAGCCGGCGCACGCGCCGGTTGGCTCGAGGCGCCGAGGTGACCGGCGGCGACCGAAAGCACGTCGAGCGTCTCCTGGGGCGCTAGCAAGGAGAGCGGACAATGGCCAGGGTGAAGCGTTCCGTCCAAGGGAAGAAGCACCGGCGCACCGTGCTCGAGGCGGCGTCGGGGTACTCGGGCGCGAAGAGCCGAGGCTTCAAGAAGGCCAACGAGCAGCTGATGCGCTCGCGTCGATACGCGTACCGAGACCGGCGCGCCCGCAAAGGTGAGTTCCGCCGGCTCTGGATCGTGCGCATCAACGCCGCCTGCCGTCAGCACGACATCTCGTACTCGCGTTTCGTAGCCGGTCTCCGGACGGCCGGCATCGACATCGACCGCAAGATCCTCGCCGATCTCGCGGTCCACGATCCGGCCGCGTTCGGCGCGCTCGTGGCGACCGCTCGCGAGGCGCACCAAGCAGCCTGAGCCGGCCGTGCCGGCGCTCGGTCCCCGGCACCACCGCGTTCGGCGGCTGCGGAACTTGATTCGTGACCCTCGAGCGCGCAGGGACGAGCGCGCATTCGTCGTCGAAGGCCCCCGTGGCGTCGAAGCCGCAATCGACCGCGGTGCAACGCTCGAAAGCGCATACGTCGGCCCGGGCGCGGCGCGCGCATTCAGCGCATTGACCGAGCGGCTACGGACACTCGATGTCGCGATCGACGAGCTCAAGGAAGGGGTGCTCGAACGGATCGGTGACACGGTGACGCCGCAGCCGGTACTTGCGGTTGCGTCGATGACGCCCCCTGAGCTCGACGACCTTGATCGTGACCGTCTGGTTGTCGTGGCGGTGACGGTGCGCGATCCGGGCAACGCGGGCACGTTGTTGCGCAGCGCGGAGGCGGCGGGAGCCGCAGGAGTAGTGTTCTGCGGCAATTCGGTGGACCCGCATGCCCCGAAGGTGGTGCGATCGTCGGCCGGAGCGGTGTTCGGAGTTCCCGTAGTGGAGGCGGACGATCCGGTGAAGGTGCTCGAGGCGCTCGGCCGTCACGGACGGCGGCGCCTCGCAGCGGTTGCGTCGGGCGGCGAGGAGTTCGACCGGGTTGATCTCACGGGCGGGGTCGCGATCGTGCTCGGCAACGAGAGCGCGGGAATTCCCCCCGAGCTCGACGTGCATCTCGACGGTCGGGTCACTATCCCGATCGAGCCGCCCGCCGAGTCACTGAACGTCGGGATGGCGGGCGCGGTACTGGCCTTCGAGGCCGTCCGTCAGCGGCGGACGGCGACGTGAACCTCGAGGAAGCGCAGCGGCTCCTCGACGAGGCGAGGGAGGAGGCGGGCCACGCCGCAGAGACCGCAACCGGCCCCGACGACCTCGCCGACCTGGAGCGCGGGTACGTGGGCCGCCGGTCACCCGTCGCGGTCGTGACCGAGGCCATCAAGACGCTGCCGATCGATGATCGGCGCGCCGCGGGCAAGGCGGTGTCCGACTACAAGGCGGCGATCGCCGAGACGATCGAGCGCCGGCTCGCCGCGATCGCGGCGAGCGCACACGAAGGTCTGCCCGCCGGGGAGCGACTCGATCTGAGCACGGGGAGCCACGGTCGCACCCGTGGCCACCTCCATCTCGTCACCCAGGTTCAGCGCGAGCTGGAGGACATCTTCGCCGGGCTCGGCTATCGCGTCGCGGAGGGCCCCGAGGTCGAAGACGACTGGCACAACTTCGAGGCGCTCAACATCCCGCCCGCCCATCCGGCCCGCTCGATGCAGGACACGCTGTACGTGCGGCTCGGCGCCGAAGAGCAGGTGATGCTGCGCACGCACACCTCGCCGGTGCAGATCCGCACCATGGAGACGAACGAGCCTCCGATCTACGTCGTCGCGCCCGGTCGGACGTACCGCAACGAGACCCTCGACGCCCGCCATTCGCCCGTCTTCCACCAGATCGAGTGCCTGGCGGTCGACCACGACATCACGCTCGCCGACCTGTTCGGCACGATCGAGGTATTCGTGAAGCGGCTGTTCGACGACGAGTCGGTCCGCACGCGCTTCCGCTCCGATTACTTCCCGTACACCGAGCCGTCGGCCGAGCTCGCCGTGAGCTGCGTCTTCTGTCACGGCGAAGGCTGCCGCGTGTGCTCCGACACCGGATGGATCGAGCTCGGCGGGTGCGGGATGGTCGATCCCAACGTCTTCGAAGCAGTCGGATACGACCCGGAGGAGTGGCAGGGATTCGCCTTCGGATTCGGGCTCGAGCGCATCGCGATGATCCGCTACGGCATCGACGAGATCCGCAGGTTCTTCGACAACGACGTCCGCTTCCTCGCCCAATACTGATGCACTGATGCGCGCGCCGCTTTCCTGGATCCGTGACTTCACTCCGGTCGAGGCGCCCGTCGACGAGATCGTCGCCGCCCTGAACCAGCTCGGGCTCGAGGTCGAGGCGGTCGAGGAGCCCGGGCGCGACGTCGCGGGGGTTGTGGCGGCACGAGTGCTCGGCGTCGAGCCCCATCCCAACGCCGACAAACTCACGGTCGTCGACGTCGACTACGGGAGCGGCTCGACCCGGGTCGTCTGCGGTGCGCGCAACGTCGCCGCCGGCGACATCGTGCCGTACGCGCCTGCGGGTGCCCGCCTCCCGGAGCTCGGTGTCCTCGAGCGCAGGACCATCCGGGGTGTGGAATCCGACGGCATGCTCCTCGCCCCCGACGAGCTCGGCCTCGGTGACGACCACGAGGGCATCGTGCACCTGGACCGCACCACCGAAGCGGGCGCCGACGTGCGTCGCCTGCTGGCCCTCGACGACGTGATCTTCGATCTGTCGATCACGCCGAACCGGCCCGACGCCATGTGCATCGTCGGGGTCGCGCGCGAGCTCGCGGCGCACTTCGGCTTGCCCTTGCACGTGCCCGAGGCCCACGCGCCGACTGATCCCGCCGTGAAGTCCGACATCACGGTCGGCGTCGAGGCGCCCGACCGCTGCCCCCGCTACGTCGCCCGGGTCGCGGACGTGAGGATGGGCCCGTCACCGGCGTGGCTCGCGCAACTGCTGGTGAAGGCGGGCATGCGACCGATCAGCAACGTCGTCGACGTCACGAACTATGTGCTGCTCGAGCGCAATCAGCCTCTACACGCCTTCGACCTGGACCGGCTCGGCGGGCGCGGGATCCTCGTGCGCCTCGCCAAGCGGGGCGAGCGGATCACGACGCTCGACGGCTTCGAGCGTGAGCTCGAGACGGAGGATTTGCTGATCTGCGACGCCAACGGCGGGCCGCAGGCGATTGCCGGGATCATGGGCGGGGGAACATCAGAGGTCTCCGACGACACCAAGACGATCCTCCTCGAGGCGGCGTACTTCGCGCGGATGGGCATCGCGCGCACCTCGAAGCGGCTCAGGCTGCGCTCGGAGTCGAGCGCCCGCTTCGAGCGCGGCATCGACCCCAACGGCGTGGCCGAGCACGCCGAGCGGGCCATGGAGCTGTTCGCCGAAGTGGGGGGGGCGCGGGTCGCGCCCGCCGTCGTCGATGAGTACCCGCGTCCGATCGAACCGGCACGGATCCGGGTCCGCACGAGCAAGGTGAACCGGGTGCTCGGGACGAGCCTCACCGATCGCGAGATCCTCGACGCGCTCGGTCCGTTGGGCATCGAGGTCTCGGGCGCGGGCGACGACATCATTGCAGTCGCGCCAACCTTCCGTCCCGACCTCGAGCGCGAGATCGACGTCGTCGAAGAGGTCGCTCGGCGCATCGGCTTCGCTTCCATCGGTCGGACCGTGGCGAGGCCAGAAGAGCAAGTCGGCGGGCTCACGAAGTCGCAGCGTGAACGTCGTCTGGTGGCAGACGCGCTCGTCGGCGCGGGATTGGCGGAAGCAGTGACGATCCCCCTCGTTGCCGCGACCGAACTCGAACGCACCGGCGCGCCGGTGGACCGGGTGGTCGAGGCGGCGAATCCCCTGCGCGCCGAGGAATCGGTGCTGCGCACGAGGATCCTTCCCGGCTTGCTGCGGGCGGTCGCGTACAACCGCGCTCACGGAGTGACCGACGTGGCGCTGTTCGAGATGGGCCGAGTGTTCCTTGCGCCGACGTCCAAGGAGGCCGTCCTTCCCGAGGAGCGGTTGCACCTGGCTGCAGTGCTCACCGGCGATGTCCGGCGACGTCCCGTCGAGCCCGACCGTCCCATCGATGCCTACGACGCCGTCGACATCGTCAACGAAGTCTTCGCCGCGTTGGAGATCGCCGACGCGAAGACGCAGCCGGCGACACGCCCCGGGTTCGACCCGGCGCGGGCCGCAGCCGTCGTCGTCGACGGCAGGGATGTCGGCGTGCTGGGCGACGTCCCGCCGGCGGCGCTCGCCGCGCTCGACCTGGCGCCGCCCGTCGTGGGTCTCGAGGTCGACCTCGACGGGCTCCTCGGTGCTCGCCGTCGTGACCGCACGTTCCGGGCGCCGCCCCCGTATCCGCCATCCAGTATCGACCTCGCGTTCGTCGTCGACGAGGACGTCCCCGCCGGAGCGGTCGCCGCGACGCTTCGGGACGCGTCGGGCGGCCTCCTCGAGGACGTCCGCCTCTTCGACGTGTTCCGATCGGAGGCCCTCGGCCCCGGGCGCAAGAGCCTTGCCTTCACCCTGCGCCTCCGCGCCCGAGACCGGACGCTGACAGACGACGAGGTAGGGGAGATTCGCCAGCGCTGCGTCGACGCAGTCGCGCGGGAGCACGGCGGCGAGCTGCGAGGCTGAGACGTGCCCTTCGTCCACCGGGTCCGTCCCCGGTACGCCGAGGTCGACGCACAAGGCGTCGTGTTCAACGCGCACTGGCTCACGTACTTCGACGAGGCCTGCACGCGCTGGTTCGACGCCTTGGGCTTCAACCCGGCCGAGGCGTTCTTCCGCGACTTCGACCTGATGCTGGTGAAGGCAGTGCTCGAGTGGCACGGCTCGGCAGGGTTCGACGAGCCCGTCGACATCGCCGTCGAGACCGCCCGGCTCGGCAACGCGTCGTTCGACGTGCGGTACACAGCGGCGGTCGGCGAGCGGCCCGTCTGCGTGGGGGTCGTGACGTACGTGAGCGTGAAACCGGGGACCCACGACTCGGCTCCCGTCCCGGACGTGCTGCGAGAACGACTCCAGGACGCGTACATCGGGTCGTAGCCTTGCGGTGACGGCGGCTTTGCCGACCGTCGCCGCAAAGCCGGAGCTTGCGACGGCGACAAGAGAGAGGCTCAGTGTGTTCGAGAGGTTCACGGATCGCGCCCGCCGGGTGGTCGTGCTGGCCCAGGAGGAAGCGCGCCTACTGAACCACGGCTCGATCGGCACCGAGCACCTGCTGCTCGGGATCGTCCACGAGGGCCAGGGCGTCGCGGCGCGCACGCTGGAATCGCTCGACATCCGGCTCGCCTCGGTACGTCATGCCGTCGAGCGCGAAGCCACGCGTGGAGCCTCTCCACCGGTCGGCGCACCACAGTTCACGCCGCGCGCCAAGCAGGCCCTCGAAGACGCGCTACGCGAGTCGCTCCAGCTCGGCCACAACTACATCGGCACGGAGCATCTGCTGCTCGGACTGCTCCGCAACGACCAGAGCTCCGCCTCCACTGTGTTGCACGCGTTGGGCTTGACGTACGATCGCGCCCGCGAGCAAGTCGTCGCCGTGCTCGCCGATCGCCCCGTCCCGCCCGACGAAAGCGACGTCCACCGACTCCCGGACGAGCCGTAGCGAGTTACGCCGAAGCGGTTCGTCTCGACGCGCGCCCCACAGCCGCGACCCGGCCGCGTTCACGGTTGCCGATCTCGAGCTCGGCGTGGTCGCCGTCGAACGCCACCTCGGCTTCCACCGTCTCGCCGGCCGTGACCATGCCGACGAACTTCAGCTGATCTCGCCGTGGGTGAGGAAGTCCTCGCCCCATTCGTCGAGCAGCACCGCGTATGCCGGCCCCGCGACCTGCATGCCCTGCGCCACCAGCCCCGGCAGGCCGAGCCGGCTTGCCTCGTCGGTATCGGAGTGGAAGTTGCCGCGCCGTGAATACGCCCGCAGCAGCTCCTCTGTCAGCTGCAGCCGGCGTCGGTGACTGCTCATTGCTCGCAGAACGTCGCCGTCGACGTCCAAAGCGGGGCGCCGTCGGGCCGCGCCACGGTCGCCTGCACGACCGCGTACTCCCGCCCCGCTTCTCGTAGCGCTCCACGACGGTGCCGGTCACCTCGAGCTCCGTGCCCGCCTCACCCCGGCCGTGGCACAGAAGTCTCTGGGCCGTGTGGAGCAGGGGCTGTGTGGCGACGGTCTGGAAGAGCAGGATCGTCAGATTGGCGGCGATAGGTGGGTACAGGGCGCCCTGGCGGAGAGCCGGGTGGTCGACGCCCGCCGAGGCCCAGTAGCGCTCGTTGGCAGCAGGGGAGACCGTGACCCGCATGGGGCCGAGCTGCGTCCCCACATCGGCACCGCCGAAAGGGGTGGCTGCCGTCGCACGGGGCCTATGCACTGGCGTGTATAGTATGCATCATGGCGTATCGGGCCGGCGTGGTCGGGGGATCAGGCTACACAGGGGCCGAGCTCCTGCGGCTCCTGGCCGGGCATCCGGAGATCGAGGTCGTCCATGTGACGGCCGACGCGAACGCGGGCGCCGCGGTCGGAAGCCTGTACCCGTCGCTGGACAGCGCGTATCCCCGGGTCGAATACGCGCCGTTCGAGCCCGGCGATCTCGCCGGCCTCGACGTCGTGTTCCTCGCACTCCCGCACGGCGAATCGCAGCGCGTCGTTCCCGAGCTCGAGAAGCGTGTCGCGCACATCGTCGATCTGGGCGCCGACTTCCGGCTCCCGTCGGCAACGTACGAGCGCTGGTACGGCCAACCACATGCCGCGCCCGAGCTCCTCGACGGGTTCGCCTTCGGGTTGCCCGAGCTCTTCCGCGATGCCGTGGCTCGCGGACCGCATATCGCCGCGCCCGGCTGCTACCCGACCGCGGCGGCGCTCGCGCTCGCTCCGTTGCTCGCCGACGGACTCGTCGAGCCGGCCGGGATCGTCGTCGACGCGATGTCGGGAGTGTCGGGGCGGGGGCGCGGCCTGTCGTCGGCGAGCCTCTACTCGGAGGCCAACGAGAGCGTCGGCGCCTACGGACTGCTCACGCACCGGCACACCGGCGAGATGGAATGGGCGCTCGGCGAAGTCACAGGCGCGGACGTGCAGCTGCTGTTCACGCCGCACCTCGTCCCGATGACGCGTGGACTGCTCGCGACGTGCCACGCCCGTCCGATGGTGGACGGGCTGTCGACGGTGGCGCTGCTGGAGCGCTTCAACGCGTTCTATGCCGGTGAGCCGTTCGTCGCCGTGCTGGACGACCCGTCGCCGACCAAGGCCACGCTGGGATCGAACGCCGCCCACGTGACTGCTCGCTTCGACGAACGCACCGGCTCGGTGCTGGCGCTGTGTGCGCTCGACAACCTCGTCAAGGGCGC
>DASPXI010000042.1:0-3556 GCA_035637335.1 Acidimicrobiia bacterium
CCGCGACGAGTTGCGCGCAGCCGCCGTTGCACACTCCTTGCGTCGACCCGCGCTTCGACGACGTCAACCCCAAGGGCAAAGCGCCGACGTGGGACCACATGGGGAACGGCAACTGGGCCACGTCGCCGAATTACGGCGCCAACGTGCTGGACATGTACAACCGCATGCGCGTGTTTTGGGGGCTCCCGGCCGTCTAGGGCAGACGCAGGGTCACCCGCACCGGCCGATGGTCGGAGCCCACCTCGTCGAGCACCGCCGCGTCGACCACCTCGACGTCGTCGCGCACGAGCACGTGGTCGATCTGACTGTGCGGTCGGTGCGCGGGCCATGTGCGACCGCGCACGGCGCGCCGCCAGCCCGGGAGCATGGCGGTGACGGCCGGGCCCCAGAGGTTGAAGTCGCCGACGAGCACCGTCCTTCGCTCCGGAGGCGGTAGCTGACGCCGGAGCGTGCGCAGCTGCATCGGCGGCGCGTAGGGCAGCCGGGAGCTGAGGTGCACGGCGACGAGATCGAGGTCGTGGCCGTCGACGTCGAGCGCCAGGTGTTGAGCACGGCGCCGCGGGGCCGGGTCGGTCGGTACTTGTCCAAGCGACAGGTTCGCCACGAAGCGGGCCGGTAGCCGGCTTACCACGGCGATCCCGAGCCGCCCGTTCGCAGGTCGCATTGAGAGATAATGCGGCCAGGGATCCGCGTGCCCGCGCCCGAATGTCACCGTGTGAACAGTCGCATCGCGGTCGGCGGCAACCGCGGCGATCGGGTCAGGGCCAGTATCGGGCCACCACACCTCTTGCAGCACGAGCACGTCGGCATCGAGCGACCGCAGGACGCCGCTGACATCAAATGCGCCATTCGAAGACGCATTCGCCCTCAGCGCGTGCTGGCGAAGGCGCGGCGTCGAGATCCGGCGGGTGCGCTGGCCGCCATGCAGGTTGAGGCTGACCACCGTGAGCTCGGTCATCACCGAAAAGCTTGACACCCGGGCTGCGCGTTCCCACATCGCGTGCGTAATCTCACGACTGACGCGGCGTCAGATACTGGCGACGAGACGTTGCACCACAAGGTGAGGAGACGGCATGGCTCACGTGTCCGCCACGACCGGCGTCGACGAGGCGTTCGACCTGACAGGTCGGGTCGCCGTCCTCACCGGCGCCGCCAGCGGCATCGGTCGCGCGACCGCCCACGTCCTAGCGGGCGCGGGGGCGACGGTCGTGCTCGGTGACATCGACGAGAAAGGCGCGCAGGCGACCGCCGACGACATCGGGTCGCGCGGGGGAACGGCGCTGCCGCTCCGCACCGACGTCACGAAGCGCGGCGACGTCGACGCGCTGGTCGATCGGGCCGCGGGCGAGTACGGGCGTGTCGACATCATGGGCAACATCGCCGGCGTTCCCCACAACCAGATGGTCGCCGAGGTGAGCGACGAGGAATTCGAGCGCATCCTCGCCATCAACCTGAAGAGCGTCTTCTACGGCTGCCAGGCCGCGCTTCGGGTCATGACGCCCCAGGGCTCGGGCAGCATCGTGAACATCTCCTCGGGCGCCATCGATACGCCCGCGCCGACGCTGGCGTGTTACGCGATGACGAAGGCGGCGGTGGCGATGCTCACCAAGACGCTGGCGATGGAGGCGGGCCAGCACGGCATTCGTGTCAACGCCCTCGCTCCCGGTGTGATCCTCACGAACTTCTCGCGCCAGCATTTCGTCGATCCCGATGGCAACGTGAACGAGGAGAGGCTCGAGCAGTACAAGCAGCGCTTTGGGGCCATGTCGCCGTTGGGCCGCATCGGCACGCCCGAGGACATCGCGTGGTCGATCCTGTACCTCGTGTCCGACGCCGCGTCGTTCGTCACCGGCCAGATCCTCCGGCCCAACGGCGGCGTGGCGATGCCCTGGTGACCTTCGTTTTGGCGTCGCTCAGTTCCGGATAGCGGTACTCAGCGACGCCAAAACCTTGCGACGGCGCTCGGCGAAGAGCGCGGCGCGGGCGGCGTTGGCGCCGCAGGCGCCGTGCACGCCTCCGCCGGGGTGGGCGGACGCCGACGCGAGGAACAGCCCGCGGATCGGTGTCTCGGCTCGCCCGAGTCCGACGGTGGGCCGGAAGATCAGCTGCTGGTGCAGCTGAGCCGTCCCGCCGTTCACCGCGCCATTCACGAGATTGGCATCCTCGGCTTCGAGCATCGGCGGCGTGAGCACGTGCCGGCCGATGATCCGCTCGGTGAAGCCCGGCGCGCGCATCTCCAGCTCGTGCTCGACGCGGGCTGCGAACGCCTCGGTCTCGCGAGCGTCCCACTTGCCCGAGATGTCGCCGCCGGCGTCACCCCGAACCCGATGGGGGACATGCGTGTAGCCCCAGACGACCTCGGTCCCGGCCGGTGACCGCGTCTGATCCGACGTCGTGAGCTGCCCGATCAGCACGAAGGGCCGCGCCGGAACGTGTCCCGTGACGAGCTGGGCCGAGTACTCCGTGAGATGGTCGAGCGAATCGCCGAGGTGCACCGTCCCGGCACGGCCGGCGGGCTCGGCCGACCACGGAACCTTGGCGTCGAGCGCCCAGTCGATCTTCACGGTCGCGTGGTCGTACCGGAACCGGCGCATGCCGTCGAGGATGCGCGGCGGCAAGTGCTCGGGGCGCACCAGCGAGCCATAGAGCGCGGGCGCGCCGACATCGGCGAGCACGGCGCGCCGCACGCCGATCTCGTCGCCGTGCGCTGTGCGGACGGCGACGGCTCGACGTCCCCGCACCTCGATCGCGGTGACGGGCGTCGAGCACACCACGCGGCCGCCGCGCGCCTCGAGGCGACGCACGAGCGCGTCGGTGAGCCTGCCGGAGCCGCCTTCGGGGACCGGGAAGCCGTGCTCTTGACCGAGCGACGCGAGCACCCAGCCGAACATGCCGCCGAGGGTCTGTTCCGGGCCGAGGTCGGTGTGGAGGGTGTTTCCCGCGAGCAGCAATGCACCGCCCGTGCCTCGGAACGAATCATCGGCCATGGCCCGGACGGGCAGCAACACGAACCGCGCAAAACGCGCCCACTCGCGAGGCCCGAGGGCTGCGGCCAGCCGACCACCGGCGCGCACGGGCGGGAACGGGGTCAACAGCGCGTCGATCAAATGACGTCCGGCGCGTTGCCACTGCGCGTACAGCTCGCGCCAGGCCGCGCCGTCACCGGGGGCGTAGTTGTCGAGCGACGCCGCGGTCTCGTCGAGATCGGTCGACAGCACCGCGCACGCGCCGTCGGGGGTGGGATGGGCGAGCGCCAGCGGTGCGCGCCGCCACCGCAACCCGAAGTCCTCGAGGTGAAGCCCTCGGACGACGGGCGAGGCGGCCGCGAGCGGATAGAAAGCGCTGAACCGGTCGTGGACGAATCCCGGCTTGGTGAGCTCGCCGCTGCGCACGGCACCGCCGGGCTCGGGCTGGGCCTCGAGCACGAGCACGTCCCAGCCCTCGTCGGCGAGCATGTTGGCGGCCACGAGCCCGTTCGGCCCGCTGCCGATCACGACGGCGTCCGGATTCTCAGTCATTCCCACACCCAGTCTCGTCGTCCATCGACCGGACCACG
>DASPXI010000043.1:0-22578 GCA_035637335.1 Acidimicrobiia bacterium
GAATGGGGACGGCAGTGGCAAAGGAAGCTCGCGGACGACCGCTGGGTCGGTATCCACTGGCCACGCGAGTACGGCGGACGTGCGGCGTCTCCGGTGCAAGTCGCCATCTTCAACATGGAGTATGCGCGCTCGCGCGCCCCGCAACCGGTCAATCGCGTCGGCATCAATCTTGCCGGTCCCACCTTGCTCGAGCATGGGACCGACCATCAGAAGCGGAGATGGTTGCGCAAGATCCTCACCGCCGAGGACATCTGGTGCCAGCTGTTCAGCGAGCCGGGCGCGGGAAGCGATCTCGCCGCCCTTTCCACGCGGGCCGTTCCCGTCGACGACGGCTGGGTGCTCACCGGTCAGAAAGTGTGGACGAGCTACGCGCGTCACGCCCGATGGGGGATTTGCCTCGCCCGCACGAACCCGGACGCGCCCAAGCATCAGGGGATCTCGTACCTCGTCGTGGACATGGCGACAACCGGCATCGACATCCGACCGTTGGTCCAGATCACCGGTGAGGCCGAGTTCAACGACGTGTTCCTCGACGAGGTGTTCGTGCCGCGTGACCACCTCGTCGGCGAGCTCGACCGCGGTTGGACCGTCGCCAACACGACATTGGCGCACGAGCGAGGCACGTCGTTCCCGTTCAAGGAGCAGGTCGTGCACGAGGTGTTCCTCGACGAGCTCTACTCCCTCGCCGCAGCGCGAGGTGAGCTCGACGATCCCGACCTCTCTGACGCGCTCGCCCAGGCATTCGTCGAGCTGCGCGTGCTGCGCCTGCACAACTGGCGAACGCTGTCTCGGTTGGGCCAAGGCGTCGAGCCCGGTCCGGAGTCGAGCTGGGTCAAGCTCGCCTGGACGGACATGACCCAGCACCTGTCCGATGGAGCCCTCGGTGTGGTCGGCGAAGCAGCGCCACTGTGGTTCGGCGCCGGCGACAATCCGGGGGGTGGGAAATGGCAGCGGCAATGGCTGTGGAGCAGGGCGGCGTCGATCGCGGGCGGCACGTCCGAGATCCAGCGCACGATCATCGGCGAGCGTCTTCTCGGACTTCCGAGGGGTTAGGTTCCGGAGATGGTGAAAGCAGTTGGTCTCGATCACGTCGTGCTCAACGTCGCCGACGTCGAGCGCAGCCTCGCGTGGTACTGCTACGAGCTGGGGCTCGAAGGGGTCCGCGTCGACGAGTGGCGGCGCGGCGAGGTGCTGTTCCCGTCCGTGCGACTCGACGCGAGCACGATCATCGATCTTCTCCAGACCGAACGAACCGGACAAAATGTTGATCACGTCTGCTTCGTGGTCGAACCGACGGACCTCGAGGCGCTCGCGGGCTCGGGTGCGTTCGATGTCGTCGGCGGACCGGCCCGCCTCTTCGGTGCTCGGGGCGAGGGTGTCGGGCTCTATGTGCGCGACCCGGACGGCAACGTGGTCGAGCTCCGCCACTATGAATGAAACGTGTGACATCGGGTCGATGTTGCTCGGAGCCGCTGATACGGTGCGGGCGCGGTCGCGCCGTGGAAACCGGCTCGCTGCAGGGTGCTCAAGAAGTGGGCACAGAAGTGCTCAAGAAGCGGGCAGGAGATGCTATTGGCAAGTGAGTAAGGAGCAGTTCCGTTGGCGACAGGCATCGTGAAGTGGTTCAACGCCGAGAAGGGCTACGGGTTCATCTCGCGTGAGAGCGGCCCTGACGTGTTCGTCCACTACTCAGCGATTCAGATGCCTGGCTACCGCACCCTTGAAGAGGGTCAGCGCGTCGAGTTCGACGTCGGCCCGGGCAAGAAGGGCGAGGAAGCTCAGAACGTCCGGCTCGTCTGACCACCCACACGCTGAAACTTTTTTCTCAGGCGCGGCATCAGCCACGATGGTGAGGCGCGCTCAAATTCCGTAGAGGGCGCGGCAGCTCTCGCCGGCGATCTGCACTTGCTGCTCGACCGTCAGCCCTGACATCGCCTCGCGTAACTCGTCGGTGACGCCCGGGAACTTGGCGTCGGGGTGCGGATAGTCACTGGCCCAGACGATCCGATCGGCGCCGACCAGCGGCGAGTTTGCTGTGAACGCGAGCGCCGACTCGTCGGGGTCGAAGCTGATCCAGCACTGATTGCGGAAGTACTCCGACGGCTTGTGGCGGAGCCACGGGACGTCCCAGGAGAAGATCTCGTGGTGGTGATCGAGCCGCTCGAGCCAGGGCACGATCCATCCGCCGTTGGCCTCGAGGAACACGATGCGCAGGTCCCGGAACCGCTCGCACACCCCGCCGGCCAGGAGAAACGCGGCCGTGTTCATCATGTCGAAGGGGTTCGAGATCGCCTGCGTGAAGTAGATGTTGTCGATGTTGATCGTGTCGTCGGGGCCGGTCGGCATCGTGGCGTGACCGAGACGGTTGATCCGTAACCCGAGGCAGGCGCCGGGGAGGTCGGCGGTCAGGAACGGGTGGAAGCCGACGGCGAGACCGGCGTCCGACGCCGCCCGCCACAGCGGCTCATACACCTCGTCGTGGAGCGGCTTCCAGTCTTCGCTCGGGTTGGGGCGCAGCATCACCCCGACGATCCCGGGTTTCGTGCCCACGCGGCGGATCTCGGCGGCCGCGCGCTCGATGTCCTGCTGCGGGACGATCGCCACGCCGTAGAGGCGGCCCTGTCCGTCCGCCACGTGGTCGGAGAGCCAGTCGTTGTAGGCCCGGCACTGTGCCGCCGCGAACTCGGCATCCCGCACACCTGCGATCCCGAGCAGCATCGTCGGGTAGACGATCGCGCTCGCGATCCCGTCGGTGTCCATGTCGGCGAGCCGCGCTCGTGCGTTGTACGCCGCGGGCCGAACTTCGGTGTAGCGAAGCTCGCCGCGTTGCGCGCGCTCTCGCTCTTCGAGTGTCATGCCCGCCGTTCCCGCGAGCGAGAGCCCGCTCGCGAGCATGCGTTGCCGGTCGTAGATGCACCACTCCGTGCCGTCGGCGTCGGTCTCGATGTGCCAGATCCTGTCGGCGAACTCGGTGGGCGCGTACTCCAGCATCCCGTCCGGGTGCTCGAGAACGTGACCATCCGAGTCGACGTACTGCAGTGGTGCCGTGGTGGTCATCGCGCCCCCCGATGGTGCTGGTGATCGTGGATCGACTCTAGAAGAACCGCCGGATGATCCGCTCCTTCAACCTCGTATACGGCGGGTAGGCGATCTTCGGGTCGGGTCGCGCCGGCCTGGTCAGCACGCTCTTCCTGTGGCTGAAGACGTCGAAGCTCGCCTTGCCGTGGTACGCGCCCATGCCGCTCGGTCCGACACCGCCGAAGGGCAGCTCGGGGACGGCGACGTGCATCACATTGGTGTTCACGCAGGCGCCGTCCGAGGTCGTCTCGGCCAGTATCCGCTGCTGTACCGCGTGCGATTCGGAGAACAGGTACAGCGCGAGAGGGCAATCGCGATCGTTCACGAACCGGATTGCTTCGTCGATGTCGGCAACGGACAGGACGGGAAGGATGGGCCCGAAGATCTCGTCGCTCATCACGGGCGAGTCGGCACCGACGTCTCGGAGCACCGTGGGAGCGATGTAGCGCTCGGAGGCGCGGCTGTCTCCGCCGACGGCCGGTGCGCCACTGCCCAGGAGCTTTTCGAGGCGCTGAAAGTGAGCATCGTTCACGATGCGGGCGTAATCGGGGCTCTGGGCGGGATCGGGGCTGTAGAACTCACAGATCACCTGCCCGATTCGCTCGATGAGGGGCTGCTCCTGTTCCCGCGTCACGAGCACATAGTCCGGGGCGATGCACGTCTGCCCCGCGTTCAGGAACTTCCCGAACGCGATGCGTCGCGCCGCGACATCGAGGTTTGCGTCGCGGTCGACAATGGCCGGAGACTTGCCACCGAGCTCGAGCGTCACCGGAGTGAGGTGCTTCGCCGCCGCCTCCATCACGACACGACCGACGCGACCATTGCCCGTGTAGAAGATGTGGTCGAAGCGTTCGGCAAGGAGTGCCTGCGTCTCGGGCACGCCGCCCTCGACGATCGCAATGGACTCCCGATCGAGATACTCGGGTTCGAGGCGCGCCAGCGTGGCCGAGGTGTGTGCCGTCACCTCGGACGGCTTGCCGACGACGCAGTTGCCGGCGGCGAGCGCTCCCACCATGGGCAGGAGCAAGAGGTGCACGGGATAGTTCCAGGGCGCGATCACGAGCACCACGCCCTTTGGCTCGCGGTGAATCGCCGCGCGCGCGGGCCGCTGCGCGATCGGCGTCCAAACCCGCTCGGGTTTCATCCAGCCGGCGAGATGGCGCAGGGCGTGCTCGATCTCGTTGATCACGATGCCGATGTCGGTGGCCCAGCCCTCGAGCCGCGGCTTACCGAGGTCGGCCGCGAGCGCGTCGAGCAGGTCGGCCTCGCGCTCTTCGAGCAGTGCCTTCAGGTGCTGGAGCTGCTCGCGTCGCCATTCGATCGGGCGGGTCCGCCCGTTCTCGTAGGTTCTTCGCAGGCTCGCGACGAGGTTCGGGATCTCGGACAGCTCGGTGGTCGGCGTGAGCGCTTGGCTCTGCATTGGCATCCCCCTTGATCAGACGTGGTCGAGCATTCCTCGCAGATCGGTGACGATCGGTACGTTCTCCGAGTCGATGTCGTGCGGCGCGGTGGAGTCGGGCCAGTGACCGTCGCGCCGCAGGTACACCGGTGTCATGCCCATCGATCGTGGCCCGGCCACGTCGGGTCCCCACGTGTCGCCCACGAACACGGCTTCGCTCGGTTCGACGCCGAGCTTGGTCAGTGTGTGCTCGAAGATGCGCGGGTGGGGCTTGCGCACGCCTGCCCACGCCGACGAGACCTGCACGTCGACGAGCTCCGTCAGCCCGACCTCGTCGACCGCTTCGGCGAGGTCCCAGTCCCAGTTCGAGCAGATGCCGAGCCGCACCCCGCGTCTCCTGAGCTCTGCAAGCACGGCCGGGACCTCGGCGTATGCCTCGAGTACCCGTGACTGGGCGCCGTCGCGGAGCTTCCGCAGGATGACCTCGTATTCGCCCGGGTGGACGTCGGTCTCGGACAGCATCCCGAGGATGCGCTCGCGCTGCCAGGCCACGTAGTGGTCCCGGCTGCGGGAATGCTCGAAGTGCTCCATGCCGTCGATCCCGTCGTTGAACCACCGGTCTCGGGTCTCGGCTGGAAGCTCGTAGCCGTGCTCGGCGAGGACATCGTCGGCCGAGACCCAGTGCGTGGCCTCGGCCAGCGTGCCGTAGTAGTCGAGCAGTACCGCAGCGACTCGCATACGGACGATTGTGCCAAAGCACTAACGTCGGCGACGTGCAGATCCGGCGGGTTGCTGCAACTGCATTCGTCACGACCGTTTTCCTTGCCGTGCTCACGGATGCATCGTTTGCCAGTCCTTCGACCGCGAAGCCCAAGAAGCTCAAAGTCACGAGCCCGGCGTTTGCCGACAACCAGCCCATCCCCGATGGCTTTACGTGCGACGGAGCGAACGCGTCGCCACCGCTGCGCCTCGCCAAGCTTCCGAAGTCGACGAAGGATCGGGCGATGATCGTGACCGATCCCGATGCGCCGATCGGGACGATCGTGCATTGGGTCGCCTGGCACCTGCCGAAGAGCGGGCTCCCCGAGCAGAACATTCCGGCCGGGGTCGCACAGGGCAAGAACACGCTCGGCAACCAAGCGTGGAACTGACCGTGTCCGCCGCGCGGCTCCGCGCCACACCACTACATCTTCACGGTGTACGCCGTCTCGAAGAAGATCGAGCTCGCGCCCGGCGCGACCGCCGACGAGCTTCGCGCCGCAATCAAGGGAAGGATCGTTGCCGAGGGAAAGCTCACCGGCACGTACCAGCGCGTCTAGCCCCGAAGAGGCCGACGGATCTCTCGAGGCCCGGGAGATCCAGTTCGCTCGGCGTCGGCCTCCCGGTCGGGCGGGAGCTCCACCGCCGAGATGGGAGCGGTCACGCCGGCAACGCCTCCGGCCCGGCGATTGTCTGGGTGTCCGCACGCAGGAGTACTCTTCTTCTTTCTGTGCGGACATTCAGCCCCAAGCCCACTGAGATCGAACGCGCCTGGCACGTGATCGACGCCGAGGGCGCCGTGCTCGGCCGCCTTGCGACCGATGCCGCCACGCTGCTGCGCGGCAAGCACAAGCCGACGTGGGCGCCGCACGTCGACGTCGGTGATCACGTGGTCGTCGTGAACGCGGCGAAGCTCGCCGTCGGACCCCGCAAGGCCGACGACAAGGTCTACTGGCGACACTCGGGATACCCCGGCGGCATCAAGTCCGAGAGCCTCGGCCGGGTGCTCGAGCGCCATCCCGAGAAGGTCGTGCGTCGGGCGGTGAAGGGCATGCTGCCCAAGGGCCCACTCGGGCGGAAGATGCTGCGGAAGCTGCGCGTGTACGCGGGCCCCACACACCCGCACACGGCGCAAAAGCCGGTCGCACGCGCTGCACCACCGACACGACAGGGACGATAGGAAGCGATAGGAAAACAGGTTGAAGCCACTGATTCAGACAACCGGCCGCCGCAAGGGATCGGTCGCGCGCGTACGGCTGCGCCCCGGCAGCGGCGTCATCAAGATCAATGGCCGCGACTTCGAGCGGTACTTCCCGACGCTGACGCATCAGACCGTGGCAACCGAGGCCCTGCGCCTGACCCAAACCGCGGACGTGTACGACGTCGAGGCGGCGCTGAACGGTGGTGGGGTGAGCGGCCAGGCCGGGGCGCTGCGCCTCGGCATCGCCCGCGCGCTTGCCGCCCTCGACGACGAGCTGCGTCCTGCGCTCAAGAAGGCGGGCTTGCTCACGCGCGACGCCCGCGAGAAGGAGCGCCGCAAGTACGGCCTCAAGAAGGCCCGCAAGGCGCCGCAGTACTCGAAGCGGTAGCGCGCCGCAGCGCGACCGCATGACGCTGCGGTTCGGTACCGACGGAATCCGAGGGGTCGCCAACCGCGATCTCACCCCCGAGCTCGTCACGGCGCTCGGCCGCGCCGCGGTGCGCGTTCTCGGCACCGACCAACCTTTCGTCGTAGGGCGTGACACGCGCCGCTCGGGACCGCTGCTCGAAGCCGCGGTCGTCGCCGGTTTGTGCAGCGAAGGCGCCGACGTCGTTCGGGTCGGTGTGCTGCCCACCCCGGGCGTCGCCCACCTCGCCGAGGTGATCGACGCCTCCGCGGCGGTGATCTCGGCGAGCCATAACCCCTATCCCGACAACGGCGTGAAGCTGTTCGCGCGCGGCGGCCGCAAGATCGCCGACGCTCCGGAACAGCGCATCGAGCTCGAGCTGCGCCGTCTGCTCGACGCGGGCGACAACGGCGAAGCTCTGAGCCGGCCCGACGGCTCCGGGGTCGGCGTCGTGCGCGACCGTCTCGGCGCGCCCGCGGACTACGTCGCCCACCTGTGCGCGGCGCTGTCCGACCGCCGCCTCGACGGAGTCTCAGTCGTCGTCGACTGCGGCAACGGCGCCGCCTACGAGGTCGCCCCGTGGACGCTGCGGGTGCTCGGAGCGCGCGTGCGCGTGCTGCACGCCCAGCCCGACGGAACGAACATCAACGCCGGGTGCGGTTCGACCGACCCGAGCGAGCTCCAGGCGGCGGTCGTCGAGACCGGCGCGCAGGCCGGGCTGGCGTTCGACGGGGACGCCGACCGCGTGATCGCGGTCGACGAGCGCGGCAACCTCGTCGACGGCGACCAGATGCTGGCCATCATCGCCCTCGATCTCCACGAGCGCGGCCAGCTCCGTGGCAACGCCGTCGTCGCGACGGTCATGTCGAACCTCGGGCTCCGGCGCGCCTTCGCCAACGACGGCATCGAGCTGGTCGAGACACCGGTGGGCGACCGAAACGTGCTCGCCGCGCTCGAGGAGCGGCGTCTGTCCCTTGGCGGCGAACAGTCCGGGCACATCATCGTCACCGATCTCGCGACCACCGGTGACGGCACGCTGACCGGCTTGTTGCTGCTCGACGTGATGAAGCGAACGGGCCGCCCGCTCTCCGACCTCGCCTCCGTCGTCGAGCCCTTGCCGCAGGTGCTACGGAGCGTGCAGGTCGCCGACCGCGCCGGCGTTGAGCGCGACGGCGCATTTCGAGCCGAGCTCGACTCGGTCGAGCAGGAGCTCGGGACCGACGGCCGCGTGCTCGTGCGCCCGTCGGGCACGGAGCCGGTCGTGCGGGTGATGGTGGAGGCGCCGACTTCGGAGCAGGCGGAGGCGGCGGCGATGCGCGTCGCCGCCGCCGTCGAACGCGCCTGTGGGCCCGCTTAGCTAGCCCTTCCCCAAGAAGGCGTCCTCCGCCTTTTCGTCCTCGGGGTTGCTGAACGAGCTCACGAGCTTCGTGATCTTGCCGTCCTTGATCGTGAACGTCAGGGTCTCGGTCGTGTCGAGCTTCTGGTCTCCACGCTGAGCCGTCGCATGATGGCTGGATACGACTGTCTCTCTCCTTTAGCTCCAGAAATCGTCGAACTTGGCGAGGTCCGGGTGCTCCTCGTCGAGGCGGCTGATCTTCCCACCCGTGAACGTGAAGTGCAGCTTCTCGTCTTCGTCGTAGCTCTTGCCGTCCCGCTGCGCGTCGATGTCGTGTACAGCGACGACCTTGTCGCTGCCTTCGGCCGTTGCGCTCTTGAGGTCAGCCTTGAACGTCCCGCCGGTGAGCTCGAAGATCCGCGCGTAGTAGCCGAGCACGTTGTCGACGCCCTTGTACTCCCCGGCGAGCTGGCTCTTGCCCGGGACGTTCTGGAGCACGTCGGGCGTCATGATCGACCGCAGGGTGTCCATGTCGCCCTTCCCGAAGGCCTCGTAACCCCGGCGGACGGTGTCCTCGTTGGCGCTCACGCCGGCTCCTTTCCTCTTGCTGTGGAACTCGAGGACCATTCGTAGCGAGAAGCCCTCTGGACCACAAGAGGCCCTAACCTGGAGGGCCTATGTGCGGCATCGTGGCCGTCCTGCGGCGGTCGAGCGGCCGGATGCCGCCCGACGGCGCCCACCTCCTCGCCGAGCTCGAGCAGGCCGCGCGGGCCCTCGACGACGCCGGCGGTCAGAGCTCCGCTGCCGATCCCGAGGTACTGGCGGCTGTCGCCGAGCGAGTCGAGGCCGTCGACGCTCTCCTGCGCGGCGCGCCGGGTGTGCGCGCACTGCTCACCGATCGCGCCCTCGCTGTCGGCGTCGAGCACCAAGTCGGGCAGCTCCAACTCGCGACCGAGCGTTTCGAGGCCGCGCTCGACGCCGGCGCGGCCGATCACAGCTACGCCCTGTCGACCGTCGAGCTCGAGGCCGTCAACGCCGCGCTCGTGCGGCTCAAAGACGCCCTCTGGGCCGTCGGGCACGACCGGCTGCGCACCGCCCGCGCCGTCGCCGACCTCTGCGGCTCAGATCTCGGGGTGGCCGCCGTCGATGTGTTCACGTCCGTGCAGGTCGCGCTGTCCGCGCTCGACCGGCTCGAGGTACGCGGCCGCGACTCCGCCGGCTTGCACGTGCTCGTGCACGACCACGGACTCGACGTCGACGACCCCGCGATCGCACGGCTCCTCGACGAGCGAAACGACCCCCTCTTCGGGTCCGGCGCCGTGCGCCGCGCCGACGGGTGCCTGAGCTTCGTCTACAAGGCGGCGGCGGAGATCGGGGAGCTCGGCGACAACACCGCCGTCCTTCGGGCCGCAATCCGCGACGACGAGCTCCTGCACCTGGCCGTCGCCGCCGAGACCGCTCAGGCCGTCGTGCTCGCGCACACGCGCTGGGCGAGCGTCGGAATCATCTCCGAGGCGAACGCGCACCCGCTCACCGGCGAGGAGGTCGGGCGTGCCGACCGTCCGTATGTGATCGGCGCCCTGAACGGCGACGTCGACAACTACGGCGACCTCGCGGCCGCCGAGCGGCTCGACATTCCCACCGAGGTCACCACCGACGCCAAGGTGATCCCCACCCTGGTGTCACGGCGCCTCGCCGCCGGCGTCGACCTCGACGAGGCGTTCCGGTCGACCGTCGCCTCGTTCGAGGGCTCGGTCGCGATCGCGGCGAGCGCCGCCGACGAGCCCGATCGCATCCTGCTGGCGCTGCGCGGGAGCGGTCAGGCGCTCTACGTGGGCCTCGCCGAGGACACGTTCGTGGTCGCCAGCGAGCCGTACGGGCTCGTCGAGGAGACGTCCACCTACTTGCGTATGGACGGCGAGAACCCCGCAGACCCGCAGCGGGCGGGCGCGACGCGCGGCCAGGTCGTGACGCTCGACGCCGGCACCGCCGGTGACCTCGCCGGCATTCGCCGCTTCGCGTACGACGGCACGGAACTGCCGGTCGCGGCCGGTGAGCTGCAGCACGCCGAGATCACGACGCGCGACATCGACCGCGGCGACTCCCCCCACTATCTGCTCAAGGAGATCTCCGAGGCGCCCGCGTCGTTCCGTAAGACACTCCGGGGCAAGATCGCCGCCGGGCCCGATGGCGCGCTCACCGTCGAGCTCGGGCCCGAAACGCTGCCGGACGGCGTGCGGACGAGGCTGCGCGACGGCACTTTGCGCCGAGTCATCGTGATCGGCCAGGGAACGGCCGCCGTCGCCGGTCAGAGTCTCGCGTCGGCGCTACGCGACACAGGCGCACCGCTGCTCGTGGAGGCCATGCCCGCGACCGAGCTGTCGGGCTTCGCGCTCCGATCCGACATGCACGACACGCTCGTCATCGCCATCAGCCAGAGCGGCACGACGACCGACACGAACCGCACCGTCGACCTCGTGCGCGCCCGGCGCGCGGCGGTGGTATCGATCGTCAACCGGCGCAACAGCGATCTGGTCGACAAGTCCGACGGTGTGCTCTACACGTCCGACGGCCGCGACGTCGAGATGAGCGTTGCCTCGACCAAGGCGTTCTACTCGCAGCTTGCGGCCGGCTTCCTCCTCGCGCGGGCGATCGCGGGCGAGAACGGCACCGTCGACGACGGTCACGGCGACGAGCTGCTGAGCGCGTTGCGCGAACTGCCCGACGCGATGCGCACCGTGATCGATCGGCGCGACGTGATCGCCGCCGTCGCGCAGCTGCACGCGCCGTCCAAGCGCTACTGGGCGGTCGTCGGCAACGGTCTGAATCGCATTGCCGCCGGCGAGCTGCGCATCAAGCTGTCGGAGCTGTGTTACAAGTCGATCGCCTGTGACTTCACCGAAGACAAGAAGCACATCGACCTGTCCTCCGAGCCGCTCGTTCTCGTGTGCGCGACGGGTCTCGTCGGCTCGAACGCCGACGATGTCGCCAAGGAGGTCGCGATCTACCGTGCCCACCGGGCGACGCCGATCGTGATCGCGACCGAGGGCGACGGCCGCTTCGCCGGCGCAGTCGAGACGATCACCGTCCCCACCGTGCACCCGGCCCTCGGCTTCGTGTTGTCGACGCTCGCCGGGCATCTGTTCGGCTACGAGGCCGCCCTCGCCATCGACGCGTCGGCCCGCCCGTTGCGCGAGGCCCGCGCTGCGATCGAGTCGGCGGTTTCGAGCGGCGACGGTGATGCCGTGCTCGAGCGGCTTGCGATCGGGCTGCAGATGCCGGCGGGCGGGTTCTTCGACGGTCTGCGCACCGGCACGTACGACGGCCACCTCGATGCCAGCACCGCGGTGCGGATCGCGTCGGTGTTGCGCTATGCCACGGGCGCCGCGCCGCTCGACCTGTACCAGATGGAGCTGGGCAAGGTGGGCACGCCCAGCACCGTGGTCGAGGACCTCACCGCCGCGTTGACCAACGGGATCGAGGAGCTCACCCGGCCCGTCGACGCCATCAAGCACCAGGCCAAGACGGTCACGGTGGGTATCTCCCGTTCGGACGAGACGCTGCTCGAGGCGCCACTGGTGCGGGAGGTGCTCGGGGCGGGCGTTGCACGCGACAGCCTCAGCTACCGGGCCCTGCGCACGCTGGTCGACGTCGATCCCGCCATCGACCAGGTCACGGGGTTCACCCGCTACCGCATCGAGGGTGACGTCGACGGGGAGGCGACGCTCCATGTCGTCGACCGCGGCGGTATCTCGGTGAACCTGCGATCGCGAACCGACACCGATCCCCGCCTCATCGGGACGAAGCACCGAGTCGCGTACGAACGCGAGGTGACCGTGGCGCGGGGCCGGCGCGACGGTCGCACGCTGATCATCGTCCCCGAGCTGAAGGGCAACCAGGTCACCGGGCTGACGCTCCTGCACGTCACGTTCCGGCCCCGGTTGACGCCCGAGGTCGCCCGCGGCGTCCTCCAGGGGTACCGGGGCCGCTACGCCGCGCTCAAGGACGCCGTCACCGAGACCGAGGCCACCTTCGACGACACCCGCCTCGCCGACGTCGACCTCGTCGACCTGCTCACCGAGCCCGTGTACGTGCTCGCCGAGCGGTGGCGCACCCGATGACCCACCCCGGTTTTGGCGCCGGCTACATACCTCATGCGTATGCAAACGGCGCCAAAACGAGACGAACGTGAACGTCGTCGGGATCGGGACCGACCTGGTCGAGATCGAGCGGTTCCGTCTGGCAATGGAGCGCCGGGCCCGCCTGCCGGAACGGCTGTTCAGCGACGACGAGCGCGCGTACGCGTTCCGTCATCGCGACCCCGTGCCCCGGCTCGCGGTTCGCTTCGCGGCCAAGGAGGCGGTGATGAAGGCGCTGGGCGTCGGACTCGGCGCGTTCAAGCTGCGCGACGTCGAGGTGGTACGCCGGCGCGGCGGCGCACCCATGGTCGGCTTGCACGGCAAAGCGGCCGTGCTCGCCGACGAGCGCGGCGTCGGCGCCTGGCACCTGTCGCTCACGCACAGCGAGTCGATGGCGATGGCGGTGACCATCGCCGTGCGGTGACGTAGCGCGATGCAGCCGGTGCTGACACCCGCCGAGATGGGCGAGGCCGACCGGCGCACGATCGCGGCGGGAACGCCCGTTGAGGTGCTCATGGAGCGGGCCGGGCGCGCCGTGGCGTGGGCGGTGCGGCGCGAGATGGGTGGCACGTACGGCCGGCGGGTCGTCGCCGTGTGCGGGAAGGGCAACAACGGCGGCGACGGTCATGTCGCCGCCCGTGCGCTGCGCGGCTGGGGCGTGGGTGTCGACGTATTCACGCTCGACGGCGGCGTCGACCGCCAGCTGTGCGAGCGGGCGCTCCTCCGCGCCGACGCCTTCGTCGACGCCATATTCGGCACCGGCTTCCGGGGCGCGCTCGAGGGCGACGCGGCGTGGGTTGCGCGCGCCGCCGACGCCGTGCTCGGCCCGTGCGTCGCCGTCGACATCCCGTCGGGCGTGAACGGTCACACCGGCGAGGTCGAAGGCGTGGCGGTGCACGCGTCGCACACCGTCACGCTCTCGGCTCTGAAGCCGGGCCTGCTGTTCGAGCCGGGCGCGACCCACGCCGGCGAGGTGGAGGTCGCCGACATCGGCATCGACCTCGGTACACCGGCGACGCTCGTGCCCGCGGCGATCGACGTCGCCCTCGAGCTTCCGGAACGCGCCCCCGATGCCCACAAGTGGCTGAGCGGCGCACTGGTCGTCGGTGGGTCGGGCGGCATGACCGGCGCTCCCTTGTTCGTGAGCCACGCCGCCATGCGCGCCGGCGCCGGCATCGTGTGGTGCGGCGTTCCCGGCGCCGAGGCTGCCGCCCGGGCGTCGGGCACCGAGGTGATCACCAAGGCCCTGCCTGCCACGCCCGACGGCGCACTCGACGAGCCTGCCGCCGCGGAAGTGCTGAAGGCGACCGACCGCTTCCGTGCCCTCGTCGTCGGGCCCGGGCTCGGCCGTGACGACCGCACCGCCGCCGCCGTCCGCCGCATCGTGGCCGAGGCGCCGATCCCGCTCGTCCTCGACGCCGACGGGCTCAACGCCCTCGCGGGCGACGTGGCGCCGCTGCGCGCCCGCACCGCGCCCGCGATCCTCACGCCGCACGCCGGCGAGTACGTGCACCTGGCGGGCGCGAAGGTCGGCGCCGACCGGCTGGCGGCGGCGCGCCGCCTCGCCGAACGCGCCCACGCGATCGTGCTGCTGAAGGGCCCGGGCGAGGTGATCGCCGAGGGCGAAGCTCTGACCGCCGCCCGCGCCGCGATCAACACGACGGGCGGTCCCTGGCTGGCCACGGCCGGCACCGGCGACGTGCTGTCAGGGATCATCGGCGGGTTCCTCGCCCGGGGTACGGACCCGTTCTGGGCCGCGGCGGGCGGCGCGTTCACGCATGGGCGGGCCGCCGACGTCGCCGGGCATACTGGCCTCGTCGCCGGCGACCTCATCCCAGCGTTGCCTGCGGCCATCCGCTCGATCGAGAGCCTCGAGAGCCCGGAGGACTAGATGCCCACGTCCACGCCCGTGAGCGAGGTGATGACCCGCGACGTCATCACCCTGCGCCCCGACCAGTCCGTCGAGGAGGCCGCCGACATCCTCGCCGAGAAGCAGATCGGCGCCGCGCCCGTGGTCGACGAGAACGGGAAGATCGTCGGCCTCCTGCGCGACGAGGACCTCATCGTCTCGGAAGCCAACCTCCACGTCCCCACCGTCATCACGTTTCTCAACGCCGACATCGTGCTGCCGTCGTCAGTGCACCATTTCGAGGAGGAGCTGAAGAAGGCCGCCGGCGCCACCGTGGCCGAAGTCATGACGACCAAGTTCCACACGGCGAAGCCCGACGACAACCTCGAGGACCTCGCCACGCTGATGCACGAGGGCGACGTCACCCACGTGCCCGTCGTCGACGCCGATGGCAAGCTCGTCGGCATCGTCGCTCGCGGCGACCTCGTGCGCTGGCTGGCGCGCACCACTTGATGGACAAGCAGGTGGCGAAGCTCGATTTCTACGACCCGAGCTTCCGCCCGGTGTGGGCCGACGTCGACCTCGACGCCGTGCGGGCCAACGTGCGCGCGCTGACCGAGGTGTCGGCGCCGGCCGCGCTCATGGCCGTCGTGAAGGCCGACGGGTACGGGCACGGCGCGGTGCCGGTCGCGCGTGCGGCTCTCGAGGCCGGCGCGTCGTGGCTCGGCGTCGCGCTCGTCGAGGAGGGGGCCGACCTGCGGGCCGACGGGATCGACGCCCCGGTCCTCGTGCTCTCCGAGCCGCCGCCTGACGCCGCCCCCGCCGTCGTCGCTCTGGGGCTCACGCCCGTCGTCTATACGCCCGCCGGCATCGAGGCGCTGGCCAAGGCGGTGGCGCACGCCGACGGGGCCGCCCCGCTGCCCGTGCACCTGAAGGTCGACACAGGCATGCACCGGGTCGGCTGCAAGGTCGACGACGCGCACGCGCTCGCCGAGTCGATCGCGGCGCGCGACGAGCTCCGTCTCGAAGGCGTCCTCACCCACCTCGCGGTGGCGGACGAGCCCGACAACCCGTACACCGCGCAGCAACTCGACCGGTTCGAGGGAGTGCTCGCCGCGCTCCGTCACGCCGGCGTCGCGTTCGACATGGTCCACGCCGCCAACTCCGCCGGGCTCCTCGTCTTCGGCGACCGCGCCCGGTTCGACCTCGTGCGCTGCGGCATCGCCGTTTACGGCGTGCCGCCGGCACCTGATCTCGCGGGCCGGGTGCCGCTCCGCCCGGCGATGGCCCTCAAGGCCCGCGTCTCCCACGTGAAGACGCTCCCCGCGGGCGCGCGCCTCTCGTACGGGCTGCGCTACACCATGCCGCACGAAGGAAACGTTGCGACGGTGCCGGTCGGCTACGCCGACGGCGTGCCTCGCGCGCTGTCCGCCCACGGCGGCGAGGTCATCGTGCGCGGGCGGCGGCATCCGATCGCCGGCACCGTGACCATGGACCAGTTCATGGTCGACGTCGGTGACGGGCGCGTCGAAGTCGGTGACGAGGTCGTCCTGCTCGGCCGGGGGGGCGACGCCGAGGTCACCGCCGACGAGTGGGCCGAGCGGCTCGGCACCATCAACTACGAGATCGTGTGCAGTATCGGGCGGCGCGTGCCGCGGCGGTACCGCTGATGGGTAGGGACGCGCCGGTGGCCGGGCTGCCGGACGAGCGACCTGACGCGTCGTCCGACGGTCGGGTCATGCGTGCTGTGCGCGGTGCCGGTTTCGCGGCCGGCGCCATCGCCGGGATCGCAGGCGCCGCCTACGCGATCGAGCGGGCGGTCGTCGCCGGTGTACGGCGCCGGCCCGACGCGGACGCCGGCAAGTCGCTGGTCCCGCCGTTCGACGAAGCACGCCGGTATCCGAGCCACGACGAGGGCAGCATCTACACGATCAGCCGTGGCAAGGGCCCGACGCTGCTCTTCTTGCACGGCGTCACGCTGTCGACGCGCGTCTGGGTGAAGCAGTTCGAGCAGCTCCCGGAACAAGGGTTTCGTTGCATCGCGTTCGACCACCGCGGCCACGGCGAGTCCAAATGCGGTACGACCGGACACTCCATCGTCAACCTGGCCGACGACATGCGCACGCTGCTGGAGCGGATGAACCTGCGCGACGTGGTGCTCGTCGGCCACTCGATGGGCGGCATCGCCGTGCAGGCGTTCGCGGCGCGCTATCCCAAGCTTGCGGCCGAGCGCGTGCGCGGCATCGTGCTCATGTCGACGCTGGCCAGGACGTACCTGTCGGGCGCGAACTGGCTGCGACGGCTGTTCGAGCGCCTCACGGGCGGCGGGCCGTCCGCCGGGGAGCTCATGACGCAACAGAACCTCGGGTTCTTCCTCGCCCGGCTCGGCTTCGGCCGCGATCCGCAGCCGAGCCACGTCGAGCTGGTGCGCGAGATGATCGCCGCGTGCGAGAAGGAGAACAGCCAGGCCGCGATCGGCGCCCTCATCGGTCTCGACATGACCGCCGACGTCTCGAAGATCACGCTGCCGACACTCATCGTGAGTGGCAGCGCCGACGTCATCGCGCCGCCGGCGGAATCGCGCCGCATCGCCGAGCTCATTCCCGGCGCCCGCCTCGAGGTGTTCAAGGGCGCCGGGCACATGCTCATGCTCGAGCGCACCGAAGAGGTGCACACGCTCATCACCGAGTTCGCGCGTGACCTCGGCGCCGGCGCGCCTCTGCGCCGCTTGTGGCCCCGACGGCGTCTGCGGCGGCGCCCGCCTCGCCGGGTTCGCCGCGCCCTGGCGGCGCGGGAGGCCGCCTCCTGATCACGGACGTGCCCGGGATCGGCGTCGGGCACTGGACCGGCTCCGGCACCGGCGTCACGGTTGTGACCGTGCCGCCCGGCACGGTGGCGTCGGGCGAGGTACGGGGCGGCGCCCCCGCCAGCCGCGAGACGGCGCTGCTCGACCCGCACCGCCTCGTCGAGCACGTCGACGCCATCGTGCTCGCGGGTGGGTCCGCGTTCGGGCTCGCCGCCGCCGACGGCGTCATGCGGGCGCTCGAGGCGCAGGGCCGGGGATTCTCGACCGCCGGAGGGGCGGTACCGATCGTCCCGGCGGCCGGGGTGTACGACCTCGTCAGCTCGGGCGGCGTCCGGCCCGGTCCCGACGAAGGCGCCGCCGCCTTCGCCGCCGCCAAGCCGGGGGTGCAGTTCGAAACCGGGCGGGTCGGCGCTGGCGCCGGAGCGACCGTCGGGAAGTGGAAGGGCGCCGACGACCGGGTGGCCGGCGGCCTGGGGTCGGCGTCCGCACGCGTCGACGATGCCGTCGTCGGAGCGCTGGCGGTCGTGAACGCGATTGGGGACGTCGTCGGCGACGACGGACGGGTGCTGGCGGGCTCGACAGCCCCGCCGGATACCCCACCGTTCCCGGAACCGCTCCCGTTCGAGGAGGGTGAGCACACCACCCTGGTCGTCGTGGCGACGAACGCCCGCCTCACCAAGCTCGGGTGTCACCTCGTCGCCCAGTCCGCCCATCACGCGATGAGCCGGACGCTCTACCCGTCGCACACCCGCTTCGACGGCGACCTGACATTCGCTCTGGCCACCGGAGCCGTCGACGCCCACCTCGACCGTCTCCGGGTGATTGCCGTCGATGCCGTCGTCGACGCGATCCGGGCCGCAGTCGCTTGACGGGACAGGACTGGTCGCCGTCGCAGGCTCCGGCTCCTGCTCCGGCGGTCGGCAAAGCCGCCGCCTCCGCGGCGGCATACCATCAGGCGTGTCCCTGCTGGTCGAGCCGGCGCCGTTCGCGTCCTTCGAGGAGCTCGAGCGCGAGGCGCTCGCGTGCACCAAGTGCCCGCTGGCGACGCAGGGCCGAACGCAAGTCGTGTTCGGCGACGGAGATCCGCACGCCGATCTCGTGTTCGTGGGCGAGGGGCCGGGCGCGGAGGAGGACAAGCAAGGCATCCCGTTCGTCGGCCGGGCCGGCCAGCTCCTGACGCAGCTCATCGAGAGCATCGGTCTCGAGCGCAAGCAGGTCTACATCGCCAACGTCGTGAAGTGCCGCCCGCCCGGCAACCGTGATCCGCTGCCGGACGAGATCGAGAGCTGTCGGCCCTACCTCGAGGCGCAGCTGACGTTCATCGCGCCGAAGGTCGTGGTGACACTGGGCAACTTCGCGACCAAGCTCCTGCTCGAGACCAAGGAAGGCATCACCAAGCTGCGGGGCCGAGAGTTCCCGTTCGGCTCGAGTGCCGTGCTGATCCCCACCTTGCACCCGGCGGCGGTGCTGCGCGGAGGCGGCACGACCCTGGCGCAGGTCCGGGCCGATTTCGTGCTCGTGAAGCGGGCGTTGCACCGGACACGTGGATGACGTGCGCAGCCCGGACCGTGACCCGCTCGACCGACGAGACGTTGGCGCTCGCCGGCGCGGTAGGCGCGTTGCTCCGTCCCGGTGATCTCGTGTCCGTGGCCGGCGACCTCGGCGCGGGCAAGACCGTGTTCGCGCGCGGCGTCGCCGGGGCCCTCGGCGTCCGCGAGCCGGTCGTGAGCCCCTCGTTCACGATCGTGCGCGAGTACCACGGGCGCGTACCGCTCGTGCACGTCGATGTGTACCGCATCGACACGATCCAGGAGCTGCACGACCTCGGCTTCGAGGAGGTCGTGCGCGACGACGCGGTCACGCTCGTCGAATGGGGTGATGTGATCGACGCGCTCTTGCCGCGCCAGCGGCTCGACGTGCGGCTCGACCGTGCCCCCGGCGGCGCCGACGACGAGCGCATCGTCGAGCTCGTGGGTCACGGGCCGTCGTGGTACGAGCGCGCGCCGGACCTGATGGCCCTCGAGATGACCCCGAGGATCTGACGTGCTGCTCCTCGGCTTCGACACCGCCACGCCGCAGGTGAGTCTGGCCATGAGCGTCGACGGCGCAGTGGTCGGCGAGCTGCGCCTCGGTCACGATCTGCGCCTCGGTCACGATCGGCGCCACGCCGAGCATCTTGCGCCGGGCATCGAGTACCTGTGCCGCCACCTCGAGCTCGAGCTGTCTCAGGTGTCGGGCATCGCGGTGGGCTTGGGCCCCGGGCTGTTCACCGGTCTGCGCGTGGGCGTGACGACGGCCAAGGTGATGGCGCAGGCCTTGCGCGTTCCGATCGTCGGTGTCCCGAGCCTCGACCTCGTCGCATACCCGCTGCGCCACGCGAGCAGGGTCATCGTCGCCGCGCTCGACGCCCGCCGGGGCGAGGTGTTCCACGCCCGGTACCAGCCGGTGCCCGGGGGTGTGCAACGGGTATCCGACTACGAGGTCGGCGGTCCCGTCGACCTGGTCGCCGATCTCGTCGCCGCCGGCGACGAAGTGCTGCTGGCCGGCGACGGGGTGCTGCAGTACCGGGACGCGTTCGCCGGCGTGGATCGGGCCGAGCAGGCCGGCCCGTCCTTCGCCGCGCCCAGCGCCGTGGCGCTGCTCGAGCTGGTGGCGGCGCGCATGGAGCGCGAGGAGTTCTCGTCCGCGTGGGACGTGCAGCCCTTGTATCTCCGCCAAAGTGACGCCGAGATCGAGTGGGAGAGGAGACTGGCCTCGTAATGGCGGTCGCGCGCAAGCCCGAGCCACTCGTCGTGGACATCGTGCCGATGCGGCGCCGGCACGTGCGCGCTGTGCTGCGCATCGAGCAGCAGGTTTACCCGCGCCCGTGGACGATGTCCCTGTTCCTCAGCGAGCTCGCGCTGCGCTCGAGCCGCGCCTATTTCGTTGCCCGCGTCGGCCGCGACGTCGTCGGCTACGGCGGGCTGATGCTGTCCGCAGGCGACGGGCACATCACGACGCTCGCCGTCGACCCGCGATGGCAACGCCGCCAGATCGCGACGCGGTTGCTGCTGGTGCTGGCGCGGGAAGCGATCACGCGTCAGGGGCGCAGCCTCACGCTCGAGGTGCGTCTGTCGAACCGCCCCGCCCAGGAGCTGTACCGGCGATTCGGCTTCGCGCCCGTCGGTATGCGGAAGAATTACTACGTCGAGACCAACGAGGACGCGCTCGTGATGTGGGCACACGAGATCCGACGCCCCGAGTACGCCGAGCTCCTCGCCGGCCTCGAGCGCCAGGTCGAGGGCGAGACGGTCGTCGAGGAGCCCAAGCGCTGGTGAGACGACCTTGAGTGTGCGCATCCTCGGCATCGAGACGTCCTGCGACGAGACAGCGGCGGCGGTGGTGGAGGACGGCCGTCGCGTCCGCTCGTCGATCGTGTCGAGCCAGGTGGAGCTGCACGCGCCGTACGGCGGCGTCGTCCCCGAGCTCGCCAGCCGCGCCCACGTCGAGCTCATCAACGGCGTCGTCGACGAGGCGCTCATGGAGGCCGGCGTCCTCGATGTGAGGGAGCTCGACGCTGTCGCCGCCTGCCACGGGCCCGGCCTCGCCGGCGCCCTCCTCGTCGGCGTCAGCGCCGCAAAGGCGCTCGCGCTCACAAGCGGATTGCCCTACGTCCAGGTCAATCACCTCGAGGCGCACTTGTACGCCGGCTGGCTCGAGGAGCCCGACCTCGAGCTCCCGCTGGCCGTCCTCGTCGTGTCGGGCGGGCACACGCTGCTCGTCGTCATGGAAGGGCACGGCAAGTACCGCGTGATGGGCCAGACCGTCGACGACGCCGCCGGGGAGGCGTACGACAAGGTGGCGCGGTTCCTCGGCCTGGGCTACCCGGGCGGCCCGGCGATCGACCGCCTGGCGGCCGAGGGGAATCCCGAGACCGTCGCCTTCCCCCGCCCGATGCTCGGCGAGGGGTACGACTTCTCGTTCTCGGGGCTCAAGACCGCGGTCATCAACCACGTCCGCAAGCACCCGGACGTCGAGGTCCGGGATGTCGCCGCGTCGTTCCAGGAGGCCGTGGTCGAGGTGCTGACGGCCAAGCTCGTCGCCGCCGCCGACGACGCGGAGGCGTCGACGCTGGTGCTGGGCGGGGGTGTCGCCGCCAACTCGCGGTTGCGGGCCCGGGTGGCCGACGCGGCGGTGGCGACCGGGCGACGGGTGTTCCTGCCGCCGCCGGAGCTTTGCACCGACAACGGCGCCATGATCGCCGGGGCCGCCTGGTGGCGGCTCGAGTCCGATGGCCCGACCCCGCTCGACGCCGGCATCGCCCCCTCGTTGGGCCTGCCAGCGAGCTGAGCGGGCACCTCACGGCGCAATCAGAACTTTTCTTGCATCCGCGCCGTATTTGTGTAGGTTGTCCCAGCAACGTTTAGTGGTTGGTCGATCTCTCAGCGTAGGATGCCGCGAATCGGCCTTTTCGTATGGGCGGTAAAGAAGGGTGAAAATGAAGCGTCTTGGAGTTGCTGTCATGACGGCCGCGCTTCTCGCCGTGGCGATCGCCATGGCGGGGCCTGCGGCTGCCGACGTCACCGACGTGGGCGGAAGCGGGGCGTTCGGCGTCTCCGTGTCCGCCACCGTCCCGGTTGCCCCCGCCGTCCAGGTGGGGCCGGTCCCTTCGGTCGACCTCCCGGCGGGCGGGGGCAACGTCAGCGACCAGCTGGCGAGCGTGGACGCCTCCCCCGTGCTGGAGGCGGGGCTGCTCCAGGTCAGCTCGCAGGGCGGCAACCTCGGGACGCACCAAGGCTTCGCCACCAGCCAGGCGAGCGTGGCCGACGTGGAGGTCGTCAAGAACGCGGTTGAGGGTGATCCGCTCCTCGCGGCCGGCCTCATCACCGCGCAGTGCACCTCGAACGGTGACGGCTCGGTCGGGCAGTCCAGCCTCCTCAACGCGGAAGTGGCGGGGAACCCGATCCCAGTGAACCCGCCGGCGAACACGACGATCCCGGTCCCGGGGATCGGCACGGTGGTGCTCAACGAGCAGATCGTCACCAACACGCCCGGGGTCGAGACCAAGATCACGGTCAACGCCGTGCACATCACGAACGCGGGTCCCATCACCGGAGACGTGATCATCAGTCAGGCCCGGTGCCGGGCAGCCGGCCCGAACGTTCTCGGCGGCCCGCTCGGTGGCCCCGGTGGTGCCGGCGGCCCTGGCGGCCCCGCCGGCCCCGCTGCGCCCGTCTCTGCGGCGCCCCGGTTCACGGGCTGACCTGAACGACCCGAGTGGCAGGGAGATGGCCGGGTCGTGAGGCCCGGCCATCTCTCGCGTCTTGCCGCGCGGCGATGCATGCTGTTACCTTGAGCGTCTAGCACTCGCACCCTTCGAGTGCTAATGAGGTCAGAACGTGCTCATAGCCGAGGAGGCGCATCGATGAAGCTCCAGCCGCTGGAGGACCGGATCGTCGTCCGGGCTCAGGAAGCCGAGGAGACGACCACGAGCGGTCTGGTCATCCCCGACACCGCCAAGGAGAAGCCACAGCAGGGCGAGGTGCTCGCCGTCGGCCCGGGCCGGCGCTCCGAGCAGACCGGTGAGCTCATCCCGGTCGACGTCGCGGTCGGCGACGTCGTCGTG
>DASPXI010000044.1:0-34106 GCA_035637335.1 Acidimicrobiia bacterium
CGAACCGTATGCCGTTTACCTCCTCATCGGCGGCGCGGTCTATCTCGTCGGGACGATCCTCGTGACGGGCGCGTACCACGTGCCCCGCAACGATGCACTCGCGAAGCTCGACCCGAACAGCCCCGACGCCGCGGGTCACTGGAGCCGCTACGTCAGGGAGTGGACGGCCGCGAACCACGTCCGGACGCTCTCGTCTCTCGCCGCCGCGACGTTGCTTACCATCGCGCTGCGTGTCAGCTGACGAGGGTCCTTTCGTCCTGCGGCCGATCGGATGGGTCGAGTCGCCGTTGACCGATCCCGAGGTGGCTCCAAAGCAGGGTGACGAGGGATCGCCGGACGCCTGGCTCGCGTTCGAGACGTTCGTGAGCGAGGCGCTCCGTGACCTTCACGTCAACGACGAAGTCCTCGTGCTGACCTGGCTCGATCGTGCCGACCGGAGCGTGTTGGCCGTCCATCCTCGCGACGATCCGGCCAACCCGATCCAGGGAGTGTTCAACACCCGCTCGGCCGACCGACCGAACCCGATCGGGTTACACAGGGTCGAGATCGTCGAGATCGACGGCACCCGAATGCGTGTGCGCAACCTCGAGGCCGTCGACGGGACACCGATCGTGGACGTCAAGCCTGTCCTCGACCGCGCGCGTGATCGATGATCGAGTCCCGCAGCGACGTCGTCGGGAGCCTGCTTCGCCCGCCGTGGCTGCTCGAGGCGCGTGAGCGATTCACCGTCGGCGAGCTCACGGCGCTCGAGCTGAAGGCGGTCGAGGACCACGCCGTCGACGAGGCGCTCCGCCTGCAAGAGGACGCCGGTGTCGAGGTCGTCACCGATGGCGAGATGCGCCGGCTGTCGTTCCAGAGCCAGCTGCCGGCCGCGGTCGAGGGCCTCTCGGACTGGGACCTCGACGCGTTCCTGTGGGGCGAGTGGCACGGCGACGACGAGGTCGGTGATCGAGCAATCGAGCGTCCGGAGCTCGCGGTGGTCGGAAAGCTGCGGCGCCGACGGTCGCTGTGCGCCGAGGAGTTCGCCTACGCACGTGGACGCACCGATCGGGTGCTCAAGGTCACGCTGCCGAGCCCGAGCCTGTTCGCCAACTTCTGGGATCCCGACCGCGCCCCGCCCGAGTACCGGGCGCTCGAAGACTTTCTGAGCGACGTCGCCGACCTCCTTCGAGACGAAGCCGACGAGCTAGAGGCGATGGGAGCGACGTACCTCCAGCTCGACGCGCCGCACTACACGATGGTGCTCGACCCGAAGTATCGGGACTTCTACGCCAGTCGTGGCTGGCCGACCGAGCGGTGGCTGGAGCTGGGCCTCGAGCTCGACAACCGCGTGATCGGTGATCGTCCTGGCGTGACCTTCGGATTCCATCTCTGCCGCGGGAACCAGGCGAGCCGGTGGCTCGTCGAGGGCGGCTACGACGCGATCGCGGAGCAGATCTTCGGTGGCATACGCGCTCAGCGGCTGCTGCTCGAGTACGACGACCCGCGCGCCGGATCGTTCGAGCCGCTCGCGCAAGTTCCGGCCGACAAATGGGTGGTCCTCGGTCTGGTCACCACGAAGCGGCCCCAGCTCGAGTCCGTCGACGAACTCGCGAGAAGGATCGACGCGGCCAGCCGGTACGCCCCGCTCGACCGGCTCGCGGTCTCCTCCCAATGCGGGTTCGCCACGTCGGTGCTCGGGAACGCTCTCACGATCGACGACGAGCGGCAGAAGCTCGGCGTCATCGCAGAGGTCGCGCGCAAGGTGTGGGGCTGACCCACTGACGACGAGCCGCTTACCCTGACGGCATGGCCGACACGACCGACGACGCGCGTCGCCCTCTGCTCCAGCAGCTGATCTTCGGGTTCTTCCCTTCGGCGGTGCTCTCCGTGGCCTGCCGGCTTCGGATCCCCGACCTGGTCGCCGACGTGCCAAGAGCAGCGACGAGCTCGCCGACGCGACGAGCACGCATCCGCCGTCGCTCTACCGGCTACTGCGGGCGCTCGCCTATCTCGGCATCCTCGAGGAGACGGAGCCGCGGCGCTTCGGCCTCACCGACTTCGGCGAGCCGCTCCGCAGCGACGTGCCCGACTCGATGTGGGCAACCACCATGCTGTTCTGTGGCGAGCACGTGTGGCGGTCGTGGGGAGACCTCATGGGCGGCGTGCAGACGGGGAAGCCGAGTTTCGAGCGAGGAATCGGATCGCCGCCGTTCGTCGAGTTCGCCGAGAACCCAGAACGGTCGAGGAACTTCAACCTGGCGATGTCGGAGGGAACACTTCGCGAAGCGCCGGGCGTCATCGAGTCCTACGACTTCGGGCAGTTCAACACGCTCGTCGACGTGGGCGGCGGCGACGGCACGCTGCTCGCAGCCATCCTCGCCGCCACTCCTGGGTTGCACGGCGTCTTGCTCGACACCGCTCCCGGATTGGCCGAGGCGTCCGAGCGGCTCCGCGACGCGGGTGTCGACGACCGTTGCCAGGTGGTCGAGGGCGACTTCTTCGAATCCGTCCCCGAAGGCGCCGACGCCTACATCATGAAGAGCGTCATCCACGACTGGGACGACGATCGTTGCGTGACGATCCTCGATAACTGCCGCCAGGCGATGCGCGCGAACGGCAGGGTGCTGATCCTCGAGCCGGTGCTCCCGCCCGTCGTAAAGCCGTCCTTCGCCCGCCTGGGCATCGTCATGAGCGACCTGAACATGCTCATGAACACGGGCGGCGGAGAGCGCACAGAGGACGAGTTCGCGGCGCTGTTCCGTGCGGCGGGGTTGCGGCTCGCCAACGTGGCCCGCGTGCCGAAGCCGTCCGCGATGAGCCTCATCGAGGGCGCCACCGCTTAGGCGCTACGCGAACTCCGGGATCACGCGCTCGCCCAAAAGCTCGACGGAGCGCATCACCTTCTCGTGCGGGATCTTGTACGGGTTCACGAGGCACAGCAGCAGGTCGCAGCCGGCCGCCTCGTAGCGCTCGGCGATCTCGATACACCGCTCGGGGTCGCCGACCACCGCTGACCCGCTCTCGCGCAGGTACTCGAAGTTAAGGTGGTCGAGCGTGCCGTCCTTGTCGAGCTGCGCCATGTGCTCGGCGTAGCTGTAGGTGCCGAGGTCCTTGCCCTCCATCCAGTCGACCAGCGACCCGATGTGGCGGACCGCCGTCTTGATGTACCAGGGGAATGATTCCTCGGCGTCGGCGAACGCCTGCTCGCTCGTGTCGGCGCAGTGCACCATCGTGAACGTGGCGGCGCGGTCGTTCACGAACTTGCCCACCGGCTTCTCGCACTCGTCGAGACCCTCGCGGTACATGGCGATGCGCTCGACGAGATCCTCGGGCGGCACACCGACGGTGAAGGAGCACAGCCCGATGCCGTGACGGCCGATCTCGCGGTGCCCGTCGGCGCTGCTCGTCGCGCCCCACAGCGGCGGGTGCGGCTGCTGGAGCGGCTTGGGCTGCACGCGTCGCGGGCCGCCCATGCGCCAGTACTTCCCGTCGGCCTTGTAGTACTCGTTCGTCCACGCGCCCACGATGTGCTCGAGCGCCTCCGACCACATGGCGCGCGTGTCGTGCGGATCGATGTCGAAGCCTTCGATCTCGGCCCGTGTCGACGAACGCCCGGTGCCGAACTCGACCCGGCCGTCGGAGAGCAGGTCGAGCACGGCCGCCGACTCCGCGCTCCGGATCGGGTGGTTGTACGGCTTCGGAAGTAGGCGCACGCCGTACCCGATGCGCATCGTGGTCGTCTTCGCCGCGATCGCGCCGTAGAGCACTTCGGGGTTCGAGCAGTGCGAGTACTCCTCGAGGAAGTGGTGCTCGACGGTCCAGAAGGAATGGAAGCCGGCCTGCTCCCCGAGCACGGCCTGCTCGAGCGTGTTCTTGTACGCGGCGTGCTCCTTGCCGTCGGTGAATGGCTTCGCCACCGGGATCTCGTAGAACAGCGCGAACTTCATGGGCACGGCCGCGAACCCCCGCCTTGACGACTAGAACACGTTTCAGTGAGCATACCGTCGTGGGTCGCCTCGACGACAGGGTCGCGCTCGTGACCGGCGCGGCGTCGGGGATCGGGCTCGCGTGTGCTCGCCGCTTCGCCGACGAGGGCGCGAAGGTCGTCGGCGTCGATCTGCAACCGGGTCCGGACGGTGACGTACGTGTCGCCGACGTGACCGACGAAGCAGCGATCAGCAGCGCCATCGACGCGAGCGTCAACGATCACGGCCGGCTCGACGTCGTGCTGAACGCGGCCGGCGTCGCCGGCGGCGGGCCGATCCACCTGCTCGACACCACGGAATGGGAGCGCGTGATCCGCGTGAACCTCACCGGCACGTTCCTTGTGTGCAAGCACGCGCTCACGCACATGGTCGAGCAGCGCTCCGGCAGCATCGTCAACATCGCCAGCATCGAAGGCGTCGAAGGCACCGAAGGCGGGAGCTCGTACAACGCGTCGAAGGGCGCGGTCGTGCTCCTGACGAAGAACCTCGCCATCGACTATGGCCGCGTCGGTGTGCGCGCCAACTGCATCTGCCCCGGCTTCATCGAGGGCACGACCATGTTCGAGTCGGTGATGTCGATGGAGGGCATGACGCAAGTTCGCGAGCAGTACCGGGAGGCGCACAAGCTCGGACGCTTCGGGCGCCCCGACGAGATCGCAGCCGCCGCCGCCTTCCTCGCCTCTGACGACGCGTCGTTCGTGACCGGCCACGCGCTCGTCGTCGATGGCGGGTTCACTGCGGGCATGCGGACGGGCGCTCTCGAACCGCTCGGGCTGTAACTTGGAGGTCTGATGTACATCGGGTACAGCGAAGAGCACGAGCAACTGCGGCGTGAGCTGCGGGAGTACTACGAGCGGCTGCTCACGCCCGAAGTCGAAGAGGGGCTCGCACAGGGCCGCGGCGTCGGCCCGGTGAACCGTCAAGTCGTCCGCCGGATGGGCGAGGACGGATGGCTCGGAATCGGCTGGCCCGAGGAGTACGGCGGCCAGGGCCGTTCCGCGATCGAGCAGTTCATCTTCTTCGACGAGTCCATGCGCGCCGGCGCGCCCGTCCCGATGCTCACGATCAACACGGTCGGCCCGACGATCATGGACTTCGGGACCGAGGAGCAGAAGGCGGAGTTCCTGCCCAAGATCCTGAAGGGCGAGATCCACTTCTGCATCGGCTACACGGAGCCCGGCGCCGGCACCGACCTCGCCGCGCTCACGACGAAGGCTGTGCGCGACGGCGACGAGTACGTCATCAACGGCCAGAAGATGTTCACGAGCCTCGCCGGCGGCGCCGACTACTGCTGGCTTGCCGTCCGCACCGACCCCGAGGCGAAGAAGCACACGGGCATATCGATGTTCATCGTCCCGATGGACACGCCCGGCATCAAGATCATGCCCATGGACCTCATGAGCGACCACGACATCAACCAGGTCTTCTACGACGACGTGCGCGTCCCCGAGACCGCCCTCGTCGGCGGCGAGAACAACGGCTGGGCGCTCATCACCAACCAGCTGAATCGTGAGCGCGTCACGCTGTGCTCGTCCGGGATCATCGAGCGGGCGCTGACCGACGTGCGACGGTGGGCGCAGGAGACCAAGCTCGCCGACGGCCGGCGCGTCATCGACCAGGAGTGGGTGCAGGTGCACCTCGCCCGCATTCACGCCCGGCTCGAGTTCCTGCGCCTCGCCAACTGGAAGGTGGCGTGGGACGCGACCCAGAACCGCCTCGACGTCGCCGATGCGTCGACGATCAAAGTGTTCGGGACCGAGTTCTACCTCGAGGCGTTCCGGCTGCTGTTCGAGGTGATCGGCCAAACCGGTTACCTGAAGAAGGACGCGCCCGACTCGGTGCTGAAGTCGCGCCTCGAGCGGTACTACCGCAGCCTGATCATCCTCACGTTCGGCGGCGGCGTGAACGAGGTACAGCGAGATCTGATCGCCGTGTTCGGCCTCGGCATGCCGATGGCGAAGCGCTAGGCGGGACGGGTGGACTTCTCACTGAGTGAAGAGCAAGAGGCGACGCGCGATCTCGCGCGGCAGATCCTCTCGGATCGCGTCACGCACGAACGGCTCAAGGAGATCGAGGCGGGCGGGGAGGGCTTCGACCGCGACACGTGGGCGGAGCTGGCGAAGGCGGGCTTGCTCGGCATCGCGTTGCCCGAGGATGTCAGCGGCAGCGGCCTCGGGTTCGTCGCGCTCTGCCGGCTGCTCGAGGAGGTCGGACGCACGGTCGCGCCCGTCCCGGTGCTACCGACGGTCGTGCTCGGGGCGCTGCCGATCGCGCAGTTCGGCACCGACGCCCAGCGCCAGCGATACCTGCCGGGCGTCGTCGCAGGTGACACCGTGCTTACGGCGGCGCTGGTCGAGACGGGCACCGACGCGATGCACCCGACGACCACGGCCCGCCCCGACGACGACGGCTGGCGTGTCGACGGCGTGAAGACGCTCGTTCCCGCGGGCCTCGTCGCTGACCGCATCCTCGTGCCCGCGGCCGCCGGCGACGACGGGACGATTGTCGTGCTGATCGTCGACCCGAGCGCGAGCGGCGTCACCCGGGAGCGCCAGGACACGACGTCCGGCATTCCGCAGGCCCGCCTTGAGCTCGACGGCGTGCACGTCGACGCGGGCGACGTGCTCGGGGACGCCGAGTCGGGTGCTGCGATCGTCGACTGGATCGTCGAGCGCGCCAACGCCGCCATGTGCTCGATCGCGACCGGTGTGTGCGAGCAGGCCCTGAAGATGACGGCCGAGTACACGAAGACGCGCGAGCAGTTCGACCGTCCGATCGCCACGTTCCAGGCGGTGGGCCAGCGCGCCGCCGACGCCTACATCGACACCGAGGCCGTGCGCCTCACCGCGCTGCAAGCGGCGTGGCGGCTCGAAGAGGGCCTGCCCGCCGCGGCCGAGGTCGCGGTGGCGAAATTCTGGGCCGCCGACGGCGGTCAGCGCGTCGTGCACGCGGCCCAGCACCTCCACGGCGGCATCGGCGTCGACCGCGACTACCCGCTGCACCGGTACTTCCTGTGGGCCAAGGAGCTCGAGCTCACGCTCGGCGGCGCCACGCCGCAGCTGCTGAAGCTGGGCGGCATACTCGCCGCCGAGCCCGTTTGACGCCCGCTCAAATTGCCGTCGAGCGCGACGGCCTGCGCATCGCGGCGCTGGACTGGGGCGGCCACGGGACGCCCATCCTTCTCCTGCATCCGAACGGACTTTGTGCGGGGCTGTTCGAGCCGCTCGCGCTGCGATTGCGCGACATGTTCCGTCCCGTCGCCGTCGATCTACGCGGTCACGGCGGCACCGACGCCCCTGCGTCGCGCGACGGCTTCACTTTCGAGTGCATGGCAGCCGATGTGCTCGCGGTCCTCGACCATCTGGAGATCGACGGCGCCGTCGTACTCGGGCAGTCCCTGGGCGGCGGCGTCGCGGTGCTGGTCGACGAGCTCCGGCCCGGGTTACTCCGGCATCTGCTCCTGTGCGAGCCGATCGCGATGTCGCCCGACGGCATGGCGGCACGACCGCGCGGCTCCGCGCCCGGCGACGGCGGCAACTTCATGTCAGCGATCGCGCGGAAGCGCCGTGCCGTCTGGCCCGATCGCGACAGCGTCCTGCACTCGTATCGCAGCCGGCCTCCGTTCGACGCGCTCGCACGCGAAGCGCTCGCGGCGTACGTGCACTGGGGATTCGTCGACCGGCCCGACGGACAAGTCGAGCTCGCGTGCCCGCCCGAGGTCGAGGCGACCATCTTCGAGGTGTCCGGCGGGCCGGACGGCGCGCCGGCCGCGTGGCGTCACCTGAACGATCTCGCCGCTGATGCCGTCGTCGCGTGCGGCGACCACAGCGACCTGCCGGAGGAGTGGTTCGCGAAGCAGGCCGAGCGCGCCGGCGCATCCCTGGTCACGCTGACGGGCGGGCACTTCTTCCTGCAAGAAGACACCGACCGCGCCGAAAGCCTCGTTCGCGAGCACCTCGGATGACCGAGGCGCAGCGGCTCGACCGCCTCGAGTCGATCGAGGCCATTCGCCAGCTCGTGGCCCGCTACGCGCTCGCCACCGACTCCCGTGACCTCGACGCGCTCGTCGCGCTGTTCGTCGACGACGTCCAGGTGGGTGCCGACCGCAAGGGGAGGGACGCGCTGCGCGAGTTCTTCGAGCGGTCATTGCGGGAGGTCGGCGTCACCATCTTGTTCGTCGGCAACCACGTCATCGACTTCGGCGATGCCGACCACGCCCGCGGCGTCGTCTACTGCCGCGGCGAGATCCAGGTCGACGACCGCTGGGTGATCCAGGCGATCCAGTACCGCGACACCTACGAACGGCGCAACGGAACGTGGTACTTCGTGCGCCGCAAGCACCTGCTCTGGTACGGCGCCGAGCTCGGGCGGTCGCCGCTCGGGCTCCCGCCGGCCGACTGGCCCGAGCACCACACGGGCAAGGGCGAGCTGCCCGAGGCGTGGGAGAGCTGGCGCCGATTCTGGTCTCCTTGACCGCGGCGTGGACAAGATTTATTGTCCAGGCAGAGAAATTCTCCTAGAGGGGAGCGGGGCAGTGGCCCAGCCGGTGCACGTGGTCGAGGACATCGAAGCGCTCCAGGTGCTCGGCCATCCCCTCCGGGTGCGAATCCTCGAGGCGCTGCGGGAGCCCGGTTCGGCGGCGACGGTTGCGCGAGAGGTCGGCGAAGCGCGGCAGAAGGTCAACTACCACCTGAAGGAGCTCGAGCGCGTCGGGCTCGTCGCGCCGGTGGGCGAGCGGCGCTCAGGGAATTTCATCGAGACGCTGTACGAAGCGGTCGCCCGCAACTTCCTCGTCTCGCCTCGTGTCGCGTGGTCCGATCCGCGACGCGTCGACACGCTCCGACAGCAGCACTCGCTGGAGCGACTCGTGATGGTGGGGGGACAGCTGGAGCGCGACGCGATCTCGCTGCTCGACCGGGCCGCGTTCGACGGCGAGGAGATTGCCAGCGCCGCGGTCGAGGTGGACGTGCACTTCGCCGACGAGAAGGACCGGGCAGCGTTTCTCGACGAGTACCTCGAAACGGTTCGAGAGCTCTGTGACCGGTACGGCAGCCGCGACGGTTTGCCGTACCGCATCGTGTCGGCCGCGCATCCGACGGCCCAGACCGAGGAAGGGGCAGACACATGAGCAATGACTACGAGAAGACGTTCTCGGTCCGGGTGCCGCCGGAGCGTGCGTTCCGGGCCTTCACCGACCCCAACGAGCTCGAGCAATGGTTCACTCCGAAGTTCGACGCCGACGCCGCGGAAGGCGCGCCGGGCGTGAAGGCCGATGCCGCGAGCCCGGGCGGGCAGGTGCACTTCGAGGTCACGCAGATCAAGCACGACGAGCTGCTGTGCTACCGCCAATGGGCGGCTGATCCGAACACCGGCATCGACGTGACCGTGGTGTTCGAGCCCGTCGAAGGCGGGACGAGGATCACCGTGACGCACGCAGGCTTCGGTGGTGACTCGATCCTCAAGAGCGACTCCGTGCGAAACGGCATGTTCGAGAACTACGCCGACCTCATGCTCTACCTCGACCACGGGGTCAGCTACCCACGGCACCGCGACGTCACTACCGAGGCGTGGCTCGGGGCAACGTTCCTCGACACAGGTCCAGGCGCCGAGGTGGCGCAGGTGGAGCCGGGCACTTTCGCCGACCAGATCGGTCTGCAGCCGGGCGACATCCTGTTGCAGCTCGGCGCGGGCGCCGTGTTCGGCAACCGAGAACTGATCTTCTTCCTCCGCGAGCACGGCGTCGGCGACGAGGTCGAAGCCGTGTGGGCGCACGACGGGACGGTTCACCGCGGGACGGGTCGCCTGACGCAGCGCGATCTCGAGATTTTCGCCCACCACGCCTGAACGCGGTGCATCCATAGACTCGGGTGCCATCGACATCCTCGTCGTTTGCACCGGTAACGCGTGCCGTTCGCCGATGGCGGCGGCCATTCTCGAGCGGCGGCTCGCCGAACGCGGCGTCGATGCCTGCGTCACGTCGGCGGGAACGCGGCCGTGGTACGCCGGCGCGACCGATCACGCCGTCACCGTGATGCGCGAGATGGGGCTCGACGTCTCTGCGCACGAGAACTGCCAAGTCACAGCGGAGCAGGTCGAGCGGGCCGACCTCGTGCTCGGCATGACTCGTCAACACGTCAATTTCGTGACGTCGCGCTGGCCCGATGCCGCCGAGCGCACGTTCCTCGTTGGCGAGCTCTCCAGATTGGGTGGGCAGATCGGACCACGCACCGAGTCGGAGTCAGTGTCTGCATGGGCCGAACGCGCGTCTGCTGCCCGGCCGCCGTTGCATCCGTTGGGCCGCGCTGTTGACGAGATCGACGATCCAGTCGGCTTGCCCATTGAGGTGTACCGGGACACAGCCGCCGTCCTCGATCAACGGCTCACCGAGGTCGCGTCTCTTCTCGCCGGCGTGCCTACGCTCGCGTGATGGCAGTCGAACTCGATCTCGACACCCTCACGCCCAACCAGGCGGCCCGACGTCAGCGCGTCATCGACGCCGCGATGAAGCTCGCGGCCGACGGCGGGTATGACGCCGTGCAGATGCGGGACGTCGCCCGCGAGGCGGGCGTGGCGCTCGGGACGATCTACCGGTACTTCGCGTCGAAGGACCATCTGCTCGCCGCCTGCCAGGTCGAGTTCGCGCGATCGGAGCAACGACGCCTCGAGCAGCGCCCGACCCAGGGCGACACCGTCGCCGACCGCGTCGTCGACGTGCTGCGGCGCGCGACCCACTCCCAGGAGCGGCAGCCGCAACTCACGGCGGCGATGGTCACGGCGATCTCGTCACCCGATCCCGCCGTCTCCGGCTGCCAGCGCGAGGTGACGGCGATCATGGCGGCGGTGGTTGCCGGGCCCATGGCTGACATCGACCCGAAGCTCAGGGTGGGAGTCACCCGCGCCCTCTCGCACGTGTGGTTCTCGGCGCTGCTCGGGTGGGTGAACGGATGGACGAACGTCGGCGCCGTCGGCGACGAGCTCGAGTCGGCGGCCCGCCTGCTGCTCCGTGACCTGTAAGAGCGTGACCTGTAAGAGATAGAGAGAGAGCGCGCGCGGCGAGGTGGCCCGTGCGTTAGAACAGGTTCTACCCTGGTCCCGCCGAAGTCGAGGAGGGCGCAATGCACGAGCACAAGCGGCTGTTCATCGGGGGCGAGTGGGTGGAGCCGGCGAGCTCCAGCGCCATCGACGTCATCTCCCCCCATTCCGAGGAGCTCGTCGGGCGCGTCCCCGAGGGCACCGAGGCCGACATCGACCGCGCCGTCGCAGCGGCGCGCGACGCGTTCGACAACGGCGAATGGCCCCGCCTCTCGCCCGAGGAGCGCATCGCCGCGGTGCAGAAGTTCAGCGAGGTGTACGCCGCGCACATCCCCGACATGGCCGCGCTCATCACCGAGGAGATGGGCTCGCCGATCTCGTTCTCGAACCTCGCCCAGTCGCCCGCGCCGTGGATGATGCTCAACACGTTCCTCCAGATCGCGGCCGAGTACCCGTGGGAGGAGCGCCGGCAGGGTGTCCTCGGCAGCGACGTGATCGTGCGGCGCGAGCCGGCGGGGGTCGTGGGCGCGATCGTGCCGTGGAACGTGCCGCAGTTCGTGATCATGTCGAAGCTCGCGCCCGCACTCATCGCCGGGTGCACGATCGTGGTCAAGCCGTCGCCCGAGACACCGCTCGACGCGTTCCTCATGGCCGACCTCCTCGACGAGGCGGGTATTCCGAAAGGTGTCGTGAGCGTGGTCCCGGCCGGCCGTGAGGTCGGCGAGCACCTCGTGCGCCATTCCGGCGTCGACAAGATCGCGTTCACGGGCTCGACCGCGGCCGGCCGCCGCATCGCGTCGATCTGCGGTGAGCAGCTCAAGCGGGTGAGCCTCGAGCTCGGCGGGAAGTCGGCTGCGATCATCCTCGACGACGCTGATCTCGCGGCCACCGTCCAAGGGCTCAAGTTCGCCTCGCTCATGAACAACGGCCAGGCGTGCGTCGCGCAGACGCGCATCCTCGCCAGCCGCGACCGCTACGACGAAGTCGTCGACGCCGTGTCGGGCATGGTCGGCGAGCTCGCGGTCGGCGATCCGCAGGACGAATCGACGGAGGTCGGCCCGCTCGTCGCCGAGCGTCAGCAGGAACGGGTCGAGAAGTACATCGCCGTCGGCCAGGAGGAAGGGGCGAAGGTCGCCGTGGGGGGCAACGGCCGTCCTTCCGGATTGGACAAGGGTTGGTACGTCAAGCCGACGGTGTTCTCCGGCGTCGACAACTCGATGCGCATCGCGCGCGAGGAGATCTTCGGGCCCGTTCTCGCGGTCATCCCGTACGACACGCCCGACGACGCCGTCCGCATCGCCAACGACAGTGAGTACGGCCTCGCCGGATCGGTGTGGACGGGCGACATCGACCAGGGTGTCGACATCGCCCGGCGCGTGCGCACCGGCACGTACGGCGTGAACCAGTACACGATGGACTTCGTGGCGCCGTTCGGCGGCTACAAGGGGTCGGGCATCGGGCGCGAGTTCGGCATCGAGGGGCTCAGCCACTACGTCGAGCTGAAGTCGATCGTGCCTCCTGCAGGTGCCTGAGGACGGCGCACCGGAAGACCCTGACGACGCGTTCCGGGCTCGGGCGCGGGCGTTCCTCGAATTGCACGCGCGCCGGCGGCGTCCTGGTGACGACGATTTCGCGAGGTTCCGCTTCCTGGGCGACCCGAGCCCGGAAGCGGACGCCGAACACGTTCGTCGAGGCAAGGCCTGGCAGCGCACGCTGTTCGAGGGCGGCTGGGCCGGCATCGCCTGGCCCAAGGAGTACGGCGGCCTCGGCGGCACGCCGGCGCAGGCCCGCATCTTCGCCCGGGAGCAGGCGCGCTTCGACGTCGACGTAGGTGTGTTCGCGGTGGGCATCGGGATGGTGGCGCCGACGCTGATCGCGCACGGCACCGAGGCACAGAAGCAGCGGTACCTCCCCTCGCTGCTGCGCGGCGACGAGGTCTGGTGTCAGCTGTTCAGCGAGCCGGGGGCGGGGTCCGACCTCGCTGGGCTTCGGACGCGCGCCGTGCGCGACGGCGACGAGTGGGTCGTCAACGGGCAGAAGGTCTGGAGCTCGGGCGCGCACCACAGCGAACTCGGGATCCTGCTGGCGCGGACCGATCCGGACGCGCCGAAGCATCAGGGCATCACGTACTTCGTGTTGGACATGCGCTCGCCGGGGATCGAGGTTCGGCCGCTACGTCAGATCAACGGCGTCGCGCACTTCAACGAGGTGTTCCTGACCGACGTGCGCGTTCCGCACGAGAACGTCGTCGGCGAAGTGAATGGTGGCTGGGCCGTGGCGCAGACGACGCTGGGCGCCGAGCGCACGCTGATCGGTAGCGGCGGTGCGGTCGGTTTTCGTGATCTGGCGCGCCTCGCGCGCGCGCAGGACCGCGCGAGTGATTCGGTGCTGCGCCAGCGGTTGGCAGACGCGTACATCCGCTTCGAGGTCCTGAGGTACCTGGGCCAGCGGGCGCAGGTGGCGCGGCGCAATAGTGCCGCGGTGGGGGCCGAGGCTTCGGTGCTGAAGCTGGCGGTGTCGCGGCACGTGGCTTTGAACGGCGACCTCGCCCTCGCCCTCGAGGGCGCCACAGGGATGCTGCTGCACGACGACGCGCCGTACGGCGGCTTTTGGCAGCAGCAATTCCTGAACCAGTGGGGGACGCGCATCGGCGGCGGGACCGAGCAGGTGCAACGGAACGTGATCGGGGAGCGGGTCCTCGGTCTGCCGCCCGAGCCGCGGCCGGACAAGACCGTTCCCTTCCGCGAGCTCGCCGGGAACTGACGCCGTGGCGGGGGGCGCGGTGCCGAGCTTCGCCGAGGTGCTGGCGGCGCGGGCCGACGACGACCACCCCGCGATCCTCTTCGAAGACGACACGATCACGTACCGCACGTTCCTCGAGGAGGCGGTGACGAGGGCCGCGCTCTTGTCCGACGCTCGGCGGGAGGGGCCGTTCCACGTCGGGGTGCTGCTCGAGAACGTGCCCGAGTACCTGTACTGGATCGGCGGCGCGACGCTCGCGGGCGCGGCGGTCGTCGGGATCAACCCCACCCGCCGCGGCGCCGAGCTCGCGCACGACGTGCGCCACACCGACTGCCAGCTGGTCGTCAGCGACACGGACGGCGCCGGCATGCTCGCCGGCCTCGAGCTCGGCGTCCCTCCCGAGTCGATGCTGACCTTGGGCACACCGGAGTACGAGGCACGCGTGCGCAAGTTCTCGGGAGCAGCCGTGCCCGCGCAGCTGCCGCCGCCCGACACCCGCCTGCTGCTGTTGTTCACGTCGGGGTCGACGAGCGCGCCGAAGGCGGTGGTGTGCAGCTCGGGCCGGCTGGCGGGAGCGGGCTTGGCGACGGTGCCGATGTTCGGCATCGACCGCGACAGCGTGCTGTACGAGTCGATGCCGCTGTTCCACGGCAACGCGCTGATGGCCAACGTCACGACGGCGGTGACGGCCGGGGCGACCATGGCGCTGCGCCGCCGGTTCTCGGCGTCGGGGTTCCTCCATGATGTGCGGCGCTACGGCGCCACGTACTTCAACTACGTCGGCCGCGCCTTGTCGTACATCCTCGCCACGCCGGAGACTCCCGAGGACGGCGACAACCGGTTGCGGCTCGGGTTCGGGACCGAGGCGTCGGCGCTGGACCGTGAGCGCTTCGAGGCCCGGTTCGGCTGCAAGCTCATCGAGAACTACGGGTCGAGCGAAGGCGTGATCGCCATCGTGCGGCTGCCGGGGTGTCCGGAGCAGGCGCTGGGGAAGCCGCGTCCGGGCGACAACGCCGACGTTGCCGTCATGGATCCGGCCACGTGCGAGGAGTGCCCGCCGGCGCGCTTCGACGAGCACGGCCGGATCGTGAACGGCGACGAGGCGATCGGCGAGCTCGTGCGACGCGACCGCGGCGCCCGATTCGAGGGCTACTACAACAACGAGGAGGCGACAGCCGAGCGCGTTCGCGACGGCTGGTACTGGAGCGGCGACCTCGCGTACCGGGACGCCGACGGCTGGTTCTATTTCGCCGGCCGCAGCGCGGACCGCCTGCGCGTCGACAGCGAGAACTTCGCCGCCGCACCGATCGAGAACATCCTGTCGCGCGTGCCCGGCGTGGTGATGGTCGCTGTGTATCCGGTGCCCGACGCGCGTACGGGTGACCAGGTAATGGCTGCGCTCGAGCTCGCGCCCAGGGTGGAGTTCGATCCGGATGCGTTCGCGGAGTTCCTGGCTGCGCAGCCGGATCTCGGCACGAAGTGGGCACCGCGGTACGTCCGCGTCGCCGAGCACATACCGCTCACCGCGACCGGCAAGGTGAACAAGCAGCCGCTGCGCTCGCTGCGGTGGGAAACCGACGACCCGGTGTGGATGCGCGAGGGCAAGGACGGCTCCTACCGCCGCATGACCGACGCCGACGTCGCCGCGCTGCACGCAGAGTTCGAGGCCAACGGCCGCGCCCACGTGCTGGACGCGATGTAGGCGTGGTCGTCGTCGCGACCATCGGGGCGATCTTCTGCTTCGGCTACGCGACGGTGTTGCTGGTGATCGCCAGCAGGGAGCACGAGAGCGGACTCATCGTCTCCGGACGGCTCGCGGCGCTCCGCTACGCCTTGGTTGGGGTGGGCTTCCTCGCCGGCTTGTTCTGGTTTGGCTACCTGATCGTGGCGCTCGCAGTGTGGGGCCTCCTCCTGCCCCTGGGTTACGCGCTCGCTCGCAGGGGTTGACCCGCCCTGACGGCGAACGGCCTCCGTGGGTTAGATTTAGAACTCGTTCTATGTTCCTCGAGTACACGCCTGAGCAGCAGGCGCTCCGGAAGGAATTGCGGGAGTACTTCGCCCAGCTGCTGACACCGGAGGTGCGGGCGGAGCTGGGGGAGCCGGGGGAGGGGAGCCCGCGGTTCCGGGAGATCGTGCGGCAGATGGGCGCGGACGGGTGGCTCGGGATCGGCTGGCCCAAGGAGTACGGGGGGCAGGGGCGGCCGGCGACCGACCAGTTCATCTTCTTCGACGAGGTGCAGCGGGCGGGGGCGCCGTTCCCGTTCGTGACGCTGAACACGGTCGGGCCGACGATCATGCGCTTCGGCACCGACGAGCAGAAGGCCTTCTTCCTGCCCGGCATCCTCGCCGGGGAGATCAACTTCGCCATCGGCTACACGGAGCCCGAGGCCGGCACCGACCTGGCGTCGTTGCGTACCCGGGCGGTGCTCGACGGCGACGAGTGGGTGATCAACGGCAACAAGGTGTTTACGAGCGGCGCCAACCAGGCAGATTACGTCTGGCTCGCGTGCCTTACCGATCCGGAGGCGCCGAAGCACAAGGGCATCTCGATCATCGTGGTTCCGACGTCGTCGTCGGGGTTCAAGTGCACGCCGATCGAGACCGTCGGCGGCAACTTCACGACCGCCACCTACTACGACGACGTCCGCGTGCCCAAGGGCAACGTCGTCGGCGAGGCCAACGCCGGCTGGCAGCTCATCACCACGCAGCTCAACCACGAGCGCGTCGGCCTTGCTGCGATGGGCGGGCTCGCCCACCGGTTGTGGGAAGAGGTCGTCGAGTGGTGCCGGAACACCGACTCGGGGCACGGCGGGCGCATGATCGAAGTGCCGTGGGCGCAGATGGACCTCGCCCGCGCCCACGCCCGGCTCGAGGCGATGAAGCTGCTCAACTGGCGCATGGCGGCCGCGCTCGACGCCGGTGCGCTCGCACCTGCCGACTCGTCGGCGGTCAAGGTGTACGGGACCGAGACCCTCGTCGAGGTCTATCGCACCCTGCTCGGCATCCTCGGCGCCTCCGGTTATCTGCCGCCGGGGTCTCCGGGCGCGGTGCTGCACGGCGACGTCGAGCGCGCCGGACGGGCGGCGCAGATCAACACGTTCGGCGGCGGGGTCAACGAGGTGCAGCGCGAGATCATCGCGAGCGCCGGCCTGGGAATGGCCCGGCGGGCGCGGTAGGACACCGAACATGGCGACGACGACCGACGCGGCCGACACCGACAAGGCGGCGTTCGCCGCCCGGTTGAAGGAGTTCGAAGGTCGGGAGGTTGGCGCGCCCGAGGTCGGCGCTGATCCTGTCAACCAGCCGATGATCCGGCACTGGGTCGAGGCGATCGGCGACGAGAACCCGGTCTACGTCGAGCCGGACGCGGCCGCGAGCTCGGTGCACGGCCAGATCGTTGCTCCGCCGGTGATGCTCCAGGCGTGGGTCATGCGCGGAGTGCGACCTCGCCCCTCGAGCGGCGGCAACGCCCGCGACGAGCTCATGCAACTGCTCGACGACGCCGGTTTCACCTCGGTCGTCGCGACGAACTGCGAGCAGGAGTACCACCGCTACCTGCATCTGGGTGACCACCTGTCCACGACGACGACGATCGAGGGGGTCTCCGACGAGAAGGCCACCGCGCTCGGTGTCGGTCACTTCGTGACCACGCGCGTCGACTACCGCACCGACGACGGTGAGCTCGTCGGCACGATGCGGTTCCGGATCCTGAAGTTCAAGCCCGGAACCGGCCGATCATCGTCGAGGGCGCAAGAAGAAGAGGAGGCCGCGCGCCCCCGGCGGCCCCGCCCCGCGCTGACCCAGGACAACGCGTTCTGGTTCGAGGGCGCGCGCCAGCACCGGCTGTTGATCCAGCGCTGCAAGCGGTGCGGGACGCTGCGGCATCCGCCGCGCCCGATGTGTGGCGAGTGCCGGTCGTACGAGTGGGACGTCGCCGACGCCTCGGGGCGCGGCACGGTCTACAGCTTCGTCGTGAACCACTACCCGCAGGTCCCGGCGTTCGACTATCCGCTGGCCGTCGGGCTCATCGAGCTCGAGGAGGGCACGCGTCTCGTCGCCAACGTGATCGGCATCGACCCGGGCGACATTCGTATCGGCATGCCGGTCGAGGTCGAGTGGGTCGACCACGACCCCGACCTCACGCTGCCCGCCTTCAGGCCGGAGAAGTAAATGGACTTCACGTTCTCGGAGGAGCAGGAAGCGGTCCGCGATCTCGCGGCGCAGATCTTCGAAGGTCACGCGACGACCGAGCGCGTGAAAGAGGTCGAGCGCAGTGACGAGCGGTTCGACCGCGAGCTGTGGCGCGCGCTCGCCGACGCCGGACTGCTCGCCATCGCCGTGCCGGACGAGCACGGCGGGAGTGGGCTCGGGCTGATCGAGCTGTGCCTGGTCCTCGAGCAGCAGGGACGGCGCGTCGCGCCGGTCCCGCTGTGGCCGACGCTCGTCCTCGGCGCGCTCGCGATCGCCGAGTTCGGCACGCCACCGCAACAGCAGGTATTGCTGCCGGGTGTCGCGCGCGGCGACGTCGTGCTCACCGACGCGCTGTCCGAGGCCGGCGTCAACGACCCACTGCACCCGTCGGTAACCGCGACCGGCGACGGCGACTCCTTCCGGCTCGACGGCACGAAGTCGAGCGTGCCCGCCGGACACATCGCAGACCGAGTACTCGTGCCCGCCGCGACGGGCGACAGCGGGTTGGGCGTCTTTCTGGTCGATCCCGCCGGCCCCGGCGTCGAACGCACGCCGGCAACGACGACCGACCGATCGAAGGTCGCGCACCTCTCGTTCGCGGGCGCACCCGCCGAGCCGCTCGTCGGCGACGGGCGACGTGTTACCACGTGGATGCTCGACCGGGCGCTCGTCGGGTTGTGCGCGATGCAGGTCGGGGTGGCGGAGGGCGCGTTACGGATGGCGGCCGATTACACCTCCGAGCGCCAGCAATTCGGGCGGCCGCTGTCGACGTTCCAAGGCGTCGCGCTCAAGGCTGCCGACGCGTACATCGACACCGAGGCCATGCGGGTCACCCTGTGGCAGGCGGCGTGGCGGCTCACCGCCGGGCTCGATGCGACGCGCGAGGTCATGGTGGCGAAGTGGTGGTCAGCCGCGGGCGGCCAGCGCGTTGTGCACATCACCCAGCATCTGCACGGCGGGATGGGCGCCGACGTCGATTATCCCGTGCACCGCTACTTCCTGTGGGGGAAACAGATCGAGGACACCCTGGGCGGCGCGAGCGCGCAGCTCGCCCGCCTCGGCCGAGCGGTCGCGGAGGCACCGGCATGAGCACGACAACTTCCCTCCGTTATGACGACGTGCAGGTCAGGGACGAGCTCCCGACCCTGGTGATTCCGCTGACGCGCACGCTCATCGTCGCGACGGCCATCGCGTCCCGCGACTACCAGGACGTGCACCACGACCCCGGTCTCGCCCAGGAGCGTGGCTCGCCCGACATCTTCATGAACATCCTCTCGACGAACGGCTTCGTCGGCCGGTTCGTCACCGACTGGGCCGGGCCCGACGCCGTCCTCAAGAGCGTGAAGATCCGCCTCGGCGCGCCCAACCACCCCGGCGACACGATGACCATGACGGGGCAGGTGACCAAGAAGGACGACGGCGTCGTCGAGGTAGAGGTGCGCGGCGCGAACGACCTCGGCGACCACGTGACGGGCACCGTCGCCCTGGAGCTGCCCCGGTGAGCGACCGCAACCAGCTTCGCGACGCCGCGGCCGTCGTCGGGATCGGCGCGACCGAGTTCTCGAAGGAGTCGGGCCGGTCGGAGCTGCGGCTCGCGGTCGAGGCGTGCGAGGCCGCCATCGCCGACGCCGGTTTGGAGCCGAGCCAGATCGACGGGATGGTCACGTACACCCAGGACACCAACCCCGAGATCGAGATCGCGCGCAATCTGGGCGTCGGCGAGCTGTCGTTCTTCTCACGCATCCATCACGGTGGCGGTGCCGCCTGCGCCACGGTGCAGCAGGCCGTACTCGCCGTGCACGCGGGCGTTGCCGACTACGTCGTCTGTTACCGGGCGTTCAACGAACGGTCGGGTCGTCGCTTCGGCGCGGGTGTGCAGGACCGACCCCCCGTCGCGACCGCGGAGCAGGCCCACTTCTCGTGGTGCGCGCCGTTCGGTCTGCTGACGCCGGCGCAATGGGTGGCGATGTTCGCGTCCCGGTACATGCACGAGTACGGCGCCACGAGCGAGGACTTCGGACGGGTCGCGGTCGCCGACCGCAAGCACGCGGCGACGAACCCGAAGGCGTGGTTCTACGGCAAGCCGATCACGCTCGAAGAGCACCAGCAGTCCCGGTGGATCGTGGAGCCGCTGCACCTGCTCGATTGCTGCCAGGAGAGCGACGGCGCGCAAGCACTCGTCGTCACGTCACTCGAAAGAGCGCGCGACCTGCCCCATCCGCCCGCGGTCGTCAACTCCGCGGCCCAGGGCGCGGGCGAGAACCAGGACATGATGACGAGCTACTACCGGGAGACGATCACCGGACTCCCGGAGATGGGGCTCGCCGCCCGCCAGCTGTGGAACACCACCGGCCTCGGGCCCGGCGATATGCAGACCGCGGTCATCTACGACCACTTCACGCCGCTCGTCCTGCCCCAGCTCGAGGAGTTCGGCTTCTGCGAGAGGGGCGAGGCCAAGGAGTTCCTCCGTGACGGCAACGTCGAGCTCGGCGGCAAGCTTCCGATCAACACGCACGGCGGGCAGCTCGGCGAGGCGTACATCCACGGGATGAACGGCATCGCCGAGGGCGTGCGCCAGTTGCGGGGCACGTCGGTCAACCAGGTCGACGGAGTGGAGCACGTGCTCGTCACGGCCGGAACCGGGGTCCCTACCAGCGCGCTCGTGCTGGGCAGCGATAACTAAGTCAGTGGCGCGGCTCGACGGCAAGGCCGCCATCGTCACCGGCGCCGGACAAGGGATCGGCCGCGGCGTGGCGCGCGCGTTCGCGCGGGAGGGCGCGGCAGTCACGATCGCCGAGATCAACGCGGACACCGGCCGCGCCGTAGCGAAGGAGCTCGAGGACGACCTGGGCGCGCCGGCCTTGTTCGTGCCTACCGATGTGCTCAACCGCGAGCAAGTGCAGCGCATGGTCGACGCGACGATCGAGACGTTCGAGCGCGTCGACGTGCTCGTGAACAACGCGTACGTGGCGGGGCCGTTCGGCCGGCTCGAGGAGAAGCCCAGCGATGACCTCCTGCTCGCGTACCGCGGTGGTCCGCTCCACACGTTGTGGGCGATGCAAGCGGTGTTCCCGCACATGGTCGCGCAGGGCGGCGGGCGCATCATCAACTTCGTGTCACTCAACGGCATCAACGCGCACATGTACTCCGCCGACTACAACGCGGCCAAGGAAGCGATCCGGGCGCTCACGCGCACGGCGGCGCGCGAGTGGGCGCATCACAACATCCTCGTGAACGCGATCGCGCCGGCGGCGGCGACGCCCGCGTACGTGGCCTTCGCGCGAGCAGCACCCGAGAACGCGGCCGAGATGCTCGAGCAGAACCCGATGGGCCGCATGGGCGACCCCGAGCTCGACATCGGCGGGGTGGCGATCTTCCTGGCGTCGGACGACAGCCGGTATGTCACCGGCAACACCCTGTTCGCCGACGGCGGCAGCCACATCAACGGCGTGCAGTGGATCCCTCCCCTGCCCTGACAGGTGTCGCAAAACCGGACATAATGCACCGCACCTGACGGCGACAAGGGGGGTAGCCGTGAAGGGGAGGCGGTACGTGGTGCTCGTCGCCGCGCTCGGGCTGATGGCAGCCGCGATCCCGGCGGCGTCGGCGGGGGCGAGGCCGGCGCAAGGTCAACCGGCGAGCGAGATCGGGGTCACGGCCGACACGATCCGCATCGCCGTGATCGCCGACGTCGACAACCCGGCCCGACCGGGTCTGTTCCAGGGCTCGGTGAACGGCATCCGGGCGGCGGCCAAGTTCATCAACAACAGCGGCGGGGTCGCCGGCGGACGCAAGGTCCAGGTCGACTTCATCGACTCGAAGCTCAGCGCCGACGAGGCGCGCAACGCGCTCGTCCGTGCGTGCCAGGAGGACTTCGCCATCGTCGGCACCACCTCGTTGTTCATGAACAACATCGAGCCGATGACGAGCTGCCCCGACCAGGCGGGCAGAGCCACCGGGCTGCCCGACGTGCCGGTGCTGCAAACCGAGATCGCGCACCAGTGCTCGCAGGTGTCGTTCGCGGTGATCGTCGTCGGACTCGACTGTGCGACCAAGGACGCGGCCGAGAAGCAGGTCACGGTGCGGGCGGGTACGGCCAAGTACTTCACCAAACGCAACAAGGGGCTGCACGGCGTCTTCACGCTCGCTGGCGATCTGAAGTCGACGGTGAACGCCGCGCTCCCGTTGGTGGCGATGTACAAGTCGTTCGGCGTCAAGTCCGACGGCGAGTTCAAGGTGTCGGGCCTCTCACCGCAGGCGGCGTACACCCCGATCGTCCAGGCGATCAAGCAGAACAACAGCACGTACGTACTGAACAACGTCGACTACAAGGCCAATGTTCTCCTCCGGAAGGAAGCAATGGTCCAGGGCGCCACCGGCGTGAAGGTCTGGGACTGCGCCCTCCAGTGCTACGACCGTCGGACGATCGAGGAAGGCGAAACCGCCGTCGAAGGCCAGTACGTCTCGCTCTTCTTCATCCCGTTCGAAGAGGCGAAGCAGAACAAGTCGGTCAGCAACTATCTGAAGAACCTGGAAAGCAGGGATCAGGCCGACGGATTCGGCGCGCAGGCGTGGACGGCGGGGCTGTTCTTCCGCGATGTGGTGAACAACGTCGCGAAGGCCGACGGCAACAACGGGCTGACCCGAGCTCGGTTCCTCGAGGAGGCGGCGAAGATCCACGAGTTCACCGCCGACGGCATGCTGGGACCCACCGACGTCGGAGGGCGGAAGATCAGCCCGTGCGGGGTGATCCTCCAGGTCAAGAACGGCAAGTTCGTGCGGGTCAGCCCGAAGAAGAAGGGCACCTTCGACTGCGACGGGGGCTTGAAGACCGTGAAGGTCAGGTTCGAGTAAGCGGCCCCACGTCCGTCAGCTCGATGACGTTCCCGGACGGGTCGGTGATGAACGCGGCGTGGACGGTCGTGCTGAAGTCGACGCGCGTCGACGGCTCGCCGAGCATCTTCACCCCGGCGGCGCGCACGGCGTCGATCGTCGCGTCGAACTGCTCGCTCGGCACGTAGATCGCGAAGTGGGGGAAGCCGGCGCCGGGCGACGGCGGCTCTTCGGCGACGCCCAGGTGCAGCTGGAGGCTCCCGACCCGCAGCCAGAGCCCGGGAAACCCGAAGTCGGGCCGGGGCAGCTCCTCGAACCCGAGCACGTCGCAGTAGAAGTCGCGAGCGGCGTCGAGGTCGGTCACCGAGATGGCGACGTGGCTGTAGCCGGAGACCGTGGCCGCCATGTCGTTCAGGTTCGCGCAGCCGAGAGCCGCGCGCTCAGGTTCGCCATGGCCTGGTCGAACATGTCGCCGATCATGGTCTTGGCCGCGGGGAAGCCCGCCGCGACGTCGGCGCCCGGTTCGACGGCGAACGTCCACCGGACAGTGCTCCCGTCGGCGTCGCCCTCGACCCTCCATTCCTCGACCAGTGCCTCGAGCAGCGAGTCGGCGCTCTCGTCGACGCGGTACGCCCAGCGCAAGGGCTCGTCCCAGGCGAGGATCGTCTCGCGGTACCACGAATCGTCCATGCGCATGTGCCGACGCGATCCCACGCCGTGCGGTGGCGGGCTCTCGTAGCTTCCCTCGTCGTGGCCCGGCCACCAGGTCCACGTCGACGGGTCGGCGCTGATCGCGGCGAACACGTCCGCCTGTGGCGCGGCGACGTCGGCTTCGAACACGAAGCGCAGTGGCGCTGATTCGAGGAAGTCGAGGTCGACGGCGCGCAAGCGATGGGCCATGGCGCACAAACGTAGACTTGGGTGACCAATTCTGGCGAGGGGGAGCAAGCGCGATGCCCACAATGCGGTTCAACCACATGGAGATGACATTTCCCCCGGGGACGCTCACGAAGGACTTCCGCGAAGAGGTCGACAGCTTCTACGGCAGCGTGTTCGGCTGGACGGGCGTCGATACCGAGGTCGTGGGCCAGCTGTGCCACCTCCTGCTCTCCGAGGAGGCGCAGCAGTTCATCCTCTTGGCCGAGAGCGAGAAGCCGATGCAGTCGCCGGGCTACGACCACCTCGGGTTGCTGTTCTCGACCCGGGCCGAAGTCGACGAGAAGCTCGAGCAGTGCAAGCGCTACCAGGAGAAAGACGACCGCGTCAGGATCAAGGAGTACGACGACTTGGTCATCGGCGACCTCACGACGCACGCGTTCTACGTGAAGTACCTGCTGCCGATCTACTTCGACGTGCAGTGCATGGAGCGCGCGGCGCAACCCGTACCCAACGCGCTCTCATGACCTCGTGCGGTTAGCGGATTGAGTCCCGGAACTCGATCCCCTCATTGAGCAGCGGGACGCCTTCGGTGATGTCCAGCATCGGGGTGATCTCGAAGTCGAAGTAGGGGCCGAACTTGGACGGTCCCTCGGCGACGCTGGCCGGGTTGTCGGTTTCGACGACGGCGCAGCCGCCGGCGCCGTCCAGTCGCGTGAGGAACTGATGGAACGTGGCGTCGCCGGGGGGCGACCACTTGGAGTACACGGCCAGCGTGCGCTTGACCGCCTCTTCGTTGTCGGCAGCCGAGCCCCCATCGCGTGCGTTCCATGTCACGAGATATTTCATGCATCCCCCTCGGTCGTGGTAGTGGTCCAGTTGTCGCGCGTCCTCCGGCGCCTCGCAAGGCGGGCTCGTCAAGTTCGCTCGTCGCCTTCCCGGTGTTTGCGGTACTGGTCCTGCCAGTCCTTGGGCGGTGGGTCGGCGCGCTTGGCGCCGGCGCCGAACAGGCGGGGCACCTCGGTGGCGAGCTCGCCGGCGGTCCAGCCCCGGTCGTGGCGCTCGGCCTGGGCGTCGACCTCCCAGGCCCGGACGTGCTCGACGACTCCGCCCCGCACCTGGAAGCACTGCCCCGACAGCCAGCCCGCCGCCGGCGACGCGAGGTAGCAGACCATCTCGCCCACGTGGACCGGGTCAGTGGGGTCGAACGCCTCCTCCTCGGCGCGGGCGCGGTCGATGCGCCAGCCGATGACCGCGAGGCGCGTGCGCGCCGACGGCATGATCGTGTTCGCCGTCACGCCGTACGGCGCCATCTCGGTGGCAACCGCGTCCGTGAACGCCAGCACGCCCGCCTTGGCGGCGACGTAGTTCGACTGGCCCGCGCCGCCGTAGAGCAACAACCCGGTCGAGGTGTTGATCAGCCGCCCGTACCCGCCCCGCCCCGCCTTGTGCTCGGCTCGCCACCAACGACACGCGGCGCGGCTCACACCGAACGTTCCGGTCAGATGAACGCGCAGCACATCGGCCCACTCGTCGTCCTCGAGGTTGAAGACCATGCGGGGACGCCCGATCCCGGCATTGTTGACGACGATGTCGATGCGCCCCCACGTGTCGAGCGCCGCTTCCACGACCGCTCCACCGCCACGGGGACTCGACATGTCGTGCGCGTCGGCGATGGCCTCGCCGCCGGCCGCGGTGATCGCGTCAACCACCTCGTCGGCCGGTGTCTCGCTCGTCGCGCTGCCGTCGGTGGCGACGCCGACGTCGTTCACAACAACCTTGGCGCCGTATGCCGCGAGACGGGTCGCTTCCGCCAGTCCGATGCCGCGCCCGGCTCCGGTGACGACGGCCACGCGGCCCTCCAGCATGCGGTCGCTCACGTTGCCTCGAGCACGCGCTCGTGGCCGCGAGCGGTGAACTGCTGGCGCAGCGCGTCGACGTCGGCGTCGGACATCGGCTGGTACGGGCCGCGCTTCTCGGGCTGCCACCACACCGGGTCCGCGCATTCCCAGCGCTCGCGTCGGAGAACGCGCTTGAGCACCTTGCTCGTCTCGGTCACCGGCAATTCCTCGGCAATGCGCACGAATCGTGGCGTCCACTTGGTGCCGAGGTCGGGCTGGGCGCCGAGAAAAGCGGCGAACCCGGCCGCGTCGAACGTCGCCCCAGGCCGCAGTTGCAGCGCGGCCATGACCCGGTCCCCGACGTCCGGGTCGGGTACGGCGTACACCGCCGCCAGCACCACGTCGGGGTGCCGGGCGAGGATCCGCTCGACCGGTGCAGCGGCGAAGTTCTCGCCGTCGACGCGCAGCCAGTCGTAGTCCCGCCCTGCGAAGTAGATGAAGCCCTGCTCGTCTCGGTACGCGAGATCGCCGGTCCAGTAGATGCCGTCATGGACGCGCGCCGCGTTCGCCTCGTCGTTCTTCCAGTAGCCCTCGAAACCGGAGGCGCCGAGGCGGTTGACCAGCTCCCCGATGGCTTCGTCGGGGTTGAGAAGGCGTCCGTCGACGTCGAAGCGCGCCGGTGGCGTCTCGGCCCCCGTCTCGGGATCGAGCACCGTGACCCCCTCGCCGCCGCGCCCGAGCGCGCCCGGTGGCATGTCGGGGCTGCGGCTGACGTAGGCGCCGCCCTCGGTCGAGCCGTACGAGTCGATGACCGGGACCCCGAACCGGCGCGAGAACCGTTCGATGTCGAGGTCGGCGCCCTCGTTGCCGAACACGAGCCGCAGCGTGTTGTCGGCGTCGTCCGGTAGCTCGGGCGTGGCGAGGATGTACGACAGTGGCTTGCCGACGTAGTTGAAGTACGTGACGCCGAACTTCCGCACGTCGGGGAGGAACGCAGAGGCAGAGAACTTGCGCCGCAGCGCGACCGTCGCGCCGCCGGCGAGCGCCCCGGCCCAGCCCGCCATGAGCGCGTTGGAATGGAACATCGGCATCGCGAGATAGCAGACGTCGCCGGGGCCGAGCTTGACGAGCTCCGACAGCGTGACGCCGATGCGCGCCAGACGGCCCTGCGAGCACAAGCACGCTTTGGGCGCGCCCGACGTGCCCGAGGTGAACAGCAGCAGGTACAGGTCGGACTCGGCCACCTCGACGTCGGGCAACGCGGCGCCCCGATGGCGGTCGAGGGCGTCGCCATAGGCCGCCGACTCGACGGTCAGTACGCGATCGCGCTCGACGCCCGTGTCGAGGCCGTCGAGGAGCGGCTCGTGGCGTTCCTCGGTGACAATGACCTGGCAGTTGGTGTGGGTGATGTCGCGGGCCAGCTCTGCGCCCCGCCGGGTGGGGTTGATGCCGACGACGACCGCGCCGCTGACGGCGGCCGCGCCCAGCCACATGGCGAACTCCGGCACGTTGTCGAGGAGGACGCCGACGTGGAACGGGCCCGGCCGGCGCAACTCGCTGAGGAGCGCGGCGCGTTCTGCGCACGCCGCCACGTATTCGGTGTAGCTCCACGAGCTGTCCTCGAACAGGATCGCCGTATTCCCGTCACCGGCGCGGACGCGCACGAGCTCGGCGATCGTCGGCACGGCACCTATCTAAGCCGCATCGAATTCGACGTGCAGCGAGCGGAACCCGCGCACGAACGCGTTCGGGATGCGTTCGGGGGCCGTGCCCGCCGCCAGGCGCAGGTTGCGCAACCGGGGGAGCAACTCCTCGAACATCACGCGGATCTCCAGACGGGCGAGCGCGGCGCCCAAACAGAAATGCGTGCCGAACCCGAACGCGATGTGGGGATTCGGCGCGCGGCCCACGTCGAAGCGGTCAGGCGCGTCGAACACGGACTCGTCGCGGTTCGCCGACGGGTACATAAGCAGGACCTCGTCGCCGGCCTTGACGGGCGTGCCCGCGACCTCGGTGTCGCGGGTGGCCGTCCGGCGCATGTTGAGGATCGGCGTGACCCACCGAATGAACTCTTCCACCGCCACCGGCAACAGGTTCGGTTCGTCGACGAGCCGCTGATACTGCTCGGGGTGCTCGATCAGCGCGAGCACGGCGCCCGTGATGACGGTGCGGGTGGTCTCGGCGCCACCGTCGACGAGCAGCAATCCTTCGGACAGCACTTGGTCGGCGGACAGCACGCCGTTCGCCTCGGCCGCCGTCCACAGCGAAGTGACGTCGTCGGCGGGCGCCGTCTGCCGCGCCGCGATCAGTCGGGCGGCGTGCTCGCAGTAGTCCTCGAACGCCTCGGTCACGCTGTCGGCCGTGTAGCGGGGCCCGCCGCCGGCGAGGATCGTCGTCTCCGACCAGTACTTGACGCGGGACCACTGGTCGTGGTCGAACCCCAGCAGGCGCCCGATGACCATCGCCGGCAGCGGCGCCGCCAGCTTCTCGACGACCTCGCAGCGCCCGCGGTCAAGTACCGCCTCGACCAGCCCCCGTGCCAGCGCGCGCACTTCGGCTTCGTGCGCCGCGACAGCCTTGGGCGTGAACCGCCGGGCCACGAGCCGGCGCCGCTCGTTGTGGCGAGGGTCGTCGTTGCCGATCATCGAGTCGTCGGCGGGCAGGTTGGGCCGGTAGCCCTCGGACGAGCAGAACGTGGGCGGGTCCTTCTCGATCGCGACGATGTCGTCGTACCGGGACACGCCCCACAGCGAGTTCAGCTCGTCGCGGTAGACCGGGGCGTGCCGGCGCAGCCAGGCGTAGGTGGGGTCGGGATCGCCGGCGTAGAGGTCGCCGTCGAGGAGGTCGATCGCCCCCGCCGGGGCCCGTTCCGCCACAGGGCTCGTCATTCCGGACAGCGTAGGCGGATGGCCCGGTCTTGAAACACGTTTCGATTCGGGACACAATGCCCCGCAGCGGGGCGGCCCGGGGGGCGGCGGAACCGGAGGGGGGACACGTGAAGCGAGGCCTGTGGGCTGTCGTGGCCGTCGTCGTCGGGGCGGGCACAGGACTGCTGCCGGCTTCCGCCGGCGCTGCGCCCCAGCAGGGGACGCCGGAGAGCGACATCGGGATCACGGCCGACACGATCCGCATCGCGGTGATCGCCGACGTGGACAACGCCGCTCGACCCGGACTGTTCCAGGGCTCGGTGAACGGAGTGCAGGCATTCGCGAAGTTCATCAACAAGGGCAAGCTCGCCGGCCGCAAGGTGCAGGTCGACTTCATCGATTCGAAGCTCAGCGCCGACGAGGCCCGCAACGCCGTTATCCGGGCGTGCCAGCAGGACTTCGCCATCGTGGGCACGACGGCGCTGTTCCTCGCGAACATCGACCCGATGTTGAGCTGCCCCGACAGGGAGGGAAAGGCGACCGGCCTGCCGGACGTGCCCGAGCTCCAGACAACCGTCGAGCACCAGTGCTCGCCGATCTCGTTCCCGGTCATCGCGGGCCAGCTCGACTGCTCGACCAAAGATCAGCACCCGCAGACGTACCACACCCGGCAAGGGAATGTGCAGTACCACCTGAAGAAGAACAAGGGACTGCACGGCGTCTGGCTGATCCCGAGCGACCTCCAGTCGACTGTGAACGCGACGCTGCCGGTCATCGCCGGCGCCAAGGACGCCGGCATCAAGGAGGACGAGCAGTTCAAGGTGTCGGGCCTGGCGACCCAGAGCGACTACACGCCGCCAGTGCAGGCGATCAAGCAGAAGGACACCACGTACGCCCTCAGCGGGCTCGACTACAAGGGCACCGTGTTCCTCCGCAAGGAGGCGACTGTCCAGGGCGTTTCGTCGGTCAAGGTCTGGGACTGCACGCTCCAGTGCTACGACCGCCGGCTGTTCTCGGAGGGCGGCCAGGACGTCGAAGGCGAATACGTCTCGACGTTCTTCATCCCCTTGGAGGAGGCGAAGCAGAACAAGTCGGTCAACAACTACCTCAAGAACACCGGTGGCATCGAGAAAGCCGATGGTTTCGGAGCCCAGGCCTGGGCCGCGGGACTGTTCTTCCGTGACGTCGTGAACGCGGTCGTCAAGGCCGACGGCAACAACGGGCTCACCCGGGCCCGCTTCCTCGAGGAGGCGGCGAAGATTCACGACTTCACCGCCGACGGCATGCTCGGTCCGACCGACGTCGGCGGTCACAAGTTGAACGGTTGCTTCGTGATGTCGCAGGTCAAGGGGGGCAAGTTCACCCGGGTCTATCCGAAGAAGAAAGGCCAGCTCGACTGCAACCCGAAGAACGTGGTCGACGTGAAGCTCGACCTGACCTGAACCGGGCGGTTCGTGAGGAGCGAGGCCCGGGCCTCGGGATTTGGGGGCGCACCGTGAGGATCAGCAGGCAGCAAGCGGCGCTGGTCGCGGTGGGCATCGGTCTACTGCTCTGGATCGCTCAGCAGTCTTGGCGAGGCGCGCCGGTCACCAGCGACACCATTTACACGTTGCTGATCACCGGGGTCACGCTCGGGTCGATCTACGCGATCGCCGCTTCCGGCGTCGTTGTCACGTACACGACCTCGGGGATCTTCAACTTCGCCCAAGGCGCCATCGGCATGTTCATGGCGTTCGTCTACTGGGAGCTGCGGGTCAACCAGCACCTCCCGGCGCCGCTGGCGCTGTTCTTGGCCGTGGTGGTCATCGCGCCCCTCCTGGGTGCGCTTATCGAGCGTCTGCTCAACCGGTGGAATCTGCTCAGTGCGTCCCTGGTGGTGCAGATCGTCGTCACCTTGGGCCTGATGTTCTTCTTCCTCGGTTTGGCTGGCACCATCTGGGACCCGACCGAGGGCCGCTCGGTTCCGGCCTTCTTCGCCAGCACTGGTCCGGCATTCCACCTCGGCACGACAGCCGTCACGTGGCACCGAACGATCACGATCTGCGTCGCGATCGCCATCGCCGTCTTGCTGCGGCTGCTCCTCTACCGGACCCGTATGGGCGTGACAATGCGCGCGGTGGTGGACAACCGCAGCCTCGCCGGGCTGCACGGAGCGCGACCGACGCAAGCATCGATGCTGGCATGGGCACTGGGCTCGTCGATGGCGGCGATCTCGGGAATTCTCTTGGCACCCGAGCTGGGCTTGCAAGCCGACGCCCTCACGCTGCTGATTATCAACGCCTTCGCTGCCGCGATCATCGGCCGGCTGCGAAGCCTGCCACTCACGTATGCGGGCGGGATCTTGCTCGGGCTCGCCATCGCATTCGCGACGATCTTCCTCGACTTCTCGGGCCGGTTCAGCGCGGTGCAGCCCAATTACGTCATCCCGATGATCGTGCTGTTCGTTGCGTTGCTCGCGGTTCCGTTCGCCCGGATCGAGCTCAGGCGCGCGCCACCGTCGCCGAAGCTCCACCAGCCAAGGGTGGCGAAGGTGTGGGAGACCGCCCTGGGCATGTCGGTCGTATGGATCGTCGTGTTCTTCGTTACTCGTAACATGGGTCCCGAGAACCTCAATCGGGTGGCGCTTGCAATCGCAACTGCCATCCTCATGCTCTCGCTTGTCCCACTCACCGGGTGGGCGGGTCAGATTTCCCTGGCCCAGATCACCTTTGCCGGGGCGGGCGCTTTCGCAGTATTCCAGTGGGCGCCGTTCGGGGCCGGGAGTCCGCTTGCCTTGCTCGTCGCAGCTGCGTTCGCGATCCCGTTCGGCGTCGCCATGGCGTTGCCAGCCCTTCGTCTCCAGGGCCTGTACCTGGCGCTGGCCTCGTTGGCGTTCGCGGTGCTTGCCGAGAAGTTCTTTTTCGGCCAGCCCGAGATCTTCGGGAACGGGGCGCGACTGATCCCTCGGATCTCTATCTTCGGGTACCGGTTTACGGACGACCGCGCCTACTTGCTGCTAATCACGGCGATCTTCGGCGTGATGGCGATGCTCGTCGTCTGGCTCCGTCGCGGCGCGTACGGGCGCCGGCTCGTCGCGTTGCGCGACAGTGAAGCCGCGTCCGCCACGCTCGGCATGAACCGGTTGACGGTAAAGCTGTCGGTGTACGCGCTCTCGGCCGCCATGGCCGGCTTCGCCGGCGCGCTACTCGCGATGGAGCGCACGAGCGCGGCTACCGAGCAATACACGATGCTCATCGGTATCCCGATCGTGCTGCTCGTGGTGGTCGGGGGGGTCGAGTGCGTGAGCGGCGCGCTGATCGGCGGCATCCTGTTCATCCTCTTCCCGGTGATCAAGGACAACTTTGACAATTCGTGGCTGCTGTGGGTGGGAGTCATCGCCGGCCTCTCCATCGGTCTCATCGTCCTCCAGAAAGTGAAACCAAACCTTCCGATCGGACCGCGCTTGGCGGGCGCGGCCGCGAGCGGCGTTATCGGTGGGGCCGGGGTCTTCTTGGTGCTTGACGCCACCTTCCAGACGTCGTGGCTCTCGACGCTGGAGCGGCTCGGCCCGGGCCTCTTGGCGCTGAACGTCGCGCTCCGGCCCAACGGCGCGGCCGTGGAGCTCGGGTTCGCGCTCGCGCCGCTGCTGCCGTGGCGGAAGGACGCGCGCCATGCGTTCATGCAGGACCTTCGGCAACGGCTCGGTACCGGCAAGCGGCCGCCACCGGCGCCTCCTGTCGAGCCCGGCGAGCCCGTCCCCGAAGCGCCGGTGCCGGCGGCCGTCCCCTCAGGCGAGACCGCGTCGTCGACCGAGACCCGCGAGAGCGGGATCAGCTGGAAGGCGCCGACCTGACATGGCGCTGCTCGATGTGCGCGAGGTGTCGGTCCGCTTTGGCGGCCTGCAGGCGCTCAACGGCGTGTCGCTCGATCTCGAATCGGGCCACGTCACGGGCTTGATCGGGCCGAACGGCGCCGGCAAGACGACACTGTTCAACATCGTCACGGGCCTGCTCGCCCCGAACGCGGGTCGGGTGGAGCTCGACGGCCGCGACATCACGCGCCGGAAGCCCCACCAGCGGTCCAGGCTCGGGATCGGCCGGACGTTCCAGCGCCTCGAAACATTCGGGTCGCTGACTGCGCGGGAGAACGTGCTCGTGGCAGCGGAGATGCGCCAGGGATGGTCGCGCGACCGTTCGAGCTCGCCGTCGGCGCTGACCGACGAGATCCTGGAGCGGGTCGGGCTCCAGGCCGTGGCCGACGAGCGCGTCGACCGGCTGCCGACCGGGACCGCGCGCCTTGTCGAGCTGGGCCGGGCGCTCGCGACACAACCGCGCGTACTGCTGCTCGACGAGCCGTCGGCGGGCCTCAACGAGTCCGAGACCGCCACCCTCGGGGAACTGCTGCGGGCGGTCGCGGAGTCGGGGCTGGCGGTGCTGCTCGTCGAGCACGACATGCAGTTCGTGATGGGCACCTGCGCGCAGATTCACGTGCTCGACTTCGGTCGCATCATCTCCGTCGGGACGCCGAAGGATGTGCAGGCCGACGAGAGCGTTCGGTCGGCGTATCTCGGCGAGGCCGAGGAGCGGACGCGCCGGGCGCCGGCGGCCGCGTCGCGCGACGGCGCACGCGGCGACGGACGACCGCCCGCGCTCGAGCTGCGCGACATCCGCGCCGGCTACGGCACGATCGAGGTTCTGCACGGCGTGAGCCTGACCGTGCCGGCCGGATCCGTGTTCGCGTTGCTCGGGCCCAATGGTGCCGGCAAGACGACGACGCTACGCGTCGCTAGCGGAGAGATCGCGCCCACGTCCGGCGACGTGCTGCTCCAAGGACGCCCCGCGACCGGCAAGCATTCCGACGCGCTGGCCCGCGCCGGCGTCTGCTGCATCCCGGAGGGCCGCGGAATCTTCCCGAACCTCACCGTGACGGAGAACCTCCGCATGTCGACGTACACGGGGCCGAACCTGTCGGAGATCGAGGAGCGCGCCTTCCAGCGCTTTCCCGTCCTGCGCGACCGGCGCAAGCAACTCGCGGGCACGCTATCGGGCGGCGAGCAGCAGATACTATCGATGGCGCGGGCGATGACGACCGACCCGAAGGTGCTGCTCCTCGACGAGCTGTCGATGGGGCTGGCGCCGCTCATCGTCGAGGAGCTCTACGAGACGGTGGCCCGCATCGCGGCCGAGGACGTGTCGATCCTCATCGTGGAGCAGTTCGCCCACGAGGTGCTCGACGTGGCCGAGACTGCCGCGATCATGCTGCGCGGCCAGATCCAGCTCGTCGGCGCGCCCCACCAGATCGCCCAAGAGCTCGACGCCGCCTACCTGGGGTTGACGCAGAGCAACTGACTGCTTTTGGCGCCGGCTACGTACCTATGAGGTATGTAGCCGGCGCCAAAACGAAGGGTCCTACGGCGCGGTGTCGTCGCCCCGTTGCAGGCCGTACTTGCGGAACGGGCCGAAGAAGCCGTGCTCGTGGAGGCCGTAGCCGACCGTGTTGCCGGTCTCGAAGCGCGCCACGTGGTCGACGATGCCGTACCAGGCCCACTTCTCGAGCTCGTCCATGTCGCGCTGCACGCCCTGCACGACGAGCGGGCCCTGGTACATGCCGTGGCGCCAGTCCTCCTCCAGGCCGTAACCGGTGCCGACCGCGAGGTAGACGTGCGTGAGCGGCGTCACCTTCACGTCGAAGCCGCCGCCCGGCGCCTCCGGGAAGGACAGCACCGACGAGGACACCATGCGCGTGCCCGGCACGAGCGTGTGCTCGAACTCGGGCCG
>DASPXI010000045.1:0-45157 GCA_035637335.1 Acidimicrobiia bacterium
GACCCGGAGCTGGTGGTGCCGGACGACGAGCTGTCACTCGCCGAGGGCGCGATCGCGCCGTGGGCGGGCGGGCAGAGCGCGGACTACTTCGTCCGGCTGCTCGAGTCGCTGTCGGAGACCATCGGCTTCCGCATGGACATGCCGTGGCGCAAGCTGCCGGCGCGGGCGCAGAAGGCCGTGCTGCACGGCGTCGACGAGCAGGTGCACGTCCGCTACAAGAACCGCTACGGCCGCCAGCGTTCGTACTACGCGAACTTCGAGGGTGTGATCCCGTTCCTGGAGCGGCGCCAGGAGCAGACCGAGTCCGAGTACATGCGCGAGCGGTACGAGGGCTACATGCGCGAGGTGCCGTGCCCGGCCTGTCAGGGCACCCGGCTCAAGCCGGAGATCCTCGCCGTCACGCTGGCGCACAAGACCCAGGGGGAGAGGTCGATCGCCGAGGTCTGCGCGCTGTCCATCGCCGAGGCATCGCAGTTCCTCGACGAACTCGAGCTCGGCCGGCGCGAGTCGATGATCGCCGGCGCGGTGCTCAAGGAGATCCAGGCGCGGCTGCGCTTCCTGCTCGACGTCGGGCTCACCTACCTGTCACTCAACCGGTCGTCGGCCACCCTCGCCGGGGGCGAGGCGCAGCGGATCCGGCTGGCGTCGCAGATCGGCAGCGGGCTGGTCGGAGTGCTCTACGTGCTCGACGAGCCGTCGATCGGTCTCCACCAGCGCGACAACCACCGTCTCCTCGACACGCTGCTGCGGCTGCGCGACCTCCCCAACACCGTGATCGTCGTCGAGCACGACGAGGAGACGATCCGCACTGCCGACACGATCGTCGACATCGGCCCCGGCGCGGGCGAGCACGGCGGCGAGATCGTCGTGCGGGGGACGCTCGACGACCTCGTCGCCGAGCCGCGTTCGATCACCGGGAGGTACCTGGCAGGGGAGCGCTCCATCCCGGTGCCGGAGATCCGCCGGCAGCCGGGGGAGGCGTGGCTCACGGTTCGGCAGGCGCGGGAGCACAACCTCAAGAACATCGACGTCGACTTCCCGCTCGGGTGCTTCGTCGCCATCACCGGCGTGAGCGGCAGCGGCAAGTCGACCCTCGTCAACGACATCCTCTACCACGCCCTCATGCAGAAGGTGTACCGATCACGGACCGTGCCCGGCCGCCACAAGACGATCGAGGGCACGGAGCTCGTCGACAAGGTCATCAACATCGACCAGTCGCCCATCGGCCGGACGCCCCGGTCGAACCCGGCCACGTACACGGGCGTGTTCGACAAGATCCGGACGCTGTTCGCCTCGAGCCTCGAGGCGAAGGTGCGCGGCTACCTGCCGGGGCGGTTCTCGTTCAACGTGAAGGGCGGCCGCTGCGAGGCGTGCGCGGGCGACGGCACGATCAAGATCGAGATGCACTTCCTGCCCGACGTGTACGTGCCGTGCGAGGTGTGCAAGGGCGCGCGGTACAACCGCGACACCCTCGACGTCACGTTCAAGAACAAGAACATCGCCGAGGTCCTCGACATGTCGATCGAGGAGGCGCTCGAGTTCTTCAAGCACCAGCCGCCGATCGCCCGCCAGCTCCAGACGCTCTACGACGTCGGGCTGGGCTACGTGCGGCTTGGTCAGCCGGCGCCGACGCTGTCGGGCGGTGAGGCCCAACGCGTCAAGCTGGCGTCGGAACTCGGGAAGCGGGCGACCGGTCGCACGGTGTACATGCTCGACGAGCCCACGACCGGGCTGCACTTCGACGACGTGAAGCGGCTGCTCGGTGTGCTGTCACGGCTCGTCGAGGGTGGCAACACCGTGCTGGTGATCGAGCACAACCTCGACGTGATCAAGTCGGCCGACTGGATCATCGACCTCGGCCCCGAGGGCGGTGACGCCGGCGGCGAGATCGTCGCCGAGGGCTCGCCCGAGCAGGTGGCCAAGACGCCGGGCAGCTACACCGGCAAGTTCCTTGCCTCGATCCTCGGCCTCGACGAGAACGCCGTCGCGTGACCGAGCGGGCGGCCTAGCCGGCGTCGCGCTTTGCGATCTCGTCTTGCAGCGCGTACAGGATCGGAAGCGTGGCGCGATCCTTGGTTCGGTTCGCGACCTCTTTCGAGCGGATGATGTCGGCGAGCGACGCAACGAGCACGATGGTTCCATCGATTTCGATCTCCGTTGCGCGTTGCAAAAGGTCGTCGTACCCGTGGCTGCCGGCGGGCCGGAACGCGATATCGAAGTTACCGAAGCGCGTGGTGAGATTCGCGAGATTCACGTGTCCGAGGAACTCCGCATCCGCGGAGAAGGGAACGCCGTCGGATTCGGCATCAGAACGGATCCGCGCGTCCATAGCGCGCAGTGCCGCCGCAAGTCGCTCGAGATTCTGGGGAGACGGGTCGGGACAGATGTCGGCGTCGTTCGTCAGGGCGGAGGAGCCGTGGAGCGTCGCGGCGAGGCCACCAATGAGGACGTAGTCGACGTGGTGATATGCCAGCGCGTCGAAGAGCTCCTGCGGCTGGAGTGGCTTAGCCACGGGCGGGCTCGCGCTCGAGCGGTCGCGCGGCCGCCCGGAACTTCGACACGTTTCGCACTGACTCGAGCCTCTCGGCCGGCGTCATCGCGAGGTTCTCGCGAAGCTGAGCGCGGTCGACGTCGTCCTGGCGGCGGAACGTCACGTCGGCCACGAAGCCGCAGGCCTCGAGGATGCGGGCCAAGGTGTCGACACGGGGCGCGTCGTGGCCCCGCTCCCAATTCGAGACTGCGGATTGTGTCGTTCCGAGCCGCTGCGCGAGCTCGCCCTGCGTCAGTCCCGCCAGTTGACGGGCCTCGCGGATGAGTTGGCCGCTCGCCAGCCTGGTGAGCGTGTGTCGATCGGGGCGGTCCTTCGCCATACGCATATGGTAACCCATATGGCGAATAGGTTGTTCCATATATGACCACGGATCCCTGGGAGCGGCACGCGGGCTGGTGGCAGGAGCGGTACACCGACGGCGCCGACCCCGAGTACGAGGAGCAGCTGCTCCCGCTCGTCGATCGGTACTTCGCCGGCGCAAGACGCGTGCTCGACGTCGGATGCGGCGAGGGGCAGGTCGCCCGGCGCGTCGCCAAGTTGGGTGCAGACGTCGTCGGCGTCGACCCGACGGTCGCCCAGCTCGAGGTCGCCCGCGAACGCGCCGGCGGCCCGCACTACGTGCTGGCGGCGGCCGAGACCCTGCCGGTGCAGGACGCGTCGTTCGACGCCGCCATGTCGTGCCTGGTGTTCGAGCACCTCGACCCGTTCGAGCCCGCCGTCGCCGAGATCGCCCGCGCGCTCGCCCCCGGCGGGCGCTTTGCGCTGTTCCTCAACCACCCGCTCCTCCAGGCGCCCGGGAGCGGCTGGGTGATCGACCACATTCTCGACGAGCAGTACTGGCGGGTGGGCCCCTACCTCCCTGACGACCACGCCATGGAGGAGGTCGCGCCGGGCGTCGACCTGCCGTTCATGCACCGGCCCCTGTACCGGTACGTGAACGAGCTCGCCGCCCACGGGCTGTTCATCGAACGTGTCGAGGAGCCGCCACCCGCGCCCGGCTTCCTCGCCCGCGCCCCTGAGTACACGGATGCCGCAACCATCCCGCGGCTACTCCTGCTCGTGACCCGCAAGATGCGTATCTGAACTTCGCATAGCGACGTTCAGATACGACCATTAGTCGACCTTGGCCGGCGCGGTCGGTGCGCCGGGCAGGTCGAGCATGCGCTGGAGCGCGACACGTGCCCACTCGGCGGTGCGCTCGTCGACGACGATCTGGTTCACCAGCTCGCCCCGTACCAGCGATTCCAAGCACCACGCGAGGTGCGGGCCGTCGATGCGGAACATCGTCGAGCACGGGCAGATCAACGGGTCGAGTGACACGACGGTCTTGTCCGGATGGTCCTCCGCCATCCGCTGCACCATGTGGATCTCGGTGCCGATGCCGAGCACCGAGCCTGGGGGCGCCGCTTCCACCCACTCGAGGATGCGTTCGGTCGAGCCAACCCGGTCGGCGAGCTCGACGACCTCGTGCGCGCACTCGGGGTGCACGATCACTTCGCCGTGCGGGTGCTCGGCGCGAAACGCGTCGACGTGGTCGGTGCGGAACCGCTGGTGGACCGAACAGTGGCCCTTCCAGAGCAGGAACGTCGCTTCCTTGACATCCCGCTCCTCGAGGCCGCCGAGGTCGTGGCGCGGGTCCCAGACGCGCATGTCTGATTCGTCGAAGCCCATGTCGTAGCTCGTGTTGCGCCCGAGGTGCTGGTCGGGGAAGAACAGGACCTTGTCGCCGCGGGCAAGGGCCCAGTCGAGGATCGCCCGCGCGTTCGAGCTCGTGCACACGGCGCCGCCGTGCTCACCGACGAAGGCCTTCAACGCCGCTGACGAGTTCATGTACGTGATCGGCACGATGCGATCGACGTCGGTGACGCCCGCCAGCGACTCCCAGCACTCCTCGACTTGATCGAGGTCGGCCATATCGGCCATCGAGCAGCCCGCGTTCAGATCGGGGAGCACCACGCGTTGATGCGCGCCGGTCAGGATGTCGGCCGACTCGGCCATGAAATGCACGCCGCAGAACACGATGTCGGTCGCTTGGTCGTTGTCGGCGGCGAAGCGCGCCAGCTTGAACGAGTCGCCGCGCGCATCGGCCCACTTGATGACTTCCGGGCGCTGGTAGTGGTGCCCGAGGATGAGCAGCTTCGATCCGAGCGTCGCTTTCGCGGCGGCGATCCACTCGTCGATCTCTTCCGGGCTCGCGAGTGTGTAACGGTCCGGCAGGGGGGACTGGAGTCGCAACATGGGTTGATCCCTTTCGGGAAGCCCCGGTTCTGGCCGGCGGGGACAGCCTGGTCGCCCACCGCGGGGTTGTCGGCCCCGGGACTGATATGTGGCCGGAATGCCAGGCCGGCCTCAATGAAAGTGTAACCCTGGCTCATCGCAGTCTCATCCCGCATCCGGTATCTCCCGCCCGTGTCGACCCGTCGGTTCCTTGGCCTCGTCGCGCTCCTCGTCGGCCTACGGATCGCCGTGGTGCCGCTGGCGCTGGCGTCCGACGGCACCGAGCCGAGCCGGTACCGGACCCTGCCGGGCGACGTGATCCGCTTCCACAACATCGAGATCAGTGACGGACGCCCGTACCGCGACTTCGAGGTCGAATACCCGCCGGTGATGCTGGCCGCCATCGAGGCCGTCGATGGTGGAAATGTCCGGTCGACGACCGTGCGGCTCATGTGGTCGCAGCTCGTGCTCGACGTGGCGATCGCCGCCGTCGTCCTGTGGGCGTGGGGGCGCCGAGCCGGGATCGCCTATCTCGTGCTCGGCCTCCCGTTCCTTCTCTATCCCTTTCTCTATCTCCGTCTGGATCTGCTGTCCGTCTTCCTCGCCGTCCTCGGTGTCGCCCTCGTCCGCAAGAGATATCCGGCCGCCGGCGGCGCCGCGCTTGCCGTCGCCTGCTTCGCCAAGCTCTGGCCGCTCGTGCTCGTACCGATGTTGATCGTCCGGCGCGCGTGGCGGGCGCTGGGCGCGTTCATGGGCGTCGGCGTGGCGGGAACGGCGGCCTGGGTCGCGTGGGGAGGTGTCGACGGCCCGCTCCAGGTCCTGACGTTCCGGGGCGCCAAGGGCTGGGAGATGGAGAGCACCGTCGGCGCACTCGTGCGCGGCATCGGGGGCGCCTCACCGCGCATCGAGGCGGGGGCGTGGAGAGTCGGCGATATGGCGGGTTGGGCACGCGACTCCCTCACGCTCGCGCTCCTGGCCGCGGTGGTGCTCGTGTGGTTCGTGGCGTCCCGGGCCAAGCCCGCGGGCTCGGACGTCCTCGACGGGTTGGCGCCGATGGCGGCAGTCGTGGCGTTCCTCGTGCTGTCACCCCTGCTCTCGCCCCAGTTCTTCGCGTGGGTCCTGCCGTTCGCGGCCATCGCTGCCGCCCACCGCGAGCAACTCGTCGGTTGGCTGACGTTCGTCGTCACTGGCCTCAGCGTCGCCCTGCTGGCCCTCCTAGGGGAGCTGATCCACGGCGGCACGCTGGCGCTCTTCGTGCTCGCCCTCCGCAACGCCCTGCTGATCGCGTTGCTCGCCGTCGTGGCGACGCGGCTGGTGCGCGCGACCGGACGGCGGCGAGCCCGAGCCCGAATCGAGCCAGCGACCGAGATGGCGGCGTAGCTCCTCCCGCATCAAGGGGCCGGAATCGGCGCCCGATCGAGGACAATGGGGGTGATGCTCGAGCGCCCCGAACCCGGCACGATCCCCACCGGCCCCGGCGCGTACCTCTTCAAGGACGCCCAGGGTCGGGTGATCTACGCTGGGAAGGCCACGAACCTGCGGAGCCGGCTGTCGAACTACTTCGCCCCCGCGGCGCAGCTCCCGGAGCGCACCCACCAGATGATGGCCGTCGCGGATTCCGTCGAGTGGATCGATGTCCGCAACGAGGTCGAGGCCTTCTTCCTCGAGTACAACCTCATCCAGCGGCACAAGCCCCGCTACAACATCCGGCTCAAGGACGACAAGTCCTACCCGTTCCTCGCCGTGACGCTCGACGAGGAGTGGCCCCGGGCGATGGTCATGCGGGGCGCCAAGCGCAAGGGCGTTCGGTATTACGGGCCGTTCGCGCACGCCTACGCGATCCGAGAGACCCTCGACCTCCTGCTGCGGACGTTCCCGATCCGGACGTGCACCCAGGCGAAGTTCGACCGCCACCACCGGCTGGGCCGCCCCTGCCTCTACGCCCATATCGAGAAGTGCGTGGCGCCGTGCGTGGGCGCCGTCGAGGACGACGAGTACGACCGGCTCGTCGCCGACCTCCTCGAGTTCCTCGACGGGAACCACGCCCCGGTGCTCGACCGGCTCGAAAAGCAGATGCACGAGGCCTCGGATGCCTTGGAGTTCGAACGGGCCGCCCGCGCCCGGGACCAGATCATCTCGGTGCGCAAGGTCATCGAGCGCCAGCAGATGGTCGGCGCCAAGGAAGAGGACTTCGACTGCATCGGGGTGGCCGACGATCCCCTCGAGGCGTCGGTGCAGGTGTTCTTCGTGCGCAAGGGGAGGGTCGTCGGCCGCAAGGGTCTCGTGGTCGACAAGGTGGAGGAGGTCGCCTCCAGCGCGCTCGTCGGGCGCATCCTGGAGCAGCTCTACGCCGGCGCGCCGGCAACCGACGTGCCGCGTGAAGTCCTCGTGCCCGTGCTCCCAGACGACGTCGAGCTCTACGAGGAGTTCCTGAGCACGGCCCGCGGCTCGCGAGTACGGGTGCGGGTGCCGCACCGCGGCGCCAAGCGGCAACTGATCGGCACCGTGACCCACAACGCGGAGGAGGCGTTCGCGCAGCACAAGCTCAAGCGAGCCGCCGACCACAACGCCCGGGCGCGGGCACTTACGGCGCTGCAGGACGCGCTCGAGCTGCCTGAGGCGCCGCTGCGTATCGAATGCTTCGACGTCTCGAACCTCCAGGGCACCGAGATCGTGGCTTCGATGGTCGTGATGGAAGACGGCCTCGCGAAGCGGTCCGACTATCGGCGCTTCAAGGTTCGCCACCAGGAAGGGCAGGACGACTTCGCGGCGATGGAGGAGGTGCTCACGCGCCGGTTCCGCCGCTACCTCGCCGAACGCGAGGAAGGCGCGCGGAAGGGCAAGCGCTTCTCGTACCCGCCGAATCTGTTGCTCGTGGATGGGGGCAAGGGGCAGCTGAACGTGGCCGTTCGGGTGCTCGAGGAGCTGGGTCTCGAGGACATCTCGGTCGCCGCACTGGCCAAGCGTTTCGAGGAGGTCTACGTGCCCGACCGGTCGGAGCCGGTGCGGGTGCCGCGCGACTCGGAAGCGCTGTACCTCTTGCAGCAGGTACGCGACGAGGCGCATCGCTTCGCCATCACCTACCACCGACAGCGTCGGCAGAAGAAGATGACACGATCCGTGCTCGACAACGTCCCCGGGCTCGGCCCCACGCGCCGGACGCGGCTCCTGAAGGAGTTCGGTTCGGTGAAGAAGCTCCGCGAACGCAGCGAGGACGAGTTGGTGGCGATCCCGTGGCTTCCGGAGCGGGTCGGGCGGGAACTGTACGCGCGACTGCACGGTGAACGTGCGACCATGGATGGTCGCGGTGGCTGAGCAGCAAACCCTCGACGTCACGATCCTCAGCGGCCTCTCGGGCGCGGGGCGGTCGGCGGCGGCAGATGTGCTCGAGGACCTCGGCTTCTTCGTCATCGACAACCTGCCCCCGGCGCTGATCCCGAAGGTCACCGAGCTCGGACGCGGACGCGAAGGCGGCCGGTTCGCACTCGTCGTCGACACCCGGGCAGGAGAGTTCCTGTCCGAGCTCGAGGCCGCGCTTACCGAGCTGCGCGAGAGTGGGGCGCGCACCCGGGTGCTGTTCCTGGACGCCTCCGACGAGGTGCTCGTCCGGCGGTTCGACGCCACCCGCCGCCGCCACCCACTCGCCGATTTGCACCGCGTGAGCGATGGCATCATCCGCGAGCGCGAGCTGCTCGAGGAGCTGAAGGGTCAGGCCGACATCGTGATCGACACGTCCGAGCTGAACGTCCACGAACTGCGCGACCGGCTCCGTGAGCTGTTCGGCGAGCCGACCGAAGCCACGAGCGGCCTGCAGATCAGCGTGGTGTCCTTCGGCTACAAGCACGGTCTGCCGCTCGACGTCGACCTCGTGTTCGACTGCCGGTTTCTCCCGAACCCGCACTGGATCGAGTCGCTGCGCCCTCTGCCGGGTACCGATGCGAAGGTGCGCCGGTACGTGATGAAGCAGCAGGAGACGCAGGACTTCCTCGAGGAGCTCGAGCGCCTGTTTGTGCTCCTGCTGCCGGCGTACGTGCGGGAAGGGAAGTCGTATCTGTCGATCGGCGTGGGGTGCACGGGCGGTCATCATCGGAGCGTCGTGATCGCGACCGAGATCGCCAAGCTGCTCGAACGGCTCGGCTTCCGTGCTCGCGTCCATCACCGGGACCTCGACCGTGAGTGACGCCGAGCTCACGCTCCAGCCCGGCGGCCCGTCAGTCGTCGCGCTCGGCGGCGGGCACGGCCTCTCGGTCGTGCTCCAGGCGGCGCGCCGGTACGCCGGCGCGGTCACCGCGGTCGTGAGCGTCGCCGACGACGGAGGCTCGTCGGGACGGCTGCGGCGCGACTTCGGCGTGCCGGCGCCGGGTGATCTGCGCAAGTGCCTCGTCGCGCTGGCCGGGTCCGACACCGTGTGGCGCGACGCGTTCGAGTACCGGTTCGGGGGCGGTGAGCTCGGCGGCCACGCCCTGGGGAACCTCGTCATCGTCGGCCTGACCGAGACGCTCGGGGACTTCACCGCCGCGCTCGACGAGGCGGGCCGGCTGCTCCGCGCCGTCGGTCGGGTGCTGCCGGCGACCACCGACGTCGTGGTGCTCAAGGCCGACGTCGAAGGCGAGGCGGTCGAGGGCCAGGTGGCGGTCCAGAACAGCCGGGGCCGGATCCGGCGCGTCGAGCTCGTGCCCGGGGACGCCGCGGCATCGCCCCAAGCCGCCGCCGCCATCGAGCGAGCGGATCAGGTGATCCTGGCGCCGGGCTCGCTGTACACGAGCCTGCTGCCCGTCTTGTGCGTCCGGGATCTTCGAGCAGCGGTGAGGCGGGCCCCGGGGAGGGTGATCCAGGTCTCCAACCTCCGTCCTCAGCATCCCGAGACGGCCGGCCTCGACGCCACCGACCACCTGCGGGCGGTCCTGGAGCATGGCGCCCGGGTCGACGCCTTCCTCTACCAGGGCGGGGGCAGCCTGCCGGCCGACGAGGAGGCGATTCGGGCGTGGGAGGTGGACCCCGTGGGGGCGGATGTGGCTCGGCGTGACGGCCTGCTCCACGATCCGGGCAAACTGGCAGCGGCGCTGCGGGCTCTGCTGTAGTCCAATCGACGGCGACCCCAGCGGACGCATCGTGGAGAACGCGAGCACGGAGGGCACATCTGATGGCGGTACGAGTAGGGATCAACGGGTACGGGCGGATCGGCCGCTCCTTCCATCGGGCCTTGCTCGGTCGGGGCGAGAGCGCCGGGGTCGAGCTGGTGGCGGTCAACGACCCGTTCGGCGACAGCGAGACGATGGCGTTCCTCCTCAAGCACGACTCGGTCGGCGGCACCATCCCGAACGAGATCAAGGTCAGCAACGGCGGCTTCTCGGTCGACGGCAAGGGGATCAAGAAGCTCGACGTGCGCGAGCCGGCCGAGATCCCCTGGAGCGATCACGGGATCGAGGTGGTCATCGAGTCGACCGGCCTGTTCACCGCCCGCGACGCCGCGGCCGGGCACCTGCAGGGCGGGGCCCGGAAGGTGATCATCTCGGCACCCTCGGGCGACGCGGACGTGACCCTCTGCATCGGAGTCAACGACGACGCATACGACCCCGCGAAGCACGACGTCGTCTCCAACGCATCATGCACGACGAACTGCCTTGCGCCCTTGGCCAAGGTGCTGCACGAGCGCTTCGGCATCGAGCAGGGCTTCATGACGACGGTCCATGCCTACACGACGGAGCAAGCCCTCCAGGACATCGCCCAGACCACCCGGAAAGGCAAGGCCGACCTGCGCCGGATGCGGGCGGCCGCGCTGTCGATCATCCCCAGCAGCACCGGCGCCGCGAAGGCCATCGGGTTGGTCCTGCCCGCGCTGGACGGAAAGCTGAACGGGCTGTCCATGCGCGTCCCCACGCCGACCGGATCGATCACCGACCTGGTGTCCGTGCTGCGCGACACGGCGAGCGTCGACGACGTGAACGAGGCGTTCGCCGCCGCCGCCAACGACGCCTCGTACAAGAGGGTGCTCACGTACACGGACGAGCCGCTGGTTTCCGCGGACATCGTCGGCAATCCGGCCTCGTGCATCTTCTCGGCTCCGGACACGATGGCGAACGGGAAGATGGTAAAGGTCCTGGGCTGGTACGACAACGAGTGGGGTTTCTCGAACCGCCTCATCGATCTCGTCGCGTTCCTTGGCGAGCGCTGAGCTGGGGATACCGCGGCTCGAGGACCTACCCCTCGAGCGCGGGGTTCGCGTCTTGGTGCGAGTCGATCTGAACGTCCCGTTGCAGGACGGGCGGGTCGCCGACGACCTGCGCATCACGACCGCGCTACCAACGCTCGAATGGCTTCGCGCCGAGCACGCAGCCGTCGTCGTGGCGGGCCATCTCGGGCGACCGAAGGGCGCCCCGGACCCGCAGTACTCGATGGCGCCGGTCGCGGCGCGTCTGAGCGAGCTGATCGGCGCCGAGGTCCCTGTCGCGCCCGGTGTCGTCGGCCCGAAGGTCGAGCCCTGCGTGGCGAACCTCGAGCCCGGTGACGTGCTGATGCTCGAGAACCTGCGCTTCGACCCCGGCGAGACAGCTGACGATCCCGCCTTCGCCACCAACCTCAGCGCGCTCGCCGACGCCTACGTGAACGAGGCGTTCGGCGCTTCGCACCGGGCGCACGCCTCGATCGTCGGTCCGCCGCTCATCCTTTCGAGCGCGGGCGGCCGGTTGCTGTTCCGTGAGGTCGTGACGCTCTCGCGGCTTCTGCATCCCGACGAGCGTCCGTTCGTCGTCGTGCTCGGCGGCGTCAAGGTGAGCGACAAGCTGGGCGTGATCGACGCCCTCCTCGAGCGCTGCGACACCATCCTGGTGGGCGGGGCGATGATGTTCACGTTCCTGGTCGCGCAGGGGCATTCCGTCGGCGAGTCGCTCGTCGAGCCCGAGATGGTCGACGAGTGCCGCCGGCTATTGGACACCGGCCGGGTCCACGTCCCGACCGACGTCGTCGTCGCCAGTGACGTCGCCGATGATGCCGCGACAATTGTCGTTCCCGCCGACACGATGCCCGCGGGGCAGAAGGGCCTCGACATCGGACCCGAGACCGAAGCCATGTTCGCGTCCGAGATCGAGAGGGCGGCGCTACTGCTTTGGAACGGACCCATGGGTATGTTCGAGGTGTCGCCGTTCGCTTCGGGGACGCGCGCGGTCGCCGAGGCGGTGGCGCGGTGCGCGGGCTTTACCGTGGTCGGGGGCGGTGACAGCGCGGCCGCGGTGCGACGCTTCGGGCTCAGCGACCGCATCGACCACGTGAGCACCGGCGGCGGGGCGTCGCTCGAGTTCATCGAGCAGGGCGACCTCCCCGGCCTCCGAGCGCTGCGAGAATCGCCGATGCGTGCGTAGGGACCCAAATAGTCCCCTCACGCACGCATCGATGAAAACGGAGAGGTGATGGCGGAGAACGACCGGCGGCCGATCATGGCCGGGAACTGGAAGATGCACCACACGCACCTGGAGGCGATCCAGGTGGTGCAGAAGCTGTCGTACCGGCTGGAGGACCGCGACTACCGGGAGTGCGAGATCGTCGTGTGCCCGGCCTTCACCGCGCTGCGCTCCGTGCAGACGGTGCTCGAGAGCGACCGGATCCCGATGCGACTCGGGGCTCAGAACGTGCACTGGAAGGACCAGGGCGCGTTCACCGGCGAGGTAAGCCCGCCGATGCTCGCCAAGCTCAACGTGTCGTACGTGATCGTCGGCCACTCGGAGCGGCGCCAGCTGTTGGGCGAGACCGACGTGATGGTCAACCAGAAGCTCAAGGCGGTCCTCAAGCACGAGATGACGCCGATCGTGTGCGTCGGGGAGACGCTCGAGGAGCGGGAGGCGGGCCGGACCGACGGGCGGGTCGACAGCCAGACGCGGGCCGCGTTCGCGGGGGTCAGGTCGCCCGGCGCAGGGGTCTCGGTCATCGCGTACGAGCCGATCTGGGCAATCGGGACGGGCCGGAACGCCACGCCGCAAGACGCGAACGCGACCATTGCCGTCATCCGCGCGACGCTGCGAGATTTGTACAACGCCGACACCGCCGCCGCGATCCGGATCCTTTACGGCGGCAGCGTGAAGCCCGGCAACATCGCAGATCTCATGGCGATGCCCGAGATCGACGGCGCCCTCGTGGGCGGCGCCTCGCTCGATCCCGACGAGTTCTCACGGGTCATACGGTTCCGTGCCTGATACGTTTGTGGGCGTCGTGGTTTCCAACCGAAAGGGTTCGAGCGCGTGCTGACCGCGATCTTGCTGTTCCTCGACGTCTTGGCGGCGGGACTGCTCATCCTCTTCGTGCTGCTCCACGCCGGGCGGGGCGGTGGCCTCTCCGACATGTTCGGGGGCCAGATGGGTGGGTCGATGGCGGGGTCCACGGTCGTCGAGCGCAACCTCGATCGCATCACGATCATCACGGCGATCGTGTTCACGTTCAGCACGGTGCTCCTCGCCCTCAGGGTTTGAGGGAGCGATAAAGGGCAGCGCGGCCGAGACGTTCGGGTTGGTGGGGGAGTCGGGCTGCGGGAAATCGACGACGGGCCGGATGCTCTTACACCTCATACCGTCCACGGGCGGTTCGGTTCGATACCGCGGCACCGATGTGGCTTCGCTCGATGCGCAGGCTCTGCGGCAGCTGCGCGGCAAGATGCAGATCGTGTTCCAAGATCCGTACGCGTCGCTGAATCCGTCGATGACCGTCGAAGCGATCATCGCCGACCCGCTGAAGGTCCACGGGGCTGTGGCAAGACGGGGGGCGACAGCGTGTCGCAGAAGTGATGAGGCGGGTCGGGCTCGATGGCGAGCACGCCAACCGTTTCCCGCACGAGTTCTCCGGCGGGCAGCGTCAGCGCATCGGGATCGCCCGCGCGCTCGTGCTCGATCCCGAGCTGCTCGTGCTCGACGAGCCCGTATCGGCGCTGGATGTGTCGATCCGCGCCGGGATCATCAATCTGCTCGAAGATCTCCAACGCGAGCTCCGACTTGCCTACGTGTTCATCGCGCACGACCTCTCGGTCGTGCGTCACATCGCGGACCGTGTCGCGGTCATGTACCTCGGGAAGATCGTCGAGACCGGCCCGTCCCGGCAGGTGTACGAGCATGCTGGTCACCCGTACACCCAGGCACTGCTGTCGGCGGTACCGATCCCGGACCCCCGCACGGAGCGACAGCGGAGACGCATCGTGCTCGAGGGCGACGTGCCGGGCGCGGCCGATCCGCCGAGCGGCTGCCGGTTCCGCACCCGGTGCTGGAAGGCCCAGGACATCTGCGCGGTCGAGGAGCCCGCGCTCGTGGATCGCGGGCAGGGGCACCCTGTCGCCTACCACTTCGCCGCGGAGCTCGAGCAGGTCTGAGTCCGTGACGCGACAGGTAGAATCCTCGTTCGCCGCGTGTGCCTGCGCGGTGCACGTCGGAGTGGCGGAATAGGCAGACGCGCTAGCTTGAGGGGCTAGTGCCCGCAAGGGCGTGGGGGTTCAAGTCCCCCCTCCGACACCGTGCCTCACCTGCGGTTTCGCTCGCCGATGAGTGGACGGCGGCGGCCACGATGCCCGGACTTCTACCCGATCTTCTACCCGTGGCGCCGCAGCAGCGCCGCGACCCGGGCCGTGGCGTCCGCCTGCATGCCCGGCGTGACGTGCATGTAGACGTTCTCGGTGACAGCGGTTGACGAGTGCCCGAGCACTTCGGCTACGACCTTGGACGGGATGCCATCCAGGAGTGCGAGGCTCGCCCATGAGTGCCGGAGGCCGTGGAGCGTGATCTTTGGGAGCCCAGCGACCCTCACGAGTGAGTCAAAGTTCCGGCTAACCGTGTTCGGCTTCATCGGCTGGCCGTCGACCCCGCAGAATACGAGGTCCAGGTCGCGGTAGCCGACGCCGATGGCGAGCCGTTCCTCGAGTTGGCGGGCGCGATGCGCCCGTAGCGCTGCGACCGTCTCGGGTTCCAGTGTGACAAGCCGTCGGCTGCGCTTCGTCTTGGGCTCATCGAACACGGCACGCGTCCCCACGTAGGCGAGCGTCTGTCGGACGCTCAGACGGCCCGGCGTCTCGTCGACGTTCAGATCGCCCCAGCGGAGTCCGAGGGCTTCGGAACGTCGGAGCCCTGTCGTGGCAAGGAGTTTCCACAACGCCGCGAGCCGATGATCGGCTGTCGCGTCAAAGAACGCCCTGACCTGCGCGCCGTCCCATGTCTTCATCTCCGGTTGCCGCGCTCGTGGTGCCTCGGCGACCGCTGCAGGATTCCGGGCGATGCATTCCACTTGAGTGCGTCCCGCAACGCGCGGTGCAAGAGCCGATGCACCTTGCCCGTCGTCACGGCGCCAGCGGTGACCCATCGCGCTTCCCCGACGCGACCAGTTCAGCATAGAGCCGGTTCAGCCTGGCCGTGGTGAGCTTCTGCAACGGCACGTTGCCAAGGCGAGGGATCACGTACGCGTTGGCCAACGTGCGGTAGAGCTCGACGGTGGACGGCCGCAACTTCATCGCTGGAAGGGCCGGTAGCCACTCGTCAAGAAGGAAGCTCTTGACGCTCACTCGGTCGGGCTCAACGTCTGAGCCGGCGTCGATGCTGCGGAGGATCTTCGTCAGCTCTCGCTCAGCATGCTTCCGCGCTACCCACGAGCCATGCCACTGACGGCGCCGTTTCCCGCTGGCGGGATCGCGGCCGACATCGACGACGACGTAATAACGCTTCCCCTTCTTCGCGATGTGGCCTCTCATCGCTGCCGTCCCTTCCCTTTCGGGTCCCGGTCCTTCGACTTGCTGACTTGGGCCGTCATTCCCTGTTCCTTTCTTCGGCGCTGCCGGTAGTGGCGATTGGCTTGGGCGCGCGCACACTGCGGAGAGCAGTACAGGGCGAGTTCTTCCCGTACCGAGAGATCGCCAGCCTGGATCCGGCGTGGTGGTGGTTCTTCCCCGTCGCGGAGGATCTCGCGCAGGAGATCCCCGAGGGGGATCTTCTTCGATTCTGGGACGAGTCGATGCTTGCTAAGCGAGGTCTCTTGGGGGACGACCAACGGCCCGCAACGGACGCGCTTCCCTATAGCGATAGCGAAGATGACCCGGTGGCTTATTAGTACCCGGTCAGTGCGGTGCTCGTTGAGATCATCAGCAAGGCCGATAGTTGGCGGCGCCGCCATCGCGTTTCCGTTCGCGACTGGCTGCCGTGGATGTGAACGGATCTAGTCCGCACGCGGTGAGGCTCGTCCGTTCCCAGTACATATCGCCGGTTAGGTGCACTTGGTTGCGGCTGACGCGGTCGTCGTTATGTGCGGCCCGAGGTGCAAGGGCTCGGGTGAGGTGCGAGGCTATGTCCCGAGAAGGTTCGCTAGGTACCGTCAGCTACAGGTCCCAGGACGGCCAGGACACACGATCGACGTGAATCCTGTGCTGATGGTCATGCGGCAGGTCGCTTACGAGGTCGATGCCACGCTGGAAGGCGTCGTCGGAGCGGGCAGTGAGTAGGCGAGGACAGCGGGAGTCGGCAGAGGTGGGGTGGTGCCGTGGGTGAGCTCTTGAGGCCGACACATGCAGCGGACGGCCGCCGGCTTACCGAGGATGAGAAGAGGGAGGCGCGGCTACTGGCCTGTGTCGACGAGCCGTCGGCGAGGAGAGTATCGACGGAGGATGGAAGCTGCGTGTTTCGAGGCTGGGTGGCATCCTCTGCCGGACGACCGACGAAAGTCAGGGTGCGCGTCGGCCGCACAGAGTCGTACGAGAGCGTCGCCCGCGATCGGCGTAGCGATCTCGCCAAGACGCTCGCGGGCCGCTTCGCGGTCAGTGACCTCAATTGCGGATTTCGCATTGCCGTCCCGGTGCCTACGCGGCGTCGGCCTGTCTCGGTCCGCCTCGAGCTGACTGATGGAGAGCACATGGTCCGCAGTCCCAGGTATCGGGTCAGAAGTTCGGCACGGTCGGGGCGGCCGCGAGCCGACTACAAGTCCGTGTGGAACGCAGTCGCCGCTGACGTCAACCGCGCCAAGCTCGCTGTGACTTGCTACACGGACGAGAACCAATACCGCGAGACGGCCGACCTGACGGTGAGCACGCTGTGCTCGACAGTTGGCATTAGTCCTAACGACGTTGTACTCGAGGTCGGTTGTGGAATCGGCCGAGTCGGAGCGGCGGTCGCGCCCCTTTGTCGCGAGTGGATCGGTGTCGACGTCTCCGAGAAGATGCTTGCCCACGCCCGCGTCCGATTGGCCGAAGTCGACAACGTGCAATTCGTGGCGGTCAACGGTTGGGATCTAGAGCCGATTGGCACCGCGTCCATTGACGTCGCCTACTGCACGGTCGTCTTCATGCATCTCGACGAGTGGGACCGGTTCGCCTACGTTCGCGAAAGCTTCCGCGTCCTTCGTCCCGGTGGGCGAATTTACGTCGACAACTTCAACCTTCTGAGTGACGAGGGATGGGCCCTGTTCGTCGCGGAATCCAAGATGTACCACCCCCTGACTCGCCCTCCAAACATCAGCAAGTCGTCGACACCGCAGGAGCTCCAGACCTACCTCGAGCGGGCGGGGTTCGTTGAGGTCACCCTCTCGTGTCATGGCACGTGGGTACACGCGTGGGGGACGAAGCCACGAGACGCTGGCGAAAATCGACGCTGAGGGGGCCCTGCCTTTGCTCCGAAGGCGTCCATGCCGCGGTCATGCCGCGCGATGCCGCGAAATGTCGGCGTCTCACGCGACACGACGGGAGCCATCACCGCAGGTCGGGTCGGGTGCGACCGACGCGTCAACAGGCCGCTAAACGGACTTTTAATCCGATGGTCCGGGTCTCAGAACGCCGGGCCCGACCATTGGCGTGGAGCCTCACGAGCGCTCTTCCAGGACGGCCACGTCAGCGAGATGAGCGAATCCGGTCTCTGAACGTCTGGCAGCTGCACGAGGTTCTGCCCGCAATGCGCGCCAACTTCGGGAACACGAACCGGCTCTTCAAGGAGTTCGCTGTCACTATCCGCCCGGTGACCGCACGCCTAGGCGTGCTGTCATGATGACCACGAACGCTCGCCGCGGCTAGGCCTAGAAAGCCGCCCACGGCCGCATGATCCGACTCCACCCTCGACGGCTGGTATTGCCGCGCGGAGTGTGCGTCGAGAAATTCAATGCCGACGAAGCCCTCGAACGCGCATCGAGGCCATCAGATCGCGACGCTCCACTCCCGCTTGGCTGGTGATGTCATCCGGACTTACGGCAAGCTCGCCGGGCTCGATGGGCGGGCTGATCTTCTAACCGATCTTCTACCCAACCCCGTGTTACGCGGCGCGATCGGATGTCATGGTGAGTGGACTGCAACGGCCTTGACCAGCGCCAATTTCACTCGATGCCACTGCTTAGAAACGGCCCGACAAGATTGAGGGGCTAGGGGCGTGGGGGTTCAAGTCCCCCCTCCGACACGATCTCTCACCTGCACTTTGCCGCGATTTGCCACTTCGCGTCGCGACGTGCACCACGGGCTGCACCACATCGGCTTAGCGGAGGTCCGTCCCGGCGAGCGTCCAGTCGTCCTGGAGAGGCCCGAGGCACTCCTGCGCAGCAAACCACAACCCGAACCAGAGAGGCGATTCGACGCGCCACACGCCGAACGGGAGTAGCTCCGCAACAGGACCGGAGGCAGCGTGATGGCCTCGACGTTCGTTCACGAGTAGTACCGGACGCGCAAGCCTCGCAAGCGGCGTAGAAGCTGAAGAGCGGCCCACACGCCGAGCACGACCAACCAGAAGGCGACGCGGGCGAGAAGCAGTCGCTCGTCGATCAGGCGCCCTGAAGGCAACGCACGACCTGCCACATCCTCCATCGTTCCTCTCCTTTGAGTGGAGTCATCAGCCGAGGGAGCTCGGCTCGTGCTTGGGTGGTGAGCAGCGGGCGGCCCTCGATTATGGAGTCCGCGCCGCCCCCGCTGTCATCACCCGCGCGGGGGAGAAACGGGCGCGACCAACGGGGGGCGCCGGGGAGCCAAGGACGTCGGAGCCGCCCGAGGGACACCGGCTCCCTGAAATCCAGTCCTTACGAGCATGTTCGCCGATACGGAGGCGAGCGGCGCGAATGCAAGTACGGCACCGCGCTCACCGGCGCCGTTTCGATCAGCGAATGGTGCCGGCTCCTGGGATCAACGGCAGGTCGAGTGCAGTGACCCAACCTGGCGGTAGGTCGTTGACGGCGGGGACGGCGTTGAGCGCCCGGAGGCGTCGCCAGGCAACCGGCGGTCGCGGCGTCGCGACCGCTGCCGTCGGTGAATCGGAACGCGATCTCCTGGGTGATCGACGGCGTCCCCTCGATCTCGACCCGGTAGACGTCATCCTGCGTGCCACGCGGCCAGTGGGGGGCGGCGTGGGCGCCGACGCTGTTCACGTGCTCGAGCTGGATGCGGGTCTCGCCCTTGTAGACGCCGTTGATCGTGAAGTTGATGGCGGCGACCTCGCCCGGATTGATCACGCCCTTTACCGTCTTGATCTCTTCGTCGGTGACCCACTTGTCCCAGGTCGTGGTGATCTCGTCGAGCTCGATGCCGACGGCGTACGCCATCATCGGCACCGTCGCACCCCACGCCATGATCAGGATCTCGGGATGCTCGAGCATCGCCCGGTATTCCGGTGGACGTCCGATGCCCATCTCGTTCTCGTAATCACCCTCGTAGTTGCTGTAGTCGAGGATCTCGAGCGCCCGCACCACGCGCACCTCGGCGCAGAGGCCCATCAGCGTCATCGGGAAGAGGTCGTTGGCGAAGCCGGGGTCTATCCCGGTGGTGAAGCACGATGCGCCACCCGCCTCGCACGCCTCGGTGATCGGACCGATCCAGTCGGGCGGGTTCAGCGTCATCGCCGGCCAGACCCACGGCGTCATCGCCGTCGAGCACACGTCGATGCCGGCACGGAGGAAGGCACCGATGTCGCGGATGTTGTCGAGCGGGTGGGCCGCCGTCGGCCCGAAGTGGACGAGGGCATCGGGCTCGAGGGCGACGAGGGACTGGACGTCGTTGGTGGCCGCCAGGCCGATCGGGTCGAGGCCGCAGATCTCGCCGACGTCCCTGCCGACCTTCGCCGGGTTGCTGACGCCGACGCCCGCGAGCTCGAACTCGGGGTGGGGGAGGATCTCGGGGATCACCAGCCTGCCGACGAAGCCGGTGCCCCAGACCACGACTCGCTTGGCCATCCGCTTCCTCCCCGCTCAGGTGAGCGCCGGCCCATTCCAGACCCTCCGGCTCGGGAATGAAAGCCCGGCCCGGCGCGGTTTTGTCCCTGTAATCCTGTAATCAGCGGCCCTGGAAGCCCAGGAGGCCCCCTTTGAACGAAACCGCCGAGCACGTGACCCTGCCGTTGCTGCCCCTGGCCACCGGCGTCGTGCTCCCGCAGATGGTCGTCACCCTCGCGCTGGAGACCGACGAGGCGAAGGCGGCTGCCGACGCCGCCACTGTTGGCGATGGGGAGTTGCTCCTCGTCCCGCGGATCGACGGGCGCTACGCCCGGGTCGGGACGATCGCCCGGGTCGAGAGCGCGGGTGAGCTGCCGAACGGCGTGCGTGCCCTCGTGCTTCGTGGCGTCCAGCGTGCGACCGTCGGTGTCGGCGTGGCCGGCACCAGCGCTGGCCTGTGGGTCGAAGCGGTGCCGGTCGACGACTCCGGCGAGCCGACCGAGCGCGCCCGAGAGCTGGCACGCGACTACCGGGCGATCGTGGGGGCGATCGCCGAGCGCCTCGGCACCGGGCGCCTGCGCGAAGCGCTGCAAGGCGTCACTGATCCCGGCGCGCTGGCCGACACGGCCGGGTGGTGGCCCAACCTGGAAGCCGAACGCAAGGTCGAGCTGCTCGAGACGCTCGACGTCGAACAGCGACTGGAGAAGGTCGTCGCCTGGGCGCGCGACGCGCTCGCCGAGATCGACGTGGCCGAGAAGATCCGCTCCGAGGTCACCGACGGGATGGAGCGCCAACAGCGTGAGTTCCTGCTCCGCCAGCAGCTCGCCGCGATCAAGAAGGAGTTGGGCGAGGACGGCGACGACGACGTGGTCGAGGACTATCGCCGTCGCATCGCCGAAGGCGGCCTCCCCGAGGGCGTGCGCGACTCGGCGACCCGCGAGGTCGACCGTCTCGAGCGCACCAGTGAGCAGAGCCCGGAGCACGGCTGGATCCGTACCTGGCTGGACTCGCTGCTCGACGTGCCGTGGGGTGAGCGTTCCGACGACAACCTCGACGTCAACGACGCCCGCCGCGTCCTCGACGGGGACCACACCGGCCTGTCCGACGTGAAGGATCGCATCGTCGAGCTCCTCGCCGTGCGCAAGCTGCGCGCCGAGCGGGGTTTCGCGGAAACCGACGGCCGTCGCGGCGCGGGCGCGATCCTCGCGCTCGTCGGCCCGCCCGGCGTCGGCAAGACGTCGCTCGGCGAGTCGGTGGCCCGCGCCCTGGGGCGGAAGTTCACCCGCGTCGCGTTGGGCGGCATCCACGACGAGGCCGAGATCCGCGGCCACCGCCGCACCTACGTCGGGGCACGCCCCGGGCGGGTCGTGCGCGCGCTCACCGAGGCGGGCACGATGAACCCCGTCGTGCTGCTCGACGAGATCGACAAGGTCGGCGCTGACTGGCGCGGCGACCCGTCGAGCGCGCTGCTCGAGGTGCTCGACCCCGCGCAGAACCACACGTTCCGTGACCACTACCTCGAGGTCGACCTCGACCTGTCGGACGTGCTGTTCCTCGTGACGGCCAACGTCGCCGAGACGATCCCCGGGCCACTTTTCGACCGTCTCGAGGTGATACGCCTCGACGGCTACACGGAAGACGAGAAGGTCGCGATCGCGCGCGATCACCTGCTGGTGCGTCAGCGCGACCTCAGCGGGTTGCGCCAAGACGATGTCACCGTGGGCGACGACGCCCTCCGGCTCGTCGTCACGGATTACACGCGGGAAGCCGGCGTGCGAAACCTCGAGCGGGAGATCGGCAAGCTGCTGCGCAAGGTTGCGGCGCGGCTCGTGAGCGGTGACCTGCACGCGCCCGTCAACGTGGACGAGGCGGTCGTGCGCGACGCTCTGGGTCGCCCGAAGTTCTTCAACGAGGTCGCCGACCGGGTCAACGGTCCCGGCGTGGCAACCGGCCTCGCGGTCACCGGCAGCGGTGGCGACGTCCTGTTCATCGAGGCCTCGGTCATGGACGGCGAGCCCGGGCTCACCCTGACCGGGCAGCTCGGCGACGTCATGAAGGAGTCGGCGCAGATCGCGTTGTCGTACGTGCAGGCGCACGTCGACGAGCTCGGCATCGAACCCACCGCGCTCAACCGCCGCGTCCACCTCCACGTCCCCGCCGGCGCGGTGCCCAAGGACGGCCCGTCGGCGGGCATCACGATGACGACCGCGCTGGCGAGCCTGCTGAGCGGCCGGGCGGTGCGCAACAACGTCGGGTTGACGGGCGAGGTCACCCTCCAGGGTCGGGTGCTGCCGATCGGCGGCGTGAAGCAGAAGGTGCTCGCGGCCCAACGGGCCGGGCTCACCGAGGTGATCCTTCCCGCCCGCAACCGCCCCGACCTCGACGACGTGCCCGAGGCGACACGCGAAGCTTTGTCGTTCCACCTGGTCGACGACGTGCGAGACGTGTTGACGGTCGCGCTCGAGCCCGAGGCGCTGCCGAACGCGGCATAAGCAGCCCGACGTGCCTGATTAGAGCTGTTCCGGCGGCGCGAACCGGTAGAAGAAAGGACCCATCTCCTGCGCGACCGCGAACCAGATGTCAGTCCCGTGTTCTTGTGTCGCCGCCTTGTCGAGTCCGCCCAGGCGCACGGGCTCGTAGCCAGCGTCGCGGTTCAGCTGCTCGACGACGGGGCGCGCCTCGTCGTCTCCCGACCAGAGGTTGCTCGGCCGCGATCTCGCCTGGCCAAGCTTTCCGTGCAGATTCGCAAAATTGAGGTTGAACGACTTCGCCGTGGGGCCGTTCGTCTTGGCCTTGACGAACTCCGCCTTCGACTCGAAGCCCGACGGCGGTTCTGCACCGACGAGGTTCGTGGCGTCGATCACCGTCTTGCCACCGATCCCCTGGACTCTGTCGAGCGCGTCGGCAATCGCGCCGCCCGGCACCGCGACAAGCACCACATCGGCTCCAGCGACCTCGCCGCCCTCGCTGCCGATGCGAGCAACGATCTCGTGGCCGGCCTTCTCCCAGAGGTTTGCGAGCCCACCGCCGACATTGCCTCTTCCCACAACTGCGATCTTCATCGTCGGCTCCTTCCGCTCCGACGACAAGTATCGCCTCCGGCCAGCTCGTCCCCGGCCGGTGACTCGAGGTGCGCGGTCAGGCGCTACACGGTCGCACGACAGCGGTATCTTGCGGCCGATGGCAGGGGACTCGAAGCTCGAGACGGACTATCTCGTCGTCGGCGCCGGCGCGCTCGGGATGGCGTTCGTCGACTCGTTGATCGAGCACAGCGACGCCACGTCGTGATGGTCGAGCGCCGCCATCGACCGGGCGGCCATTGGCTGGACTCGTACCCGTTCGTCCAGCTCCACCAGCCGTCGAGGTTCTACGGCGTCAACTCGACCCCGCTCGGGCAGGACCGGTCCGAACCCGAGGGCATCGACACCGGCTTCTACGAGCGCGCCAGCGGCGCGGAGATCTGCGGCTACTACGACGAGATCATGCGCCACCGCTTTCTGGCGTCCGGTCGGGTCCGCTTCTTCCCGATGTGCGACTACCTGGGTGACCGGCGCTTCCAATCACGGCTGACCAATCAGGTGACAGACGTGACGGTTCGAAGCCACGTCGTCGACGCGACCTATATGGCGTCGCGCGTGCCGGCGACCGATCCTGCCCCGTTCGAGGTGGCCGACGGGGTCCGCTGCGTCCCGGTCGGCAAGCTCAGCGCGCTCGAGAACCCGGCCGCCGGGTACGTGATCGTCGGTGGAGGCAAGACCGCGTTGGACGCCATCTGCTGGTTGCTCGATCGCGGGACCGATCCGAACGACATCACCCGGATCCGTCCGCGTGACAACTGGATCTTGACCGAGCGTTCTTCCAGCCCGGGCAGACACGCACCTTCGCCGGGGTCGTCCTGCAGCTCGAGGCGATGGTCGCGTCGGAGTCGGTGGAGGAGGTGTATGAACGCCTCGAAGAGGACGGGGTGATGCTCCGCACCGACCGAGCCGTCGTGCCGACCATGATGAAGGGTGGGACGGCGAGCCTCCGGGAGCTCGAGCAACTCCGTCGAATCGGGAACGTCGTCCGGCTCGGGCACGTCGAGCCAATCGAGCCCGACCAGATCGTCCTCGAGAAAGGCTCGATCCCGACCACTCCTGATCATCTCCACGTGCATTGCGCCGCGTCCGGACTGAGCGACAACCCACCTCGAGCGATCTTCACCGACGACACGATCACCCTCCAGCTCGTGACGCGTGTGGGTCTGACGTTGTCGGGTGCGTTGCAGGGCTTCATCGAATCCACGGGAAGGACGACGGAGGAGAAGAACGCGCTCTGCCCGCCGACCGTCATGCCCCACACACCGTTCGACTACCTGCGCGTCGTGCTGGCGGGCATCAGCACAGAGATGCGGTGGCAAGAAGCACCGGAGCTGCAGGAATGGGTCGATCGCTCACGACTCAACCTGCTGTGCGGCTTGGGCGACAACGAGGACCGCGCAGCCGTCCGAGAGCTGCAGGGCCGTTTCTTCGACGCGCTGTTTCCCGCACTCGACAAGTTGCAGGTGTTCGCGGCACAAGCCACGCCACGAGAACGAGCGCGGATCTTCGAACCGGCCGCGAGCGTCGGCGCCTGAGCTTTGAGTAGGCGGTCTCGAGGGCCAGTTCGGTCCCACATCATTCTCACATCCGCGAATCGTCACACTGCGCCGCATGACTGGGTCCAGCCGCACGGGCACCGCGGCTCCGGCGAGCGCACCGGAAACGGCGCCTGAGTCCCCGCCGCAACCGACCACCCTGGCGGTGCGGGCGCACGACTTGTTCAAGATCTACAAGGAAGGAAGGTCCGAGACGGTCGCCCTTCGCGGCGCCGACCTGTCGGTGCAGCCGGGGCAGTTCGTGAGCCTCATGGGCCCGTCGGGGAGCGGCAAGTCGACCTTGCTGTCGATCCTGGCCCGCCTCACTAGCTCCTCCGCCGAGAGGAACGGGACCAGGTTCCCCCGTTGGGATATGGAGGACGGCGCGTCCGGCCATCTCCGACGTGCGCGACCTGTGATCCACTCGGGCTACTGCGCGCCGGTCGGGCGCCGCCCGTCGGTCGAGTACATCCCGGCGCCGTCACCCGACAGGGCGCAGCAGCGTCGATGGGTACAGTCACCACGGCAGCCGGCGCGCCCGGCGGGGAGGTGATGTGGCAACGGTCCCCGAGGTCGCAGACGCGGCCGTGCGGCTCGCGCGTGACGGCGACCGCGACCGCGCCGTCCGCAAGCTGCGCGAGCTCGCCGGGGACCGTGGCTGTCTCGAAGCGACTCGGGACTACTTCGTCGCCCGACTGCACCGGCGGCAGGACGACTACGACGCGACGCGAGGCCTGCAGCTCGTGATCAAAGCATTGCAACTGACGCCGTTCACGAATGGACAGGCGCCATACCCGCGCCCCGACGATGGCGGGGGGTGCCGCTGGAAACTGTGGAGTCGTCGATGAACGTCATCCGCTGCGAGAACTGCGGGCGGAAGAATCGAGTCCCCGCGGCCGCTTCCGGTGTCCCACGATGCGCGCAGTGCCATGCACCCTTGCCGTGGCTCACCGAAGCCGGTGACGACAACTTCGCCGAGGTCGCCGACCAAGCGACGATCCCGGTCCTCGTCGACCTGTGGGCGCCCTGGTGCGGGCCGTGCCACATGGTCAGTCCCGCGCTCGAACGCCTGGCTCGGGAGATGGCGGGCCGGATCAAGCTCGTGAAGGTGAACGTGGATGCCGCCCCCGGCACCGGGCAACGGTTCGCGCTCCAGGGCATACCGACGTTGCTGCTGCTCGACCGAGGGCAAGTGGTCGCGCGGCAAACGGGTGCCGCACCCGAGGCGGCGCTGCGTACGTGGCTCGAGCAGGGACTCGCACGCAGCCGACCCGATGAGACGGCCTCCGACCGGACGGCGTAACCGGACGACATGGCGCTGCGCGACTCGGCGCGGACATAGTTCTTGTGCGGCGTCGATGGCGTCGCCGGTCTCCCGGAGCAATGCCCGCGCGAACAGACCGCCGCTTATGCCGACCTTGCGGTGAATGCTCCATGGCCTGGGTAGAGCTAGGGCTGGCCGCGACTGCGCGACCTCTACTCCGGAGGGAGTGATCGCATGGCTGACCGATACGAGCCACCGCGCTCCGAGTGGCGTGAGTTCTTCGATCTGGTCACGAAGGATCACGAAGGCGACGCCGTGACGATCGAGATCGTCGGGCTCGAGTACGGCGACCAGTTCGAGGCGGAGAAGCTGCCGTTCGCCTACATCGAGTACGACGACAAGGACGACGCCGTGATCGTCGGCGTCGGCGGCAAGGAAGGCCGCTTCCCGGTGGTGCTGCGTCACATCATCGAGCACCCGCAGTCGATCGTCGCAGACCCACCGCTGCCGAATGCGGTGCGGGCATTCGACATCGTCGGCAAGGATGGCACCAACACGATCGTGACCCTGCATTCTCGCCCTGCGCTCCCGCCACCGGACTGATCCGCCGTGATCGATCCGGGGGTCGTCGACCGCCTGCTGCATTTTCGGTCGCCGGATGCCCCGGTCCTGTCGGTGTACCTGGGCATCCCGCCCGATCCCGACGAGGTGCGCGGGGTGCAGTCGCGCCTCCACTCGCTGCTCAAGCCGGTGCGCGAGCTCGCCGACTCCGACGCGTTCAGCCATTACGGGCGCGAGTCACACCGTCACGACATCGATCGAGTCTTGGAGCTCGCCAATCGCGCTCGCGAGCTCCACGGGCACGGGTTCGGTGTCTTTGCGTGCGAACAGGAAGGGCTGTACGAGGAGGTCGCGCTACCGCGCCGCGTGCGTGATCGCGTCGAGGTCGACGAGACGCCCTACCTTCGGCCGCTGCTCGTGGTGCTCGACGAGGCCCATCGGTACTGCGTCGCTGTGGTGGACCGGGAGAAGGCCTGGCTCTACGAGTTCTACATGGGCGTGCTCGAGGACGAGACCAAAGTCCGCGGCCGCGCCCTCCGCAGGCCCGACTACGCGGGCGGATGGCAGGGCTACGAGGAGCGCAGTGTGCACGACAAGGCCGAGTTGCTCGCCCGGCGCCACTACCGAGAGACCGCCACAAGGTCGACGAGCCCATGGGCCGGACCGGCGCCGAGCTCCTCATCGTCGGCGGGCACCAGGAGACCGTCGCCGAGTTCACACCCTTCCTGCCGCATCATCTGCAGCCGCGCCTGGCGGGGACCTTCGTCATCGACCCGTCCACGATGTCACCGGGCCAGGTGCGCGAGCGCGCCGATGAGGTCGTCGACGCCTACGAGCGCGACGAGGAACGACGGCTCGTCCAAGAGGCGCTCGAGCGGGTTGCAGCCGGGGGCCTGGGCACGATGGGCCTCGAATGGTGCCTCATGGCTGCGAACGAGCACGCGATCCAGTTGCTCCTCGTCCACGACGGCGAGGAGGCGCCAGGCCGGATGTGCGACAGCTGCGGCTGGCTCGGCCTCGAGGGCGAGGAATGCCCGGTGGACGGGCAACGCACCCACAAGACGACCGACGTGATCGACGAGATGGCGGCGCTCGTCGTCGACACCAGCGGCCGCGTCGAGCACGTCTACGCCGACACGCCGCTCTCGCAGCACACGGTCGCGTTGTTCCTGCGTTTTCCGGTCGCCGACCCCTCAGTGCGTTAGCGCCCGAAGCCGCCAGAACCGGACGGCGTCGCCACCGTCGCCGCAGAGCCGGAGCCTGCGACGGCGACTACGAAGGGTCTTGGAGCAGGCCGATGCTGTTGCCGTCCGGGTCCTTCACCGTGGCGATCAGCCTGCCGCCACCGACGTCTCTCACCTGTTCCTGCGTTTCTCCGCCGGCCTCGAGCAGCGCCTCGAGGCTCTCGTTGATGTCGTCGACGTGCCAGTAGCCGACGGGCATGGTCATGCCCCTGCTGTGGCCGTTGGGATCGAGCCCGATGTCCTGGCCGTCGACCCGGAACCCGACGTAGTAGGCCTCGTCGGCGTAGGGCGCGACGCCGACGAGCTTGCCGTAGAACCGCTTTGCGGCGGCGATGTCCTTGACGGGGTAGATGATCGTCTTGACGCCTGCTGTCATCGAGAGCTCCTCACGCTCGCCGTGTTACATCGACCGGATCTGGATCGTCAGTGAGATGACGGATCGGAAGCGAAGAAGGTAACGGTGTCCGAACAAGATTGGCTGGTCGACCGGTTCGAGGACCATAGGGGCCATCTGCGCGCGGTGGCCTACGGAATGCTCGGGTCCCGGGTCGAAGCAGACGACGCCGTCCAGGAAGCATGGCTGAGGCTCAGTCGCTCCGACGCGAGCGACATCGAGAATCTGGGTGGATGGCTGACGACCGTCGTCGCTCGGGTCTCGCTCGACATGTTGCGTTCGCGTGCGTCTCGGCGGGAGGACCCCGCGGGTTCGGACCTGCTCGAGCACCTCGAGAGCCGCACGGTCGGCGGCGACCCGCAAGACGAGGCGTTGTTGGCCGACACGGTCGGCTCGGCGCTGCTCGTGGTGCTCGACACTCTGACCCCCGCCGAGCGGCTCGCGTTCGTGCTGCACGACATCTTCGCGGTGCCCTTCGACGAGATCGGCGCAATCGTCGGCCGGTCTCCGAACGCGGCCAAACAGCTTGCGAGCCGCGCCCGCCACAAGGTGCAGGGATCGGGCCCGTTGCCCGACGCAGACCCCACCCGTCAGCGAGAGGTCGTCGACGCCTTCCTGGCCGCGTCACGCAATGGGGACTTCGACGCCCTCGTCGCGCTGCTCGACCCTGGCGTCCTCATGCGAGCCGACTCCGCGGCCGTACGGATGGGCTCGCCCGAAGAGGTACGGGGCGCCGCGGCCATCGCCGGCACGTTCTCGGGGCGGGCCCTCGCCGCACAGCCCGCGCTCATCGACGGCACTGTCGGGATCGTGTGGGAGGCGGGCGGACGCGTCAGGGTCGCATGGGACTTCACGATCAGGGACGGCAAGGTCGTCCACATCGACATGCTTGCTGCCCCTGCAAGCCTCGACGACCTCGACGTCGAGATCCTCGCTGAGTAATGGGCATGGAAGGCTGGACTCGCCGGTTCTAGCGTCACGTCAGGACTTCACGAGGAGCCAGTCGATGGGTTCGAGGATCACGACGGTAAGCACGAGGGAGATGGCGTACCCGCGCGAAGCAGCCCTGAGGGCGATCTGGGAGATTAAGAACATCGAGGTGACCGAGGTCAAAGCCGACGCAGTGGAAGTCGATCCCGAGACTCCGACCAACGGCACCTACAGGGTCCGGGGGCGGTTTGCCGGCGTGCCGTGGCGGGGTGAGTTCGCGTACGAGCTCAACGAAGGCGGGTTCCATAGCAGGACCGCCGGAGTCCCTCCGGACCAAGCGACGGTCGAAGGCGGTTTCGTCGTGACGCCGATCGCCGGCGGGTGCACCGTCATCCACTACGAGAAATACGTGCTCGCCCCGTGGTTGCGTCCGATCAAACCCGTCATCTGGATGTACCTGCGCTGGAGCATGCGCCGGGAGCTGCGCGACCTCGAAGCGCTGCTACACCGTTCGCAGTCTTCCGATCGGTAGCTCCCACACGCCGGCGGATCGGCGGCGCTCAATTTCGCCCGGAGTCCTGAAGCTGTCCTGAACAGGTCTTCCGCGGCATGTCGCCGACTGCTAGACACATGATGTACGTCGTGCGTCTTGACCGTTTTGGGGGGCCTCATGACCACGAACGAGCGTACGGTTGGCCGTTACCTGCGTTGGCTTCTTGCCGCGTTTTCACTCGGCGCCGGAGTGATCCACTTCGCCGTGAGCGGCGAGCACTACGACCTGTCGTGGGTCCACGGCGCGTTCTTTGCTGTTGTCGCGTGGCTGCAGCTGTCGTTCGCGATCGCGATCGTCCTCCGGCCCGCTCGACGGCTCTTGACGGCCGGCGTGCTGCTGAACACCGGGATCCTCGGCATCTGGGTGATGTCCCGCGTCTGGGGCTCGCCGTTCGGGTCGAATCCCTGGACCCCCGAGGAGGTCGGCTGGGCCGACGCGCTCCCATCGGGATTCGAGCTCGGCATCGTGGTGTTGTCGCTTGCCGTCCTCGTGCGGCCGGCCATGGCGCAGCACGAGCTGCCCCCCGTGTTCGCGCGGCCTGTCGTCGGGATCGCCGGACTCGGAGTGGCTGTGATCGCGTCGCTCGCGTTCACTCCCGCGTTGGCGTCGTCGCATGACCATCGCGAAGCGACCGGCGGGGACGGCAAGAACAAGGCTGCCACTGCCGGAGGACACGTTCACGACAACGGCCCCACCACGCTGAACGGCCAGAAGGTGAAGGGTGTCAAAGCGCAAGACGTCACGGCGGAGTCGCAGCCCAACAAGCCGCTCGATTCCGTGACCCGCGACGCGCTCAAAGGCCAGCTCACGGTGGCCCGCGACTTTGCGTTGCGTTACCCGACGGTGGCGGACGCGACCGCGAGTGGGTACCGGCTCGCGGGTGGGTTCGCGCCCGGGAGCGGCGCCCACTACATCACCTACGGCGGCCTCACGGGGCAAGGAGCGTTCGATCCCGCCAAGCCGATCTCTCTCATCTACGACGGCACCAGCCCGACGTCGCAGGTCATCGGGCTCATGTACTACGGGATGGGCGAGTCGGCGCCCGAGGGCTTCGCAGGGCCGAACGACCACTGGCACCGGCACAGCAATGTGTGCCTCAAGAACGGGCCCAACGGGCTGGAGGTGCCGTTCCCCGCCGACGTCGACGTGACCGAGGCCCAGTGCACGGCGGCGCAGGGCAACCTGCTGAAGATGACGGGGTACATGGTGCACGCGTGGGTGGTGCCGTCGTGGGAGAGCCCGCTCGGCGTCTTCTCGCACGACAACCCCGACGTGCGCTGCGCCGACGGCACCTACAAGACGGACAAGGCCGGGTTCTGCCAGGGCACCTAGCCGAGAGCTGCGCAGCCTGGGGCGCCGACATCTGCGTCCTAGGCTGGGCGCATGTGCAGAAACATCACTGAACTTCGCGGCCTGGAGCCCCCGGCCACCCGTGAGGAGATCGAGGCTGCGGCCAAGCAGTACGTGCGCAAGGTCACCGGCGTGACCCGGCCCAATGCCGCACTCGCCGGCCGGTTCGAAGCGGCGGCAGGGGAGATCGCGGCCATCACCGAGCAGCTCCTCGACGAGCTTCCGGCGCGGCGCCAGCCCCCCAAGACCCTCCCGCCGTTGCGCCGGCCCGAGGTACGCGAGCGCCTCGGCCTCGAGCCCTTTCCCGCCTGACGCGCCAGCGCTCTTGCGCCCGGAATAGCGCGATTGCTGAGCCGGTTCTGCCCGGCATGGCGAATCGTAACGATTTCAACCAACGCATCATCGACGAGTTCCGTACGAGCGGCGGCAAGGTGGGCGGACCGTTCGAAGGGCGCCCCCTCCTGTTGCTGCACACGACCGGAGCAAAGACGGGCAGGGACCTGGTGCACCCGCTCGCGTACCGCCGAAACGGCGAGAACCTGCTCGTGTTCGGGACCAAGGGCGGGGCACCGACGCACCCCGATTGGTACCACAACCTGCGCGTAAACCCGCGGGTCACCGTGGAGCTCGGGAGCGAGCGGTTCGACGCCAGCGCGCAGGTTACCGACGACGGTGAGCGAGACGGGCTCTGGCGGGACGCAAAGAAGGAGATCCCGGTGTTCGCCGACTACGAGCAGAAGACGCGCCGGCAGATCCCCGTGATCGTGCTCGAGCGCGTCGCCTGAGCAGGCGCGCGCAATGAAGATCGGAGTCATCGGCGCCGGTCGGATCGGCGGCAACCTCGCCACCCAGTGGGCCCGGCGGGGCCATGAGGTGCTCGTGAGCTTCAAGCGCGACGAGGCCGAGCTTGCCTCGTTCGCCGACTCCATCGGCGCCCGCTGGGGATCGGTCGGCGACGCGGTCGATCATGGCGATGTGGTGGTGATGTCTGTCCCCTGGCCCGAGCTCGACCGCGTGGCGGCTGCGGTGCGCGTCGGCGACAAAGCGGTCGTCGATACGACCAATCAGTACGCGGCCGGCGGCATCGCCCGGGACTTCAACGAACCGACCGCGGCCGAACACAACGCCCGCCGGTTCTCGACGAGCCGGCTCGTGAAGTCGTTCAACACGTACACGGCGGGGTTCCAGGCCGAGGTTGGCGACGGGCGCCACCCGGCGCCGGTCGCGATGTTCCTCGGCGGTGAAGACGCCGACGCCAAGGAGATCGTGGCGACGCTTGTGCGCGACGCCGGTTTTCAGCCTGTCGATCTGGGCGGGTGGTCGACGATCTCGCTTCTCGAAGCCCCGCGCCGTCCGGGTGCCGTCTACGGCGAGGAGTACCGACCCGAGGCCGCGCGACGGATAGCGGCTTCGGCCGCGACCGGCCTTGCGGACGCCGCTCGTCTGGCTGACGAGCTCAAGGAACCCGCGTAGTCCGCTCCCGTTTCGAGGGCGCAAGCCTCCGACACCGTCGGCGCGGTGTTGACGACAGGGCCGAGAACCGTGGACGTCGAGGTCGTCACCAAGGGAAGACGCACCCCGGTGACGCTCACGGGCTTCGGGGAGTAGCTCGTCGCACGCTCGTTAGGCTCGGCGACGTGCGCGACGAGAGCGGTGCGAACCGGCTCCTGTCCGGTACCCGGGTGCTCGACCTGAGCATCTGGCGGCCTGGACCGTACGCGACCCAGCTGCTCGTCGAGCTCGGCGCCGACGTCGTGAAGGTCGAGCCGCCGGGTGGTGACCCGATGCGGGTCTTCCCGACGCTGTTCGCGGTGCTGAATGCGGGCAAGCGAAGCGCGGCGGTGGACCTGAAGGACGAGTCCGAACGCGCCGCAGTGCTCGCACTCGCAGAGGATGCCGACGTAGTCGTCGAGGGATTTCGTCCCGGCGTCGTACGCACGCTCGGGGTTGACGCCGAGAGCGTGCGACGCGTCAACACGTCGGTCATCTACTGCTCGGTCTCCGGGTACGGCCAGGACGGGCCGCTCGCCGAGGTGCCAGGCCACGACGTCAACTACCAGGCGTGGGCCGGAACGCTCGAGCCCCGCAGCGATGACGATGCCCCCGTCGTGCCCAGGCCCCCGATCGCCGACCTGGGGGGCGGCGCGTACGCCGCGCTGGCCGTGTGCGCGGCGCTGGTCCGGCGCTCGCGCACCGGCGAGGGGGAGTCGATCGACGTGTCGATGACGGATGTGCTCGCGAGCTGGACTGGGGCTGTGCCGCCCCTCACGCTGCCCGACCGACAGGAGGTCGGAGGGCAGGTGGCGGGTTACGGCACGTTCCGCACCGCCGACGGCGGATGGGTCGCGCTCGGCGTGATCAGCGAGGACCACTTCTGGTCCGCGCTCGCTCGCGCGCTCGATCTCGACGACGCCGCTTCGCTGTCGTTCGCCGAGCGTTCGGCACTCGGCGCGCAGCTTGACGCGCGGATCGCGAACGCGATCGCGCAGCGGAAGCGAGACGAGCTCGTGCGCGAGATGGCGGCGGCGGGTGTGCCCGCGTCGCCCGTGCTGTCGCAGGACGAGATGTTGCGCGCCGAGCACTTTCGCGAGCGGGGGACCGTGGTGGACGGCCCCGACGGCGAGCCGTTCATGCAGCACCCCCTCCGGTACCGCCAGCATCCTGCTCGGGCGCCGCGCGAGGTGCCTCCGCTCGTCGAGGGGGCGGGCCACCTGCCGGAGTGGCAGGGGCGCGGCTAGTTGCCTTCGCGCTTGACAACCGACGGGGTTCCGGTAGAATCGAACATACGTTCGTATAGGCACTTCCCCGGCGGTTGGCCTGGGAGGTGCTGTGTCAGAGCTGGGTTCGGCGATCGACGAGCTGGCGCTCGAGGATCTCGATGTCACGCCGGCGACTGCCCTAGCCGATGACCTGGTCGAGCTCCGGGGTGCGATCGATCGGCTCGACGCGGAGTGGTTGCGTCGCCTGGCGGCGTTCGACGGGCGGGGTATGGGCGAGGAGGTCTTGTCGACTCAGTGTTGGCTGCGGCAGCACTGTGGCTTGTCGCCGGGCGCGGCCCGTGAACGCGTGGGTGTGGCGCGCCGGCTCCGGGACCTGCCCGAGACGCAGGCGGCCTTCGCGTCGGGCGAGATCGGCTACGCACATGTGCGACAGATCAGCGCCGCCGCCTCCGAAGTGGATCCGGGAGTCCTCGCCGAGGGTGAACCGATCCTGGTGGACGCGGCCCGCAACCTGGACCCGCGCGGACTGAACAAGGTGATCGCGCACTGGCGCCACGCCGTGGAACCCGACGCCTTCATCTTGGCCGCCAACGAGTCGCACGAGCTGCGCCGATTCGACATCTCGGAGACCTTCGAGGGGATGACGGTCTTCGACGGTGAGGTCTACGGCGACGACGGCGGCCTGGTGCGGACCGCGATCGACGCGTACAGCAAACCGCTTCCCGACGACACCCGGACGCCCACGCAACGGCGCGCCGACGCACTCGTCGAGCTGGCGCGCCAGGTGCTGAATTCAGGAGACGCCCCGAGCAGCGGCGGCGAACGTCCGCATCTCAATGTGCACGCGCCGTTAGCGACGCTCGAGAAGCGCGCCGGCGCCGAGGCGGCTGAGCTCGACTGGGGTGGGGTGGTCAGCGGTGAGACGGCACGCCGGCTCGCCTGCGATGCGGGTGTGAGCCGCATCATCACGAACGGCGCGAGCGAACCCCTCGATGTGGGGCGCCGCACAAGGAGCATCCCGGCCGCGCTGCGGCGAGCCGTCATCGCCCGCGATCGCCACTGCGTCGCCCCGGGGTGCGACCGGCCGCCGGGCTGGTGCGAGGTGCATCACAAGAAACACTGGATCGATGGCGGCGCAACCGTACTCTCGAACCTCGAGCTCCGCTGTCATCTCCATCACCGCGACGAGCACGAAGGGCAATGGAAGCCCGAACGCGCCCGAAGACGCGACGCGCGAGCGAGGCCGCCCTAACCGAGTCCGCGGGAACGGGTCGTTTCTAGCTGCTCTGCCTGCGCGGTCGCGCCGCCAGCTCGTCGTCGGAGGGGACGATGCCGAGCTGCTGGAGGAACGCCGACGAGCTGAATGCGGCGTTCGGGGGCGGCGGCGGGGGCGTGACATGGGCGGGAGTGAACGGCGGCTTGAGCAGAATGCATCCGCTGGGCGCGAGGGCGATCAGGGGGACGAGCACGAGAAGCGCCCGCCTCCGACCTCCAGAACGAACGATCCTGCCCATCGCGCCCCCTCCGGTCGAGCCTCACCGCTCCCACTGCACGTATCGGCACGAGGGCGAGAGGGGTTGAGTCGACTTCAGTCCTGCGGCGGCGAATTGTCACGGTTCGTGCGGTTGTGAAGCGGCGATGAAGGACGGGCTCGCGAGCGATGAGCGAAGTTCTCCGTGTTATGGTCCGAGCCCAAGCGGTCGTTCTGTTTCTTCTGCGTTTCTTGCTCGGGCGCCCCGGCGCCGGGGTCCAGCGCACAGGCCGGAACGTCGACGCGAGCGGAGCGCGGACGCATGAGCGGCGGGGCGACGGCGGCCGGGCTTCGCGAAACATCCCCGAATGACAGCAACACGGAGCACAAAAGGAAAAGAAGCGTGGCTACAGGCACTGTGAAGTTCTTCAACGCGGAGAAGGGTTACGGGTTCATCTCTCGTGACGAAGGCGAGGACGTCTTTGTCCACTACTCGCAGATCCAAGGCGACGGGTACAAGACGCTCCAGGACGGCCAGCGCGTCGAGTTCGACGTCGGCCCGGGCCGGAAGGGTGAGGAAGCCCAGAACGTCCGCCCCATCTGATTCACAATCCATGAACGCCTAGCCGGAGGCCTCGATGGAGGCGTTCCTGATGGAGCTCCCCAAGGCGGAGCTGCACCTCCACATCGAAGGGACGCTCGAGCCCGGCTTGATGTTCGAGATGGCGCGGCGCAATCGCGTCGACGTGCCGTACGCGGACGAAGACGCCGTCCGACGCGCCTACGTGTTCGAGGACCTCCAGTCCTTCCTCGACATCTACTACGCCGCGTGCAGCGTACTGGTGAGCGACCGCGACTTCTACGAGCTCACGCTCGAGTATCTCCGTCGTGCCGTCAGTCAGGGGGTGCGCCACGCGGAGATCTTCTTCGACCCGCAGACGCACACCGACCGTGGCGTCGAGTTCGCGACGGTCGTCAACGGCCTCACCAGTGCGCTCGCCGATGGTGAACGGGAGCTCGGCGTCACGTCGCGCCTGATCATGTGCTTCCTGCGCCACCTGAGCGCGGAGGCGGCGATGGAGACGCTGGAGACGGCCTTGCCGCACCGCGACAAGATCATCGGCGTTGGGTTGGACTCGTCCGAGAAGGGCAACCCGCCGGTGAAGTTCCGCGACGTCTACGACCGGGCCCGGGCCGAAGGGTTCCTCGCCGTCGCCCACGCCGGAGAGGAGGGCCCGCCCGAGTACATCTGGCAGGCCCTCGACGTGCTGAAGGTCCAGCGCGTCGACCACGGCCAGAAGTGCACAGAAGACGAGCGCCTGGTCGAGCGTGTGGTCGCGGAGCAGATGCCGCTCACCGTCTGCCCCTTCTCCAACGTCAAGCTCCGTGACTTCCCCGACCTGCGCAAGCACAACTTCGCCGAGATGCTGCGCCGCGGACTCTTCGTCACGATCAACTCGGACGATCCCGCCTACTTCGGCGGCTACATCGGTGACAACTATGTCGGGACCGCGCAGGCGCTGGGACTCACGATGGACGAGATGCTCCAGGTGGCGCGCAATTCGTTCTCGGCGTCGTTCATCCCGGACGCCGAGAAGCAGCGACATCTCGACGCCGTCGATGCCTACGCAGCGACCGCCGCCGCGCCGTGATGTAGTGAATGCAGAGCGACCCCCGACAAAAGGAGAGCGAACGATGAGTCCCGTGAAGCCCATCCCCGAGGGCTACCCCCGAGTCAGCCCATACCTCGTCATCGACGACGGTGCGAAGGCCATCGACTTCTATACGCAGGTACTCGGTGCCACCGAGCGCATGCGCATGCCCGCACCCGGGGGCAAGATCGGACACGCCGAGCTCCAGTTCGACGACTCCGTGGTCATGCTGGCCGACGCGTTTCCCGAGATGGGTTATCAGAGCCCGAAGAAGATCGGCGGCACGCCCGTCACCATCGGCTTGTACGTCGAGGACGTCGACAAGACGTTCGATGCTGCGGTGCAGGCCGGAGCCAAGGCGCTGCGCCCGGTCGAGAACCAGTTCTACGGCGACCGGTCGGGACAGATCGAGGACCCGTTCGGGCACCGGTGGAGCCTCTCGACACACATCGAGGACGTCCCACCCGACGAGATGGCCAAGCGCGCGCAGGAGATGATGTCGGGCGGCTCGTAGTCAACCGGCGGCGCGCTCTCGGAGCACGCGCAGCTGGCGGTCGACCTCGTAACGACGAGCCCGCCCGGGCCGGATGCCCGGGCGAGCTCGTCGACGGGGGAGGCCGGGTTGCGGCTACTCGCTCGCGATCGCTCGCAGGACCGGGAGCTTCGCGGCGCGCCGCGCAGGCCGGATCCCGGCGAGCACACCGGCGATTGCGCCTACGACCAGCACCACGACGAGCTGCCCGACCGGCGCCGAGAAGCTCGGCGCGATCATGTCGCCCGTTCCCTCGGACGCGGCCTTGACCAGGGCCCAGCCGAGGAACAGGCCCACGCCGAGCCCGCCGACCGTGCCGAACACGGCAACGATCACCGACTCCCATCGGATCATCGACCGCAGCTGACGGCGGGTCTCGCCGACGGCGCGCAGTAGGCCGAGCTCACGAATGCGTTCGTACACGGAGAGCGACAGCGTGTTGGCAATGCCCATCAACGCGATGAGGATCGCCAGGGCCAGCAGCACGTAGACGATGCCGAGCATCATGTCGACGAACTGACCCAACGACGCCGCGTACTGATCGCGATCCTCCACGTCGGGTGCTCCGTACCCATCCGCCGTCCGCTGGACTGCATGACGTCCGGTCTCGACCGGGACTCCGTTGTCGAGACGGATGAGCACCGTGCTGTCGATGTCTTGGACCGAGTGGGGCGCCCATGCCGCTCGAGACAGGATGTAATTGCCGGTGATGTCGCGGGACTTGTAGATCGCCCCGACGGTGAACTCGGACGTCGTGCCGTCCGAGAACGTGACCGGCACCTTCGTGCCGCGCTTCCAGCCCTCGTCGTCGGCGATCGCCTTCGAGGCGGCGATCTCTTGCGGGCCGAGTGTCTTGACCGAGCCGGCGTCGGCATCTAGGTCGAGCACGTCACCGAGCTGGGCCGGGTCGACGATGGTGACGTTCTCGGTGGCGGTGCCGACAACCGCCCTCCCGCGGCCGAGGCCCGTCGCGGTCTGCACCTCCGGTAGCTGACCGATGTCGCGTGCAAGTTGGGGACTGACCCCGCCGCCACCGAAGCGACCGGTGGACACGACCAGGTCGCCCGTGAACGACTTCGTCACGCTGTCGTCGATGGCCGACTTGAGCGACGCCGCGAAGATCGTGAACAGCGTCACGACGCCGACGCCGACCATGAGCGCAGCCGCGGTACCGGAGGTGCGACGCGGGTTGCGCATCGCGTTCTGGCGGGCGAGAGAGCCCGTCGCGCCCCGCAGCCACCGCAGCGGCGAGCCGATGACACTGCTTGCCGGCCGGGCCACGACAGGGCCGAACACGACGACGCCCGCGATCGTGAGCAACGCGCCGAGCCCGGCGAAACCGAGCACCGAGTTGCCGCCGCTGAACACCGCGCCGAGCACGACCACCACACCCAGCGCCGTCAGCGCTACACCAGTGACCGCTCGCCGGGCGGAGGCGCGTGTGCGCTCTACCGCGACGTCGCGAATGGCGGCGAGCGGCGGGACGCGCGATGCCTTGATTGCGGGCGCCACACCGGCCACGAGCGTGACTACGACGCCGACGATCATCGAGATCACCACCACCGAGGTCTTGAACACCAGACCACCGGCGGGAAGCGAGAACCCGAAGGCGTCGAACATGCCCTTGAGCAATCCGGCGATGCCCAGTCCGCCGAAGAGACCCACGGCGGATGCCACGACGCCCACCAGCAAGGCCTCGATGACGACCGACGCCAGGATCTGACCTCGGCCCGCCCCGATCGCGCGCAACAGCGCGGATTCGCGGGTGCGCTGGGCCACGATGATCGAGAACGTGTTGTAGATGCTGAAAGTGGCGACCAGCAACGCGACGCCGGCGAACACGGTCAGCAACGTGGTGAACAGATCGAGGAACTCTTGGTTGATGTCGCTCGTGTTCTCGTTCGTGAGCTTCGCCCCGGTGATCGCCTCCACGTCGGCCGGCAGCACCCGCTGCACGCGCTTCAGGAGCTCGTCCTGCGACACGCCGGGTTGCGCCTTCACGGAGATGCTCCCAACCTGATCGGTGCGATGGAGCAGATGCTGCTGGGCGCTGTCGAGCGTGAAGGCGGTGAAGGTCGTCTGGCCCAGCCCGTCGGCCGAGCCGAAGGTCGCGATACCGACGATCTTCACGGAGACCGGATCCGGTGTCTGAACGGTTGTCGTGTCTCCGACGCGGAGGCTGCCGTCGTAGGCGGCGCCGCGGTTGATCACGATCTCGTTGTCGGCGCGTGGCGCCCGTCCCTCGACGAGCCGGTACGGATTGACGTCACGATTGTCGATCCAGTTGCCCGCCAACGTCGGGGGCCCGTTGCCGCCGAGCTTGTCGCCGTTCTTGCCGACGAGCTGGCCGTACCCCTCCACGGACGGCTCGGCCGCCGCCACGCCCTCGACGTCGCGGACGCGATTGACCAGCGACGCGTCGATGAGCCCGCGCTGGATATCGGGCTCGCCGGGATCGGTGCTGAGGGTCGAGGCGTGGCGGACCACGACGTCGGTGTCCGCGTTGGCCTCGGTGAACAGGTCGTCGAAGTTCCCGCGCAGCGTGTCGCCGAGCACGAGCGTCCCGGACAGGAACGCGACTCCGAGGAACACTGCGAGGAACGTGCCGATGAGACGGCGCTTGTGGGCCCACAGGCCCTTGAGACTCAGGTTCAGCATGACGACGAATCCCCCTTCACTTCTCGGACGCGCGGATACGGTCGAGCACCGACTGCTGGGTCGGCGCGACCATCCGGTCGGTGACGCGGCCGTCAGCGAGGAACACGACCGAGTCGGCGTAGCTGGCGGCGCCCGGGTCGTGGGTGACCATCACGATCGTCTGGCCGAGCTCGTCGACCGCGCCCCTCATGAACTCGAGGATCTCGACCCCGGCGCGGGAGTCGAGGTTCCCCGTGGGCTCGTCGGCGAACACGATCTGGGGCCGGGTAGCCAGCGCCCGTGCAACGGCGACGCGCTGCTGCTGCCCGCCGGACAGCTCGGCGGGACGGTGCGACAACCGGTCTCGCAGACCGACGGTGTCGATGACACCGTCGAGCCAGGCCCGGTCGGGCTTCCTGCCCGCCAGGGCGCTCGGCAGCGTGATGTTCTCGAGCGCCGTGAGCGTCGGGATCACGTTGTACGACTGGAATACGAACCCGACCCGGTCCCGGCGCAGGAGCGTGAGCTCCTTGTCGGACAGCGAGCCGAGCTCGACGTCGCCGATGTAGACCTGGCCCGACGTGAGGCTGTCGAGCCCGGCTATGACGTGCATCAGCGTCGACTTGCCCGAACCGGACGGGCCCATGACGGCCGTGAAGCGTCCGGTCGGGAACTCCACCGTGACGTCGTCGATGGCCCGGACGGCGGTCTCCCCCGAGCCGTAGACCTTCGTCGCCTGTTCGGCCCGGGCGACCGCCGTGTCCGGGGGTGCGGTGAGTGTGCTTGCCATCCTTGGACCTCCTCCTGGGGGGGTCGAGTCCGTTCGATCGTCGTCAGAGGAGGCCGCCGGGTCGTCGGGCGGCCGGAGGTTTCGGCGATACGTCGCCCGAAGCAGCGCTCGGAGCTGCCGCTACCGCGTTGGGAGTAGGCGCGTCAGCCGGCCCATCCCGGTCGCACCAGGCCCGACTCGTACGCGAATACGACGAGTTGAGCGCGGTCGCGGGCGTTGAGCTTGATCATCGCCCGGCTCACGTGCGTCTTCGCCGTCGCCGGGCTCATGAACAGCCGCTCCGCAATCTCGTCGTTCGTCAGGCCCTCGGAGACGAGCGCCATCACCTCGCGTTCGCGATCGGTGAGGTGGTCGAGCTCAGGGGCCCGCGCCGGCTCCTTGGCGCGTATGGCGAACTCGGCGATCAGCCGTCTCGTGACGCTCGGCGACAGCAGCGCCTCGCCGGCGGCGACGGCGCGCACGGCCCGGATCAACTCCACCGGTTCGGTGTCCTTCACGAGGAAGCCGCTCGCCCCGGCGCGCAGCGCCTCGAACACGTACTCGTCGAGCTCGAAGGTCGTGAGGATGACGATGCGCACCGGCGAGAGTCGGTCGTCGGCGGCGATGGCGCGGGTCGCGGCCAGGCCGTCGAGGCCCGGCATGCGGATGTCCATCAGCACCACGTCGGGCACGAGGCTCTTCGCGAGCCGAATGGCTTCCTCGCCGTCGTCGGCTTCGCCCACGACGTCGATGTCCTCTTGCGCGTCGAGGAGAGCACGGAACCCGGCGCGAACCAGCGCCTGATCGTCGGCCAGGACGACGGAGGTCACCGCGCACCGTCCACTGGCAGCTGCGCCCGGACCCGGAACCCGCCACCGGGGCGGGGACCGGCCTCGAGCCGGCCGCTGAGCGCGGCGGCGCGCTCGCGCATGCCGGCGATGCCACTGCCCGAGTTCGTGCTCGCGCGCCCGCCGCGGCCGTCGTCGTCGACCTGCACCGTAAGGTCGTCGTCCCCGTAGGCCACCCGGACCGTCGCGGTGGCCTGACCGGCGTGCCGGGCGACGTTCGTCACCGCTTCCTGCACGATCCGGAATGCAGCCAGGTCGACGTCAGCGGGCAACGGGCGCGGCGTACCCGTCACCTGCACGTTCACCTCGAGTCCCGCCGCGCCCGCCCGCGAGACGATGTCGTCGAGCTCGTCGAGTCCGGACTGGGGGGCGCGGGGCTGCTCCTCGCCCGACTGGCGCAGCACCTCGAGCACCGATCGCAGCTCGCCCAGAGCGTCCTTGCTCGCCCGTCTGATCGCCGTGAGCGCGGTGCGCGCCTGCTCAGGCTGGTCGTCCATGAGGTGGAGGGCGACACCCGCCTGGACGTTGATGAGCGAGATGTTGTGGGCGAGCACGTCGTGCAGCTCGCGCGCGATGCGGAGGCGTTCGTCGCTGGCGCGGCGGCGTGCCTCCTCTTCGCGTGAACGCGCCGCCTCGGCGGCACGGGCCCGGCTCACGCGCGCCACCTCGCCCACGGTCAGGAGCACGAGGAGCCACGCCAGGAGGCCGAACACGCCGACAACGCTGGGTCGGTCCTCGTTGCCTATGAGATAGGGGAGCCATGGAAAGGCCAGCCAGCCGGCCACGGCGACAGCCACGCCGACGACTCGGTGGCCGGCCATGATCGCGGAGATGAACGCGATGATGAGCGCGAAGAAGATCGGCCCGCGGGGGTAGTCGGTGGTCCAGTACGTCAGGGTGGCAGCAAAAGTGACGAGGAGCACCGCCACCGGATACCGCCGCCGAAACAGGAGCGCGACGGGGCCGACTGCCAGCAGCGCGTAGGCAAGCACGTCGAGCGAAGCACGATCAGTCTGGTTCTCCGACCCGAAGTACGTGCCGGTGAACTGGACGAAGGCGACGGCGAGTGCGATCGCGACGTCGGCCCGCCACGTGTACAGCCATTGCCGCCACGAAGCCGCCCGCGCCGCCAGTCCACGATCGGGCGCCATACCGGCACGGTATGGCCCCTGCTCATGGGTGTCATCGGCCGGCGGGCGGCGCCGCCGGTACGCCCCTGGGAGTAGTCCGGCTGGGGTCGATCCGGAAGGTCTACGACAACGCCAAGGCATCTCTCAGGCCGGCTTCAGGCTCGGTCGTCAGAGTGACCGGCATGCAGAACCGACACACGCCATCCCAGGTCACGATGACGGAGATCATCGATGGCCCGATCGCCTCGGTCGACCGCGTCTACGCGTTCGAGAGAATCCGCGCCATCTGTCGAGAAGCGCCTCGTGCCGTGGAGCGGGCGCGGGCGCGCCTCACCGCCCAACCGCACCCGACTGGTGACTCACCGGCGACGGCCGAGTGCTGGCTGCTGCTCGACGGTGGGCTCATCGTCTGCGCCGGCGTCGCCGCGAGCTCAGTGCGCGACGCCGTCGACGGGCTGATGGCGCGCCTCCGACGACGCCTCCGCATCGTCGACGCCGAATGGCGCAGTCAGCGGATCGACGCGGAAGTCGCAGAGCCGATGACTGTGCCCTGAGGAGGTCGCGCGGTCGTTCCCCAGCCGGTCCCCGGTAGCCTGCAAGATTCGGGATCGCGGGAGCAACGAATGAGTCGACGGTCGCGCTTCACACTCGTCGTGATCTTGGCCGGCATCGCGACGCTGGTCGCGTGCGGTGGTAGCCCGGGCGGCGGCGGTGAGGCGATCGCGCACGGTTCGGCTCGCAAGGGCGTGGGGCCTGCGGCGCGCGAGGTGTGCGAGCCGATGGTCCGTGACTCCGTTCCCTCTGCGGTCGGCGCGCCAGTTGTCGGTCAGCCCGTGTCGGCTATCCGTGGCGACACGTTCTCGTGCAATTACGCGTTCGAGGGTGGCAGTCTCGATCTGTCGGTACGTGATCTGCACGCGCTTCGGGCAGCGCGTGAGTACTTCCGGGACCTGCACGGCCGCGAGGGAGTCGGGGACGCGCTGTCTGGCCTCGCGGCGGGCGGCTTCACGAAGGGCGACGGTTCGGTCGTCGCGATGAAGGACGCGATGATCCTGACCGTCGACGTTACCCAGCTGCCGCCTACGCGGGTGGACAAGACCGACGTCGCGATCGAGGTCGCGTCCACGGTCCTCGGCTGCTGGTAGCGGCGCCCCTGCTGAAGCTGGGCAAGGCGTCGCAGCAACTCGCAAGGCTAGTCAACTTGTAGCGCTCAGGTGCTGCGTGCGAGCGTGCGCAGCCGCGCGCTGAGCTCGGGATTCGCCGGTGCGCGCCATTCGGCGTCGAGGAGGCCGAAGGTCTCGCGCGCACCGGCGGTGCGGGTGCGTCCCGCCGACTGCGTGCCGTTGAGCGGCCACCAGCACCAGCCGACACGCGTGCGCACGAGCGTGCTGAGGATCTGATCGAGCCACGCCTGCGCAGGTTCGGTCGTGTTGGTGCCGAACTCGCCCAGCCAGATCGGGACCGGCTGCGCGCCGGTGAGGAACGGCGCCCACGCCGCCTCGAGCGAGGACGGCAACTCGGACGCCGACGCGCTCCAGAGCCACGGGTAGGTGTGCGGCGAGACCACGACCCGGTTGGGCACCGCGAGCTCGACGGGCGTGGCAGCCAGCGGGCCGAGGTCGACCGCCGACGTGAGGCCCTCGACGATCACGAGCAGGTCGTGATCCTCGGCGAGCACCGCGTTGCCGGCGGCGGTGGCGGCGCGCCGCCAGTCGAGCTCCGGCGGCCCCGACGCCCAGCCGGCCGAGACGCTCGGTTGGACGACAGAGTCGGGCCGGACCTCGTTGCGCAAGTCGACGGCGACGACGGCGCGTTGCTTCCGGAAGCGGCGCACCATCGTTCGCCAGTCCTCGATCCAGTCGGCTTCGGTGAAGACTCCTTCGGGACCACACGGTCCGACCGCGCCCGCCGCGCAGTGCTCGCCCGGGAACTGGTCGAACCAGAGGCTGCTCCCGTCGGCATTTTCGCAACACCAGTCGTTGGCGGTCATGTGGTTGTCGAGGATCACGAGCAACCCGTGGCGGGCGAGCGAGTCGACGACCGCGCCGTAGACGTCGATCGGCCGGACAGCGCGGCCACCTGACCGGCTGAGCAGCTTGCGGTTCTCGCGCACGAACCGGCTTGTCACGGAAGGCGCGACCTCGGTGAGCGGTCGCCGCTCGCGCACGAGCGCGTTCGAGAACGGCAGGCGCACGCTGTTGAAGCCCATCGCCGCGATGCAGGCGGCGATGCGGTCGAGGGGTTGGTGATCGAGGCCGCCGACGACCTGGTCACGTTCCTCCGCGCCGTACCAGTTGACCCCGGCCAGCTTCACGCGTCGACGTTTCGCGTCGACAATCCATCGACCGTCGGTACGCAGCGGCGGCTGCATTGCCGGCTTCGACCGCCGCCCGCCTTCACATGTTGGTGGCTTCGCCTGCTCGCTGTGCGATCGCGCCGCCGCACCGTCGACGAAAACACCCGCGGTCGCGAGCAGGCAAACCCCGACGGCCACTGGCCTCGCACGCATGCGCTGTGTGTCTACACCGAGGCGCCGGTGCCGTCTTGCGGTGTCCGCCCTCGAGCGAGTTGGCTTCCCGTATGGTCTACCGAGTTG
>DASPXI010000046.1:0-66443 GCA_035637335.1 Acidimicrobiia bacterium
CTCGCGGCCGAGCACGGCGACGAGTAGCCCCGCGACCAGCCCGACGACGAGGACGCCGGCGAGGATCAGCAGCCAGCCCTTTCGCCGCCCCGGCGTGTCAGTAGGCCCGGATGAGCGTGTCGACGGCAATGGCCGCGAAGAGAAGCGCCAGGTACGTGTTCGAGAACGCGAACAGCCGCATCGCCCGCTGGGCGCTGGCGTCGCGACGAAGCGCGAGCGCCTGCCATACGAACGCGGCACCGAGGCCGACCGCAGCCGCGAAGTACACGATCCCCATCGCCTCGAACCTGAACAGCAGCAGCGTCACCGCCACCACGAGGACGGTGTAGACGATGATCTGGCGCACGGCGTTCGCAATGCCGCTCACGACCGGAAGCATCGGGATGCCGGCGGCGGCGTAGTCCTCCTGGTAGCGCAGCGACAGCGCCCAGAAGTGCGGCGGCGTCCAGCAGAACACGATGGCGAACAGGACCCAGGCCGGGGCGTCGAGACGCCCCGTCACCGCTGCCCAGCCCACGAGCACCGGCACCGCACCCGCCGCGCCGCCGATCACGATGTTCTGGGGGCTGCGCGGCTTGAGCCAGATCGTGTAGACGAAGACGTAGAAGAGCATCGCGCTCACGGCAAGCGCGGCCGACAACAGGTTGACGGTGGTCCAGAGCGACAGGAACGCCGTCGCCTCGAGGACGACGCCGAACAGGAGTGCTCGACCGGGCGCGATCCGTCCCGTCGGGAGCGGCCGGTGGCGCGTGCGGTGCATGACGCGGTCCCGGTCGCGCTCGATCCAGCAGTTGATCGTGTTGGCGCCGCCGGCGGCGAGCGCGCCACCGACGAGGACCGCGCCCATGAGCGCGAACGAAGGGAGTCCACCGGCGGCCAGCACCATGGCCGGCAGAGTCGTGACGAGCAGCAGCTCGATGACCCGCGGCTTCGTGAGCAGGACGTACGCGCGGAACGTCGAGGCCATCCTCACGACGACAGGCTGTGCGAGCTGCGTGGTGTCGGACACGAGTCTCCAGGGACGACCGCCCTCTCAGCGAAATCTAGCCCCCGCTTCGTGATCGTCTGGAACCGCGCGTCCGACCGGTACCCTTGCTCGCGGCAGCGGTGGCTTTGCCATCCGCTGCCGCAAAGCCGGAGCTTGCGACGGCGACAAAGGAGACCGGTGCCTTCTGACGCCGAGTCGGCCGAGGACGTCAAGCAATCGATACGCATGACGGCCGATCGCATCCTCGCGCTGCCGTCGAAGGAGATCGGCGAGCGCAAGAGCCGCGCCGGCATCGTCATCCCCGCCACCGCGGCCGAGAGCCGCCGGCTGGGATGGGCGAAGGTCGTGGCGGTGGGACCGACCGTCCGCAACGTCGAGGACGGCGACCTCGTGCTGTTCGCCCCGGACGCCGGCTTCGAGATCGACATTCGGGGCGAGGACTACCTGATACTCCGGGAACGTGACGTCCATGCGGTCGCGTCCAGTCGCACCGAAGGCCAGACGGGTCTGTATCTGTGATCGACCCGGTAACCGCGTTCCGCTTGGACGGCAAGGTCGCGCTGGTCACCGGAGCCACGCGCGGCATCGGACGTGCCATCGCCGAGGCGTACGCCGCCGCCGGGGCCGACGTGTGCGTGCTCGCGCGCAAGAAGGACGAGCTCGACGAGACCCAGGTTGCGCTCGCGGCCGTGGGACCGCGCGTCGCCGTCTACGCCGGCTCGGCCGGTGACCCCGAGGCCATCGAGGCGTCCGTTGCGCACTGTCTCGACGAGCTCGGCGCTCTCGACATCCTCGTGAACAACGCCGGCACGAACCCGACGTTCGGGCCGATGATCGAGACGGAGACTCGCGCCGTGCGAAAGGTCCTCGAGGTGAACGTCGAGGGTCCGCTGCTGCTTTCGCAAGCAGCATGGCGTACGTGGATGCGCGACCACGGTGGCGTGATCATCAACGTGGCGTCTCTCGGTGGTATCCGCCCCTCGCTGGGCATCGGCATGTACAACACGTCGAAAGCGGCGCTGATCCACATGACGCGCCAGCTCGCGGTCGAGCTTGCCCCCGGCGTTCGGGTGAACGGAATTGCACCCGGTCTCGTCAAGACCCACTTCGCTCGACCGCTCTACGAGCACGACGAGGAAGGCACGGCGGCGCGCTTCCCGATGAAGCGCCTCGGCATACCCGACGACGTCGCCGGCGCGGCGTTGTTTCTTGCATCCGACGCGTCGTCGTGGATCACAGGCGAGCTGATCGTCGTCGACGGCGGCGGGCTGATCGGCGGCCCGTAAGGCGTTCTCGGGGAGCGCGCCCCCTTATAGGAACGCGCGTGCAACCTCGAGTGCGGCGACGGCGCCCTCGCCCTCGGCGACCAGACCCCGCGCTTCGTCACGCGTCATCCGCTGCACGAACAGGCGGCAGAACTCGCCCGCCGGTCCCGTGATCCGGTTGGACGATCCTTCCGGCCCGTACTCCCACGTCTCGTCGCCGGACGGCGACGTGAGCTCGACCCGAATGTCACCCGGTGGCGGCTCGTGCCCCGCGAACGAGAACGCGTACGGGAGGGCGCGGTGGCTGAGCCAGGCGACGTGCCGGAGAGCGTCGGTATCGACGACGGGAAGGCCCAGCGCGGCGCGCACGTCGAGACCGTGCGCCCACGCCTCCATGAGGCGGGCTGTCACGAATGAGGGTGGGCGCATCCCGAGGCCCCACGGAACGCGCGTGGCGGCGTCGAGGCCGGCGAGCACGTTCCGCTCACGGGCCGACGTCTCCTCCCACCACGCCAGCACGTCGCGCCCGGAGCACCGGCGACCGCGCAGCACACCCCACAAGGTCGTGTCCTCGGCGGACGCGAAGCGAGCCGCGAAGTCGTTGAGGGGACGTGGTCCCCCGGTGCAAGTGTCGATGGCGATCTCGTCGGTGTCGGCAAGGTGCGCGATCGTGTCGCGGACGTCCCAGCCCTTGGCCGGCGTCGGCCGGAACCAGTCGTCCGCGTTCAGGTCATGTAGCTCTGTCTGCAGGCTCGTCTGGTCGTGCTCGAGCGCCTCGAGCAGCGAACGGAAGTCAGTGTCCACTGCTCCAGCGGCGAGAGCCGTTCGTCGCGCGCGAAGCCGGACGCCGGCGCGTGAATTGCACCGGGACTTCGGAGGGATGCGGTGCCGGCGGAGGCTCCGCCCGCGTCCGGTCGTCGAGGTAGGCGACCACCTGCTTGTACAGCTCGTCGCCGAGCATCTTGCGCATCTCCTCGGCCATCGAACGGTAGACAGGCTCGGAGGCGGTGAAGGCCTCGGGAGCCTCGGTGCACCACCACGCGAACTCCCGACCGCCCTCGCCCCAACCGTCGCGACCGAACTCCGAGAACGTCGAGACGACCGAACCGTCCTCCTGCTCTTCGTCAACCGAGCGAAGCGGTAACTGCCAGCACACGTCGGGCTTCAGGTCGCTGTGATGCTGCCCGGTACGGATGGCGTGTTGGTGCAGCGCGCACCCCGGCCCGCCCGGGAATCCGGGTCGGTTCAAGAAGATGCAGGCGTCGTCGACGAGGCGGGTGCGCCATTCGATGCGTCCCTCCTCGTCCTTGCCGCTCTTCGCGTAAATGCCCTTGGCGCGTCCGGTCTTCGCGTACTGCCACTCATCATCGGAAAGTTCCTTTGCCGCGCGCACGACGCGATCGCGGTCCTTGCGGCTCGAGAAGTGCGCTCCATAGGAGCAGCAGCCCTGCACCATTTCCGCCGCGGGCTCGGTGAGCACACCCTGGCAGCCGTGCCCGAAGATGCACTGCCAGTGCGAAGTCAGGAACGTGACGTCGATCTGCCAGCGCCGGCCCTCTTCCTTCGGGTCGTCGAAGGTCACCCACTCACGGGTCGGCCCGGACCGGGTTCGCGGCGCGCTCAAAATGCTTCCTTTCGCCGTCGCAAGCTCCGGCTGTGCAGCGACGGTCGGCAAAGCCGCCGTCGCTGCCGCCGAGAGTACACACCTCTCATCGGTAGGCTTTACATATCGACGGCAGTGGTGATGCCCACGCGCTCGTAGCCGACCTCGAGTCCAAGCTCGGCCCCGGCCGGGCGCGCGCCGAGCCGCTGGAGCTCGCGCTGTACCAGCGTGACGCCGGTGTCGATCGCGGCGATGCCGCCGCCGTGTGCTTCCCGAACAGCGGCGTGGAGCTCGCCGCCGCCGTGCGCATCGCGGCGCAGCACGGTCGTCCGTTCGTGGCCCGCGGGAGCGGCACCGGCCTCGCCGGGGGAGCGACCCCGGTGGGCGACCCGCTCGTGATCGTCACCACACATCTCAACCGGATCCTCGAGGTGAACGCCGAAGACAGGTACGCGTGGGTGGAGCCCGGAGTGCTCAACCTCGATCTGACTCGGGCGGTTCAGCACCTGAACCTGCACTACGCGCCGGATCCGTCGTCGCAGCAGGCGTGCACGATCGGCGGCAACGTGGCGACGAACGCCGGGGGCCCGCATTGCCTCGCTGCCGGAGTCACTGCAATGCACGTGCTGGCGATCGAGGTCGTGCTGGCGGACGGTTCCACGACGATGCTCGGAGGCCTCGAGCCCGACCAGCCCGGCTACGACCTGCGCGGCTGTTTCGTCGGCAGCGAGGGCACGATGGGCATCGCGACCCGGATCGCGGTGCGGCTCGTGCCCGACCCGCCCGCGGTGCGCACGTTGCTGCTCGACTTCATGTCGATCGACGACGCCGCCGCGACCGTGAGCGCCATCATCGCCGACGGCATCGTTCCTGCCGCCCTCGAGATGATGGACGCCGAGATCACGCGGGCGGTCGAGGACTTCGTGGGGGCGGGATACCCACGGGACGCCGCCGCCGTCTTGCTCGTCGAGCTCGACGGGCTCCCGGCCGGAGTCGCCGCCCAGGTCGACGCGGTGCGTCGCATCGGGACGAAGCACAGCGCGCGCGCCGTGCGCGTGGCGGCCGACGAGGCCGAGCGCGCGCTGCTGTGGAAGGGACGCAAGTCGGCGTTCGGCGCCATCGCCCGTATCGCACCCGACTACTACCTCCACGACGCCGTCGTGCCCCGCACCCGGCTCGTCGACGTGCTTCGGGACGTCTACCGGATCGCCGGCGAGTACGACCTGACGATGATGAACGTCTTCCACGCCGGCGACGGCAACCTCCACCCGCTGATCGCGTTCGACCAGCGCCAGCCCGGCGTCTGGGAACGGGTGCATGCCGCCGGTGACGCCATCCTGCGTGTCTGCGTCGACGCCGGTGGCGTGCTCTCGGGCGAGCACGGCATCGGGCTCGAGAAGCGGGAGGCGATGCCGCTGGTCTTCACGGCCGACGACCTCGATGCGCAGGCGAGGCTGCGGGACGCATTCGACCCTTCGGGCCGCGCCAATCCGCAAAAGATCCTGCCCCGCGGAAGCCGCTGCGGGGAGCTGCAGCGCATACCCGAAGGAGCTTGGGTCTGATGGCGACGCGTGTGGCGCTCGCGCTGGACGAGCTGCGGCAGACCATCGCGACCGCCGACGCCGTCCTGCCGACCGGCGCACGTACGCACTGGGAGGTCGGCAACCCGCCCGGCGACGGGGTCGTGGTGCGCGCCCCCGCCGGGGTCGTCGCGTACGACCCCGCCGAGCTGACGGTCACGGTCGGCGCCGGCACGTCCGTGGGCGACCTTGCGGCAGTGCTGGCCGACGCCGGTCAGGAATGCCCGCTCGACCCGAGGTCAGCGGCGGCCACGGTGGGCGGCACGATCGCGACCGGCTTGTCGGGGCCGCGCCGCCTCCGCCACGGGCCGCTGCGCGACCGCGTGCTCGAGGTCCGTTTCGTCACCGCTGACGGCCGGCTGGTGAAGGGAGGCGGGCCGACGGTCAAGAACGTGACCGGCTACGACATCCCCCGCCTACTCGTGGGGTCGTTCGGCACGATCGGCGTCCTCGTGCAGGTGACGCTGCGGTGCCAGCCGCGACCGCGGCACGCGCGCTGGGCCGTGACCGACGCCGATCCGTTCGAGACGCGCCGGCGTCTGTTCCGGCCGTCCTGCGTCGCCTGGGATGGTCGCACCACACGTGTGCTGCTCGAGGGAAACGACGACGACATCGCGGCTGAAGCCGCGGCTGCGGAACTCGAGCTCGGCGAGGCTGCCGAGCCCAGATGGCCGGACGGCGTGCACCGGGGACGAATGTCGGTGCGACCGAGCCGTCTCGGTGAGCTCGGTGCGGCGCTCGACGGCGTCGATGGTCCGCGGTGGCTGGCCGAAATCGGCGTCGGCACGGTCCACGTCGCCGGCGATTCGCCCGATGCCCTCGTCGCCGCGCGTCAAGTGTCCGTCGCGCATGAAGGCTGGCTGCTCCGGGAATCCGGCGCCCCCGGTGTCGACGGCTACGGCGCGCCGCCGCCGAACCTCGCCATCCTCGAACGCATACGAGGCGCATTCGATCCCACCGGCAAGCTCGCACCCGGTCGGCTCCCGATCGCTCCCGCGCCATCGAGCTCGTCCGCGGCGTGACCCAGCTCGCGCCGCTCGGGGTGCTCGACGTGGACGAGGACGAGCTCGTCGCGTGCGTGGCCTGCGGGCTGTGCCTCCCGCACTGCCCGACCTACCGCGTGACTGGTCTCGAGACCGCATCGCCCCGGGGCCGGATCGCGGCGATGCAGGCCGTGGAGCTCCACGGCGCGCCGCTCGACGCGACGTTCGAGCGCTACATGGAGGAATGCGTCCAGTGCCGCGGCTGCGAAGCGGCGTGCCCGTCGTCCGTGCCCTTCGGCCACCTCATGGAGGGCGCGCGCGACGCCTTGCACGAACACCGTCGGGCCGCGCGCCCACGGTGGCGACGGCTCGCGGAGTGGCTCGGTTACCGCGTGGTGCTGCCGCGCCACTGGCTGCTGCTCGGGCTGTCGTGGCTGCTCGCTTTCGCGCAGCGGCTGCGCCTCGTCCCCAAGAGGGTTCCGTTGCCGCGCATCTCGATGCGCGCTCTGGCTCGGCCGCTGCATGCAGCAGCCGACCACAAAGTTGCCGATGCGTACCTGTTCCCGGGGTGCGTGATGGATGCGTGGCAGCGCGACACGCACCGGGCCGCACTGCGCGTGATGAACGCGGCGGGCGCGCAGCCTGGGCTGCCACGTCGCGGCGCCGACTGCTGCGGCGCGCTCCACGTCCACGCCGGCCGCGTCGCCGACGCCCGCCGCCTCGCTCGCCGTGCCATGGCGTCGATGCCCGGCGACGCTCCAGTCGTGGTCGACAGCGCAGGGTGCGGTGCAGCGATGAAGGACTACGGCCGTCTCGTGGGCACCGAAGACGCGGTGGCGTTCGCGGCCCGGGTGCGGGACTTCTCCGAGTGGCTGACTGAACAGAGCCGGCTGCCACTGCGGTCGACCGGCCGGGTTGTGGTCGTGCAGGATCCCTGCCACCTGCGCCACGTGCAGCAGGCGGCGGGCGCGGTGCGCACGGTCCTCGCACCGGCGTACACGACCGTCGACACGGACGACGACGGGCTGTGCTGTGGCGCCGGGGGCGCGTACAACGCGCTACAGCCCGAGCTCGCGACCGAGATCCGCGAGCGAAAGGTCGCCGCCATCCGGCGAGCCGCCGGCCCCGGCGAGCCGCTGGTCGCGTCGGCGAACCCGGGCTGTGCCATGCACCTGGGTGCCGCCGGGCTCGACGTTCGCCACCCCGCCGACCTGCTCGCCGAGGCGCTCGATGCCTGAGCGCGTCGACGAGCTCGTCGTGCAGCTCCGCGGCATCGAGGAGTCGCTGCGCGACCTCGCCTACGACCGACTGAGTGCTGCCGTCGACGGCGACGAGGGCGCGGCGGCCGACGAGAAACGGCTCCAGCAGGCGCGCCGGGCGGTGGAGCGCGCCATCCACGTCCTCGGGGGTGAGCGTTAAGCGCCTTCGACGCGACCCGGCTCGCGTCCGTTGAGCCGGTCGATGAGCTCACGCAGCCGGGCGTAGTTGTGGCGGTCGAAGCGAAAGGCGATGCGGTCCAGGTCGACATGATCGTCGTCGGCGCGTTCTGCCGGGGTTGCGTCGATACGTTCGATGCGTCCACGCGCCACGATGTCGGCGAACTCCTCGTTCAGTGCGTCCAGCTCGGCGTCGTCGGGCGCCCGCTGCAGGCGAATGACGAGGATGCCCTCGATGTATCGCTGGGAGTGGTAGTTCGAGTAGAACCCGGTCACCTCGTCGACGGCACGCTCGACGTCGTCGGTGATCAGCATAAGGTTGAGGTCGTGCTTGCCGATGTAGCCCCCTCCGAGGAGTTCGCGGTCGATGAAGTCGCGCCAGGACTGCCAGAACGTCCCCCCGGGAACGTCGAGTAGGACGATCGGGGCCGGCTGCGTCTTTCCTGTCTGCACGAGCGTGAGGAGCTCGAAGGTCTCGTCCATCGTGCCGAAGCCGCCCGGCAGCATGACGAAGCCGTGGGCCTCCTTCACGAACAGGAGCTTCCGGGTGAAGAAGTACCGGAAGTTCATGAGCTTGGGATCGCCGGCGAGGAACTGGCTGGTGGCCGCCTCGAACGGCAGCCGGATGCTCACGCCGAACGCGTTGTCGGGACCGGCGCCCTCGACGCCGGCTTCCATGATCCCGGGACCGGCGCCCGTGATGACCATCCAGTCGTGCGCGGCCATTGCCATGGCGAGCCGGCGGGCCTGGTCGTAAAGCGGAGAGTCCGGCGCGGTGCGCGCCGATCCGAAGATGGCGAGCTTGCGCTCGCCCCGGTACGGCGCGAACACCTGGAAGGCGTAGCGCATCTCCTTGAGCGCGGCGTTGGCGATCTTGAGGTCGCCGCGGTCGGCGTGGTCGCGGGCCATACGGAGTGCCGAGACAACGAGCTCGAAGACCAGGTCGGCGTTCTCGGCGCCCGCCTGCTCGACCAGTGCCGCGATCTGAGCGTCGAGCTCGGGGTCACCGGTGCGATAACGGGGACGGCGTGCCACGTCGCGATCGTATGGCCTCGCCCCGCGCTATCGGACGACGGTCTCCGCCAGCTCGGCCAGTGACACCAACGGCCGCGCCCCGAAGTGCGAGATGACCTCGGCGGCCGCCGCCGCACCGAGGCGCCCGCACGTGGCGAGGTCGAGACCACGGGTGAGGCCGTAGAGGAAGCCGGCCGCGTACTGGTCGCCGGCGCCCGTCGTGTCGACGACACGGTCGATCGGATGCGCGTCGATGACATGAACTTCGTCGCCGGCAACGACCACCGACCCCCGCTCGCTGCGAGTCAACGCCGCGATCTGGCAGTGCCCCCGCACGCGCTGCAGCGCGGCGTCGAAGTCGTCGACCTCGTACAGCGAGCAGATCTCGGTCTCGTTCGCGAAGAGCACGTCGATCTCGTCCTCGACAAGGGCACGGAACTCCGAACGGTGCCGGTCGACGCAGAACGGGTCCGACAGTGTGAGCGCAACCCGCCGGCCGGCGTCTCGCGCTGCCGCCGCGGCTTTGCGGATGGCGTTCTTCGCCGGCGGCTGGTCCCACAGGTACCCCTCGAGGTACGTCACTTGGGCCCGGGCGACGACGGCGGGGTCCACGTCCTCGGGCCCGATGAACGTCGACGCGCCGAGATACGTGCACTGGGTGCGCTGCGCGTCAGGGGTCACCATCACGAGACAGCGGCCCGTCGCCGGTCCCGCGGTGGCAGGTGGGACGTCGAAGTGGACGCCGAGGGAGCGAAGGTCGTGCGTATACACCTTGCCGAGCTGGTCGTCACGGACACGCCCGATGAACGCAACCGAAGCCCCGAAGGACGCCAGGCCCGCGATCGTGTTCGCGCACGACCCACCCGAGATCTCCTGGGCCGGGGGCAGGTCGGCGTACACGGCCTCGGCGCGGTCGAGCTCGACCATCGTCGTCGCGCCGTGAGGGAAGTCGTGCGCCTCGATGAAGTCGTCGTCGACGGTGCTGATGACGTCGACGAGCGCGTTCCCGATCCCGACGACGTCGAAGTCCGCTTCGGTCATCGAGGCGTGGCGGGAGCCGTCCCCACGAACGCGACGGGTGCGGCCTGATTGCCGTTGCCGTTCGCGTGCTCGCCCGCCGGCGGCCGGAGGCGCCGGCCCAGGGTTCGCGTGCGCCCGTACAGGGTCGTGCGCTGCTCGAGGGTGCGGCCCAGCGGCTCGACGATCTGGCGGAACTCGTGCTCGTCGAGCTCCTGGCCGTGGCTGGCGCCCGCCGCCCGGGAGATGTTCTCGTCCATGAGCGTCCCGCCGAGGTCGTTGGCACCGGCCTTCAGCGCCTGCTGCGCACCGTCGACGCCCATCTTCACCCACGACACCTGGATGTTGTCGATGCACCCGCGGTATGCGATGCGCGCCGCGGCATGGATGAGCACGGCTTCTCGGAACGTCGGACCGGGACGGGCGCGGTGCTGCAGGAAGATCGGGCTCGCCATGTGGACGAAGGGGAGCGGCACGAACTCGGTGAACCCGCCCGTCTCCTTCTGCAGCGCGCGCGTCCGCACCATGTGACGAGCGACGTGGATCGGCTGCTCGACGTGCCCGAACATGATCGTGATGTTCGAGCGCAGGCCGATCGAATGGGCGATGCGGTGCGCTTCGAGCCACTCGTCAGTGGTGACCTTGTCGGGGCAGATCACGGCGCGCACGTCGTCGTCGAGAATCTCTGCCGCCGTGCCGGGCAGAGTCGACAACCCGGCATCCTTGGCGAGAAGCAGGTAGTCGCGCAGCGGCATGTCGAGGCGGCGCGCGCCCTCGGTGACCTCGAGCGCGGTGAACGCGTGGACGTGGATGTCGGGCGCCACTTCTTTCACGGCGCGGGCGACCGACAGGTAATAGTCGCCGTCGAAGTCCGGGTGGATGCCGCCCTGGAGGCAGACCTCGGTCGCGCCGCAGTCAACCGCCTCTACGACGCGGCGCTGGATCTCCTCGTGGTCGAGGAGGTACGGGGTGCCGCGCAGGTTCAGCGAGAGCGGGCCCTTCGAGAACGCGCAGAAGCGGCACTTGAACGTGCAGACGTTCGTGTAGTTGATGTTGCGGTTACGGACGAACGTGACGACGTCCCCGACGGCGTGACGTCGCAGGTCGTCGGCCACCTCGCAGACACGAGCCAGCTCCGGCCCGCGCGCTGACAGCAGTGTGACGAGCTCCTCGATACCGACCTCGGCGCCGGTGACGACGCCGTCCAGCACCTCGCCGACGGGACCGCCGGCGTGCGCGCGAGCGGGGATGAGCCGCGGTGGATGCTCGGTTCCGCCCGCCGACCACGCGTCCTCGCGCGCGAGGCCGTCGCCGTCGGATGCGAGCAGGACCGGGAAACGCACGTCGGGATGCTGCCAGTGCTCCGCGTCGCGCACGTACTCCGGGTACACCGTCAGGCGCGGCGCGAGCACCTTCCCGGCCGCCTCGGTAGCCGCGCGCAGTCGTTCGAGCGCCGGCCACGGACGCTCGGGGTTGACGTGGTCGATCGTGACCGGTGAGACGCCACCCCAGTCGTCGATACCGGCGGCGACGAGGACGCCGAGGTCGTCGCTCAGGTTGGGCGGTGCCTGCACGTGCATGTCGGGACCGAGCACGAGCCGGGCCGCGGCAACCGTCCACACGAACTCGTCGCGATCGCACGCCGGGTGCTGGTGCATAGCTGTGCCCGGCTTGGGAAGGAAGTTCTGAACGATCACTTCCTGCACGTGCCCGTGGCGAGCATGGCTTTCGCGGATGGCGATCAGTGCGTCGATGCGCTCCGCGCGCGTCTCGCCGATGCCGACGAGGATGCCGGTTGTGAACGTCACCTGCGCCACCCCGGCCGCCTCCAGCGTGGCCAGCCGCCGCGCCGGTGTCTTGTCGGGGGCGCCGTGGTGCGGCCCGCCCGGCTCGCCCAGCCGGGCCGCCAGGGTCTCGATCATCATTCCTTGGGACGGGCTGACGGCGCGCAGCCGCTCCAGCTCTTCCTGCGAGAGCGCGCCGGCGTTGGCGTGCGGCAGCAACCCCGTCTCTGCGAGCACGGCGCCGCACGCGGCGGCGAGGTAGTCGACGGTCGAGTCGTAGCCGTGGTCGCCGAGCCATTCGCGTGCGGTGGCGTAGCGGTCCTCGGGCGCCTCGCCCAATGTGAAGAGGGCCTCGTGACAGCCGGCGGCGGTCCCCCGGCGTGCGACGTCGAGCACCTCGTCGAGCGAGAGGTACGGCGACTCCAGCCGCGCCGGCGGCTTGGCGAACGTGCAGTAGCCGCAGCGGTCGCGGCACAGCATCGTCAGCGGTATGAAGACCTTGGGCGAGAACGTGATCCGGTCGCCGTGACCGCGATCGCGAACCCGGCCGGCCTCCACGACGATCTCTTCGAGAGGAACGTCGACGAGATGCTGCGCCTCCGCCGCGCTGAGCATGCTCGCAGCCTAGGCGTCGATAGAGGCGGTTCCGACCGCTTGCTCCAAGTCAGCCGTTGGCGGCTTCGTCGACGAACCAGATGATGCGGGCGGCGGCAACCAGCGCTGCCGGCAGTTCTTCGCCGGCCTTGACCCGCTTGAGGGCGTCGCGCTTCTCCTCGCCCGCCACCGTGAACACGGCGAGCGGCGACCGGTTCAGCGCCGGGAACGTCCACGTGAGCCGGGGATGGGGATGGAGGTCGTCGCCGGTCGCGACGACGAGACGCTCCCGCTCCTCCAGCGCCGGGGAGCCGGGGAACAGCGACGCGGTGTGCCCGTCGGGTCCGAGCCCGAGGTGCACGAACTCGACGGGTGGGTGCTCCCGAAGCAGCTTGTCGTACGCGTCGGCGGCCTCCTCGATCGTCTCGCCGGCGCGGCGCATCGAGTACACCGCGGCCGGGAGCACCTGGTCGACGAACGCGTGGCGAGCCATGCCCTCGTTCGAGTCGGGGTCGTCGACCGGCACCCAGCGCTCGTCACCGAAGAAGATCTCGACCTCGCTCCAGTCGACGTCGGCGACGGCGAGCAGCTCGTAGCACTGACGGGCCGCTGTGCCCCCCGACAGCGCCATCGACGCCGGCGCCTCCTCCGCCACGAACGCGGCGAACGCCTGCGGTACGTGATCGACCACTCGCAGCTCGCCACGCACGCTCACGGTGCGCGCCAGACGTCGTCATGGCTCGCGAGTAGCTCCTCGGCCTCGGCCGGCCCCCAGCTGCCCGCGGGATAGAGGTGCAGCGGGACCCGCCCGGCTTCGAACGCGTCGATGAGCGGCTGCACGATCTGCCACGCCTGGTCGACCTCGTCGCTGCGGATGAACAGCGTCGCGTCGCCGATGAACGCGTCGCGCAGAACGCGCTCGTATGCCTCGGGGGCGTGCTCTGTGAACGCCTTCCCGTACCGGAACTCGAGCTCGACGCCACGCACGCGGAATGGCGGCCCCGGGACCTTCGCCGCGAAATGGAGCGTGACTCCCTCATCGGGCTGGATGTTGAGGACCATGACGTTCGGCTCGACAGAGCTGACCGCGCTCGGCGGCAGCGGGAGGAACGGCACGCGCTGGTACTGGAGCGCGACCTCAGTGACGCGGTGGGGGAGGCGCTTTCCCGTTCGCAGGTAGAAGGGCACCCCGGCCCATCGCCAGTTGTCGATGTCGAGCTCGAGTGCGAGGTACGTCTCGACGTTGCTCTCGGGCGAGACGCCTTCCTCCTCGCGGTAGCCCGGAACCTCGACGCCACCGATCTCTCCACGCGTGTACTCGCCCCGCACCACGGAACGTGTGCGCTCGTCCGGCTGGAGCGGTCGGACCGACCGCAGCACCTTCACCTTTTCGTTGCGGATCGCGTCGGCTTCGAACGACGCCGGTGGTTCCATCGCAGTGAGCGCGAGGACCTGCAGGAGGTGGTTCTGGACGATGTCACGCAACGCCCCCGATTGCTCGTAGAAGGTGCCCCGGTGCTCGACGCCGAGGTCCTCCGCCACCGTGATCTGCACGTGGTCGACGTACCGGCGATTCCAGATCGGCTCGAAGATCGTGTTCGTGAACCGCAGCGCCAAGATGTTCTGGACCGTCTCCTTCGCCAGGTAGTGGTCGATGCGGAAGATCTGGTGCTCGTGGAAGTAGCGGTGGAGCTCGGCGTCGAGCGCGCGCGAGCTTCCGAGGTCGCGACCGAACGGCTTCTCGACCACGATCCGCCGGAACGCGCCGGGAGGCTCCTCGGCGAGGCCGGCCTCACCGAGCCCCACTGCGACCCGCCCGAACATCTGAGGGATCGTGGCCAGGTAGAAGAGCGCGTTGCCCGCGGTTCCGTACTGTGCTTCGCAGGCGGCGAGCTCGGCGCCGAGATCGCGGTACGTGGAGTCGTCGTCGAACGAGCCGGCGATGTACCGGAACTTCACGCCCCGCTCGTCGAGCACGGTGCGCCCGCCAGGCTCGCCGCCGCCGGCCTTTGCGATCGAGTTGCGGATGTCCGTGGCGAAGTCCTCGTCGCCCATTTGGGTCCGGGCAACACCGATCACGACCAACCGGCGCGGCAGCTGGTCGGTCGCGGCCAGCGAGGCCAGGGCGGGATAGAGCTTTCGGTGGGCGAGGTCGCCGGTGGCGCCGAAGACGACGAAGACGGTCGCGGCCGGTACCGCCTCGCCGTTCGGCTCGGCCATCTCTCAGCCGGTGATCTCGGCGGCGCGCTTCTCGAGGCTGGCCAGGCAGTCGCGGTATGACCGCGTGAAGCTGCCGACCCCGTCGCGTTCGAGGGTGTCGGTGAGGTCGTCGTAGTCGATGCCCGCGGCAGGCAGCTCGTCGATGACGCGCCGGGCGCCGTCAAGGTCGCGGAGGATCGTGTCGGGCTGCGGGTTCCCGTGGTCGCGCAACGCGTCGATCGACGGCTGTGCGAGCGTGTTGACCGTGTCGCGTCCGACGAGCTCGTCGACGTACAGCGTGTTGGAGTACGCCGGGTTCTTGGTCGAGGTCGACGCCCATAGCGGTCGCTGCTTCCGCGCGCCCTGCGCCTCGAGCGCAGCCCAGCGATCGCCGGTGAACTTCTCGAGGAAGAGCTGGTACGCGAGCTTGGCGTTGGCGACTGCGACCTTGCCCCGCAGCGGATGGCCTTCGGGGAGACGCCTGTCGGCTTCGGTGTCGACCCGGCTGACGAAGAACGACGCCACCGACGCGACGCGCGAGATGTCGCCGCCCTGCTCGGCGTGACGCTCGAGGCCGCGGAAGTACGCCTCGATGACCTGCGTGTACCTGACGAGCGAGAAGATCAGCGTGATGTTGATCGGGATGCCCTCGGCCAGGCACTGCTCGATGGCGGGGATCCCTGCCAGGGTCGCCGGGATCTTCACGAAGACGTTGGGGCGCGCCGCCTGACCGTGCAGCCAGTGGACCTGGTCGATGGTGGCGGCGGTCTCGTCGGCGCGATCGGGCGCGACCTCCACCGACACGAATCCGTCGGCGCCGTCCAGCTCGTCATAGGTGGGGCGGAGCACGTCGGCGGCGTGGCGGATGTCGTCGAGGACGAGGGCCCAGTAGGCGGTGTCGATGGGGGCGCCGGCGCGGGTGAGCTCGATGAGCTGCTCGTCGTAGCCTTCCCCGGCGGCCATGGCCTTCTCGAAGATCGTCGGGTTCGAGGTGACGCCCCGGATGCCGTCGTCGTCCATCATGCGGGCGAGCCCGCCCCCGGTGATGAGCTGCCGGGTGAGGTTGTCGTACCAGGGGCTCTGCCCGTAGTCGATGAGGCGGGCGATGGGGGAGCGTGTCGGAGTCATCGGGCCCTCCCTCCGGTGGATTCGCGTGCGAGCAGGGCGCGGGCGCGGGCAACGACGTTCTCCGGTGTGTACCCGAATTCGGCGAGCGCGACACTGCCGGGCGCGGACGCGCCGAAGTGGTCGATGGCGATGACGTCATCGGCGTAGCGCTCCCAGCCGTGGCTGGCGCCGGCCTCGACGGCGAGGGTCGGCACGCCCGGCGGCAGGATGCTCTCGCGGTAGGCGTCGGGCTGCTCGGCGAACAGCTCCCACGACGGCATCGAGACGACGCGCACGGCGAGCCCGTCGCCGGAGAGCTGTTCGCACGCGGCGACGCACAGCTGCACTTCCGAGCCCGTGCCGATCAGCACGAGGTTGAGGCCGTCGCCGCGCTCGTCGACGAGTGTGTACGCGCCCTTCGGGACGCCTTCCGGGGCGCGCTCTGCGGTCCCCTCGAGAACGGGCACGCCTTGACGGGTGAGCACGATCGCGGTCGGGCCCTCGCCGTCGATGTGGACGCGCCAAGCTTGCGGAACCTCGTTGGCGTCAGCGGGACGGATCACGCGCAGTTGCGGTATCGCCCGCAGCGACATGAGGTGCTCGATCGGCTGATGCGTGGGACCATCCTCGCCGAGGCCGACCGAGTCGTGTGACCAGACGAACGCGACCTTCGCGTGCTGGAGCGCGGCGAGCCGCACCGCAGGGCGCTCGTAGTCGCTGAAGATTAGGAACGTCCCGCCGAATGGCAGCGCGCCGCCGGACACCGCCATCCCGTTCATGATCGAGCCCATGCCGTGCTCGCGCACGCCGAAGTGGAGTTGGCGGCCCGTGAAGTCGTCGCGCGTGATCGGCGACTGGCCCTTCAGCGACGTCCCTGTGTTGCCGGTGAGGTCGGCGCCGCCGCCGATGAGGCCGGGCACCACGTCGAGGATCGCGTCGAGCACAGTCGCGCACGCCCTGCGGGTCGCGATCTTCTCGCCCGGCTCCCAGGACGGGAGCTTCGCCTCCCATCCTTGGCGGCCGCGGGCGCTGATCATGAGGTCGTACTCCTCGGCCTTGTCGCCGTCGCGTTCCTTGAACGCGGTCACGCGCTCTCGCCACGCCTCGCGTTCGGGACGGCCGCGGGCGCCGGCCTGGCGGTAGAAGGCGAGGACGTCGTCGGGGACCCAGAAGTCCTCCCGGGGCATCCCGAGGATCTCCTTCACCTTGGCGACCTCGTCGTCGCCAAGGGGGTCGCCGTGCGCGTGCGCGGTGTCGGTGTACTTCGGCGACGGGTAGCCGATGTGGCTGCGCAGGATCAGCAACGTCGGGCGGTCCTCGACCGCGATGCCCTCGCGGAATCCTCGCTCGAGCGCGTCGAGGTCCTCGGATACCTCGCCGAGCTGCACCACGTGCCAGTGGTAGCCCTCGAAACGCGAGCGCACGTCGTCGGAGTACGCGAGCTCGGTCGGACCGTCGATCGAGATGTGATTGTCGTCGTAGACGTACATGAGCTTGCCGAGCCCGAGGTGACCGGCGAGTGATGCCGACTCGTGGCTCACGCCCTCTTCGAGGTCACCGTCGGAGCAGAACGCGAACACGTGGTGGTCGCACACGTCGGCGCCGAAGCGCTCACGCAGGTGGCGCTCGACGATCGCGATGCCCACACCGTTGGCGAAGCCTTGCCCGAGCGGCCCGGTCGTGACCTCGACGCCGGGCGCGTGGCCGTGCTCGGGGTGACCCGGTGTGCGCGAGCCGAACTGGCGGAACTGCTTGATGTCCTCGAGATCGAGGCCGTACCCGGTCAGGTACAGCAACGAGTACAAGAGCATCGACGCGTGGCCGTTGGAGAGCACGAACCGGTCGCGGTCGGGCCAGTCGGGGTCGGTGGCGTCGAACTTGAGGATGCGCGTGTACAGGACGTGGGCGAGGGGCGCGAGGGCCATCGGCGTGCCCGGGTGACCCGAGTTGGCCTTCTGGACCGCGTCCATCGACAGCCCGCGGATGACGTTGATCGCGCGGCGCTCGAGCTCTTCTGAGACCGCAGGTGTGGTCGTGACCGGATCCGCCGTCATGCCCCTCCTCCGCTCCGCCGCTGCGCTCAGGGTATGTGGACACGGTCCTCAGGTGGCGTATTCCCGTTACGCATCACTCGAATAACGCGAGGCTGGCCGTGAAGCCGTGCAGGAAGTTGCGGCCGCCCACCGGCCCGATCTCGCCGGCGCAGAACGCCCCCGTCAGCGGGATCGGGCCGAGGAGCTTCTCGACCAGTCCCGCGTCGTGGTCGGGGACGCTGAACAGGTGCCGGCCCCGGCCGTTGCACGTGAAGAGGAGCGCAGCGTCGGCGTCGGCGTCGGCCAGCAGCTCCCGGAGGTCCTCGTCGGCGGCGTCGGCGTCACGGACGTGGAACTGCACCGTCTGACCGACTGCGACGCGCTCGCCGACGGCCAGGGCGCCCGAGCGTTCGTCGGCGCCCAGGAGGTTCCTGACGAGAAAGTCGCCACGGGTGAACTCGGCCTTGTGCTCGTCGACGACGAGCCCGACGTGGAGGCCGCGGCGCAGAAGGCCCCGCTCTTCCTCGGTCGCGGCGGCGGCGAGCTCCTTCAGCCTTTCGATGGCGGGCTTCCCGCCGAGCTCCTCGATGAGGTTCTGCTCGGCCTTCGTGACCACGTACGGGCGGCCGATGGGCCGGCAGCCCTGCGACACGAGGGTGCGGACCTCGATCCCGCCGTCGAGGAACACGCCCACCGCGCCCTGATCGACCACGCGGTCGTCGAGGACGAGCCGGTTCCCGCCCGGGCTGCCCGCCGACGACGCCATACCACCGATGACACGCAGGTCGGGGAGATCCTGGTTGACCCGTTGGAGGAACGCGTCGGCCGGAAAGGTGAACGGGTCCGCGAACAGCAGCAGCATCCCGGGAGGACGCTCGAACGCCGGCCAGCCGGTGAGAGCCGCGCCGTCGGGCGTCTCCTCGACGTGCATCTCGATCGGGGTGACCGTCGTCGCATCCAGTCGGGCTGCGAACGCGGCGAACGCGGGCGTCTCCTCCACCTCGTGCGGCCCGCCGACGACCGCGACCGCGGTACCGCCGACGAGCTCGCGCGGCTCCAGGATGCTGCGCAACGCGGGCGCCATGTCCTCGAACGCGCCGACGTGATGGGTCGACGCGAAGCACACGGCGAGATCGCATCCCTGGTCGCCGAGCTGGTCGATGAGCTCACCGGCGACTTCGCCCACGGCTTGGCTGGCAACCGGGTGTTGCGACAGCGCAGACGCGAACGTGCTCACGGGGCGGGAATCGCGGTCAGCGGCACCACCACGGTGGAGCCGGACTCGGTGATCGTACAATGGGCTTCGATGGTGCCGGGCTCCGGGAACTCCAGCTCGGGGCGCACGAGCCGGTAGCCGAACTTGCCCGGTTCGACCGAGAACTGCTGCACGTTGCGCGCGATCTCGTCGCCGTCGCGGGTGAAGACGGCCTCGAACGTGCCGACGCCACTGTCGTCGGCGGGCGCGCGCACGAGCACGATGAGGTGCGGCGTGAGGTGGGCGGGGAACTCGGCAACGGGCTCCGAGAAGAACGCGCCCGTGATGTCGATGCGGGTCGACGGGCCGGGAACCTGGCGGAAGTTGAGGTTCTCCACGAAGAGCGCCGCCACGATGTCCATCACTCTGAGGCTAGCGAGGTCGGTCGCCTGCGTAATCTGGCTCGCCGTGGGCAGTGCGGTCGACGAGCTCGTAGATGCAGTCTCGGGCGTGCTCGATCGGGACCTCCCCGAGGCGGACTCGATCGGGGCGATGTGGCCGGCGATGGAGCGGTTCCTCGGCCGGGCCGGCGAGCTGCCCCGCGAGGCATCGCAGCCGGACGCCGACGGCGGCGCGATCGGGCACCTGCTGTACGACGACCCGGCCGGGCGCTTCCACATCCTCTCCGTCGTCTTTCCGCCAGGAACGAGTAGCGGGACGCACGAGCACGGCTGCTGGGGGATCATCGGCTACATCGCCGGCCTCGACGAGGAGACGCGCTACCAGCGCGTCGACGGCGGCGCCGCCGACGAAGGCTGCGTGCTCGAGGAGGTCGAGCGGGTCATTCACGAGCCGGGCACGATCTCGCGGTTGCTCCCGCCCGACGAGATGCACCACCGCGTGCGCAACCCCGGCACCGAGAACGGCGTCTCCGTGCACGTGCTCTGCCGGCTCCCCGAGACGCACCCGCACAAGTTCTACGACCGCGAGCATCACCGGCTGCTGCCGTACCCGTTCCGCCGGCTCCCGGACGGGCTCGTCCGCGCCGACGTGGAGTTCAGCTAACTCTTCGCCGCGCCGGCGGCGAGCACGCCCGCCACCCACACGGCGCGCACCTCGAGCGAACCACGATCGAGAGCGACGAGATCGGCGCGGGCACCGGGCGCTATTCGGCCGCGATCCGTGAGTCCGAGCGCTTGGGCCGGGATCGTCGCCGCCATCTCGACCGCGCGTTCGACGGGCACGCCGAGCCCGACGATATTGCGCACCGCTTGGTCCATCGACAGCGTCGAACCGACGAGCGTGCCGTCGGCGAGCCGTGCCGCGCCGTCAGTGACGTGCGTCCCCGTGGTGGCGACGCGGTCAGTGACGAGCGCGACGTTCGGTTTCCGTTGAATCGCCAGGCGCAGCGCCGCGGGGTGGACGTGCACGAGATCGGCGATGAGCGTCGGTGTCAGCCGCTCGTCGTCGAGCGCGGCGCCGACAAGCCCCGGGGCGCGGTGGTGCAGCGGTCCCATGCCGTTGAACAAGTGGGTCACGAGCCGGGCGCCGGCGTCGGCAGCCCCGAGCGCGTCCTCGTACGTTGCCGTCGAATGACCCAGCGCCACTCTGACGCCCCGCTCGTGCAGCAAGCGGGTGGCGGCGAAGTCGGGGTCGGCCTCGGGCGCCAGCGTCACCACGGTGACGAGATCAGGGAAGTCGTCGAGCACGTCGCGCAGCCATTCGCAGTCAGCGGTACGGAGCAACGACACGGGATGCGCGCCGGGGGCGCCACCGAGGAAGGGACCTTCGAGGTGGACGCCGATGATTGCAGGCAGCGGGCGGTCCCGGGCGTCGAGCTGCGCGTCACGCACGCGTTGCAGAGCGGGCGGATAGTCGTCGAGTGGTGCCGTCACGAGCGTGGGGCAGTAGGCGGTGACTCCGTGCTCGGCCTGGCCCCTCCCGGCGCGGCGCCACCCGTCGGGGTCCGCGGCGGCGAAGTGGAGGTCATCGACGCCGTTGACCTGCAGGTCGACGAATCCGGGCGCGAGCAGACCCGAGCCGAGGTCGAACGCGCCAGCCGGCCCACGTCCGAATCCGACGTCCAGGATCACGCCTTCGTCGATCGCCACCCATCCGGGCTGCGGCGGCCCGGGCGGGCAGAGGGCTGCGGTCGCGACGACTCGTGTCACTTGCTGCGCCCCTCGCGCCCGAGCGTGATGCGCAGCGCCACAAGCCCGAAAAGAGTCCGGGGTACTCGCCGCCAGATCGGGGTGCGCGACGGCCGGCGTTCCTGCGCCCGCGCGGGGAGCTCGGCGACCCGGAAACCGGCGCGCTCGGCTCGGATCACGAGCTCGGTGTCGAACAAGTCGGATGCGAACCGGCACCGCCGAACGAGCAGCTCGACGGGGGCGCGGCGCATCGCCTTCATCCCGTGCGTATCGGAGACCGACAGGGAGAACCCGGTCCGCAAGAGCCGGCTGAACACGGCAGTGACGAAACGCCGCGGCCACGGCCGCACGTCCTGCGATCCGGGCGCGCGTTTCGAAGCCACCACCATGACCGGCGCGTCGTCGCCCGACTCGAGCAGCGCCAGCGCCTGATCGACGAAGCCGAGCTCGTAATAGTCGACATCGAACGTGATCACGAACTCACCTCGTGACGCCGTGAGCCCTTCACGCAAGGCAGCGCCATAGTTTGCGATCGCGCGTGACAACACACGCACACCCGGGTAGTCGGCCGCGAGCCGGCGCGCGATCTCTGGTGTGTCGTCGGTCGATCCGTTCTCGACGATGAGCACCTCGAACGCGAGTCCGCGCGCGCTCAAGCCGTCGTGGACGTCGCCCACAGCCGTCTCGAGGTATCCGGCCTCGTTGTGCGCGGGCATCACCACCGACAGCACGGGTGCGCGACGCAGTCAATCGAGCCGACTGTCGGGGAACGGCGGTCCCTGCGCAGGCGCTCGAAGTGCCGTCACGCCAGTCGCGTCTCGCACGAGCACCATGCGCCCACCGGGGGCATGAAATGTCGCGTCTGGCGCGAGTTGCAGCGGGGACCCGTCTACCGTGACCTTGAGTGGGGCCGGCTTTCGCTGGGTCCACTCCTGGTACCGATTCAGCGCCAGCCGGCAGAGCCGGTCGATTGCCGACCGGTCTTCCACCAGGGCCAGGTCCATGTCGAGTCCGGGCGCAGCGTCGTCGCGGTCGAGCTGTACGACGGCGGGATAGACCGCGAAGCGAGGCCCGAAGACGACATGTTCACCGCGCCGCGCCGCGCTCCAAGCGAACAGCACGGCGAAAGCGTGGAGCATGGCGGTTTCGGCGTTCGGTGCCGCGACCTTTCCGTGCCCGTCGTCGTCCTGGCGGGCGACGGGTCGAACATGCTGAATCAGTCGGAGCGACGCGAGTCCGGCTTCGGCTTCGACGGCAGCGCGCGTAAGCCAGGGCTCGATCTCGACGCCGAGCGGATCGGCGGGTGCGTCCGCCCACGCGCGTTGTGCCTTGCGCACCGCCGTAAGGTGGTTGCGCAGCGCGGTGACGGCGTCGGGCCAGTCAGGGCCGTCGGCGGCGTCGTCGAGGGCGGTGACGAGCGCGTGTGCTTCGAGGTGCTCGGGCGCGAGAAGCGGGCCGTCGGCGCACACACCCGCCAGCGCTCGGAGTGCCGGCGCGCGCGATCCGCCGACCGCGTTCAGGGCGGCATCCCATGACGCCTCGGGGTCGTAGCGCTCCGGCGCGCACAGGAAGTCAGCCGCCGTCGCCAGCGCGACCTGCGATGCGTGCGCTTGGAGCATGGGATTGCAGAGCACCCCGCCGAGCTCGTCGGTGAGCTCCGGCTCACGACCGCGGTAGGCACCGAGATGCAGGGAACGTTCCATCGTGCCGTCGTTGGCCGGGTAGTTGTCCCAGAGCACCGGGCGACGGCCTCCGAGCGCGGCCGTCCATGCACGCGCATCGTCGGCCCGGATGACGGGAGAGCAGACGGTGGGCCCTGTCCACATGACGTCGACATCGGACGGGAGGCCGGCGGCGAGGCTCCGAAGGTACGACGTCGGCCTGGTTCCCACGTACTCGGTCGGCACCAGCGTCATGTGCGTGGCAGGACGGCGGGCGCGCAACGCGTCGAGCAGCCAACCGGTCAGGTCGGCCTGCTCGCCGGCCAGGCCGGGACGGTTGGGGATGTCGTCCAGGGCGAGCACGATCCACTCGACGCCGACGTCGAGCAGCGGAGCCAGCTTCTCGATCAATGCGCCGCGATCAGGCTCGTCGCGGTAGTCGATGTCGAGGCCAGGCGACAGCGCAAAGCCGAACCGGACTCCAAGTCGGTTCGTGTGCTCGGCGAGTTCTGCAAAACGGGCCAACTCGTGGGCGTCGTACGCATCGCGCCAACGATCTCGGTGCTTCGGATCGCTCTTGGGCGCGTACAGATACGCGTTCATGCCTCGCTCGGCGAGGAACTCGAGCACGGCGACTCGCGCCTCGTGCGACCAGGGCGGGCCGTAGAAGCCTTCGATGACGCCGCGTAAGGGGACCGGTCGAGGCACTTCGGTAGGCTACCGACCGCCTTACGGGAGACTTCGATGAGCTCGACGCCGGATTTGTTGCGGTTGCACGCCGACGCCGGTGGTGACCGCGCCGCGGTGATCGTCGACAGTGCGGGTAGCGGGCGCCCGGCGGAGGTGTCGTTCGCCGAGCTCAACTCCATGGTGAACCGGCTGGCACACGCGTTCCGCACCCTGGGCATGCGGCGCGGCGAGCGGCTCATCTGGTGCGGGCCGAACTCGCTCGAGGTGATGGCGACGATCCACGCGGCGCGCAAGGCGGGGCAGATCGCCGTCCCGCTGTCGTACCGCTTCAACGCGGACGAAATGCAGTACGTGATCGACAACTCGGACGCCACGCTCGTGGTCGTTGACGCCGAGCAGGCGCCGCGCGTCGCCGAGATCCGCCACCGCATCCCCAAGGTGCGCGGGGTGGTCACCTACGGGGGTGACGTTCCACCCCGCTTCGAGGCATGGGACGACGTGATCGCCGCGGAGCCGGACACGGAGCCGGGCGACGAAGAGACCGACGTCGACGCCGACACCGTGGGCGCGCAGATGCTCTACACGTCGGGCACCACCGGGAAACCCAAGGGCGCGCTCCGAACGACGAGCGATCCGGTGATCGTGGGCTCGCTCCTTGGCGAGCTGGGGCTGCGACCGGGAGACGAGGTGCACATCACGACCGGTCCGCTCTACCACTCCGGTCCGCTCGCGTTCGCTGTGATCAGCCACACACTCGGCTGTCCCATCGTCATCCTGCGGAAGTTCGACCCGACCGCGTGGCTGCGCCTGGTGAGGGAGCACCGCGTGACGAACACGTTCTCGGCGCCTACGCAGCTCAAGCGGTTGGTCAGCCTCCCGCCCGGCAAGCTCGACCGCGCCGACCTGTCGTCCATGCGGTGCCTGATCGCCAACGCGGCCCCGGTGCCGTACGCGCTCAAGCAGGAGGTCGTCGAGAAGCTGGGCGACGGCTTTCTCTACGAGGTCTACGGGTCGACGGAGCTCGGGATCGTGACCGTGCTCAAGCCTTTCGACCAGCTGCGCAAGCCGGGTTCGTGCGGGAAGGTGTATGGCGGCATCGAGGTGAAGCTCGTGAAAGACGACGGCACCGACGCCGAGGTCGGTGAGCCCGGCGAGCTCTTCATCCGCACCGGGTTGGCGATGGACGGATACCACCGCACCGACGAGCAGCTTGCCGAGCTGTCCGACGGCGGATGGAAGTCCGTCGGCGACGTCGCGTACCGGGATGACGAGGACTACCTCTACATCTGCGACCGCAAGAAGGACATGATCATCTCCGGCGGGGTGAACATCTACCCGGCGGAGGTGGAAGCCGTTCTCTACGCGCACCCACAGGTGCTCGACGCCGCTGTGTTCGGCATCCCCGACGACGAATGGGGCGAAAGCGTGTACGTGGTGATCCAGGGGAAGCCACACGAGTCGATCGACCTCGAGGAGCTGCGTGCCTTCGTCGAATCGCGCGTGGCGCGATACAAGCGGCCCCGCCAGTACGAGCTCCGCGATGGTCTCCCGCGCACCGACGCCGGCAAACTCCTCAAACGGGTCCTGCGCGACGAGTTCTGGCAGGGTCGGGCCGCGGCGGTGTGACCCACACGGCCACCCGCACCCTCTCGGAATACGACTCGAAGCACTTGCTCGCGTCAGTAGGCGTGCCGGTGCTCACCGAGCGCCTCGTCGCGAGGGCCGACGACGCCGTTACGGCCGCACACGAGCTCGGCGCGCCCGACCAGCCCGTGGTGCTGAAGCTGTGCGGAGAAGGCGTCGCGCACAAGACCGAGCGCGGCCTCGTGCGCTTGGGGCTGCGTACCCACGACGACGTGCGAGAAGCGGCCGAGGCACTCCTCGCGGCGGCGAGACCCGACGACGGCGACGTCGGTGTGCTCGTCGCGCCCCTGGCGCGCGGCAGTCGCGAGCTCATCGCCGGTGTTCATCGCGACCCGCAGTTCGGACCGTGCGTCATGGTCGGCCTCGGCGGCGTGGTCGCCGAGGCGGTGGGCGACGTGGCGTTCCGGCTCGCGCCGGTCGACGCTGTCGACGCCGCCGAGATGCTCGACGACCTCGCGGGGCAGGTGCTGCTCGGGCCGTTCCGAGGCGAGCCTCCTGTCGACCGGAGCGCAGTGACCGAGATCGTGCTCGCGCTCTCTCGTCTCACCGACACCCGCGTCGAGATCGTCTCGGTCGACGTGAACCCGCTCGTCGTCGTGGAAGGGCAGCCTGTCGCCGTCGACGCGCTGGTCGAGGTCTCGGCGTGAGCGCACCCTCGCGGGAGCAATGGCGGGCGCTGTTCGAGCCGCGCGGCGTCGTCGTCGCCGGCGCTTCGAGCCATCCGGGCAAGTTCGGGTTCGTCGCGCTGCACAACATCCTCCGCCACGACTATCCGGGCGCGGTCTTCGCGACGAACCCCGAAGGCGGCGAGATCCTCGGCCAGCGTGTTCTGACGTCGATCGACGAGCTCCCCGAAGGCGCCGCGGACCTCGTGTTCGTGTGCACGCCGGCCTCGGTGAACCTCGACCTGCTGAAAGCGTGCGCGTCGAAGGGTGTGCGCGCTGCGTTCGTGACGTCGGCGGGGTACGGCGAGGCCGGGGAGGACGGCCGCACCGCCGAACGCGAGCTCGTGGCGACGGCGCGCGATCTCGGCCTCCTGCTCGTGGGGCCGAACGGGCAGGGCGTCGTCTCGACACCGGCGTCGCTGTGCGCGCAGATCGTCGCGCCGTACCCACCGGCGGGGCGGATCGCCATCGTCAGTCAGTCAGGGAACTTCGTCTCGTCGTTCCAGAACTACGCCGGGGTCACCGGCGTCGGTGTCAGCCGCGCCGTCTCGGCCGGGAACGCGGCGGCAGTGACGGTGCCGGACTTCCTCGAGTACTACGGCGACGATGACGAAACCGCGGTCGCGCTCGCCTACGTCGAGGGCGTCACCGACGGTCGCGTCTTCTTCGACCGGATCCGGGCCGTCGCCCGGCGCAAGCCGCTGGTCCTGCTGAAGGGGGGCACGACGACCGGGGGCCAGCGCGCGGCCGCGTCACACACGGGCGCCCTCGCCTCCGACGAGCGCATCTTCGACGGCATGTGCCGCCAGGCGGGCGCCACGCGTCCGGCCACGGTCGAGGAGGCGTTCGAGGCTGCCGCCACTTTCGCGACGCAGCCGCTGCCGCGCGGCCCGCGCGTCGCAGTGCTCACGACTGCAGGCGGCTGGGGGGTGGTCACGGCCGACGCGATCGCCCGAGCCGGCCTCGAGCTGCTGGCGCTGCCCGAGGACCTGCGCGCCGCCATCGATGCCAAGCTCCCGCCCCGCTGGAGCCGCAACAACCCGGTCGACCTCGCCGGCGCCGAGACGCGTGACACGATTCCAGAGGTCATGGAGCTCATGGCCACCGAGGACGCCGTCGACGCGATCGTCTACCTCGGACTGGGCATCCAGTCGAACCAGGCCCGCCTGCTCCGCACCGGCCGCTTCTATCCCGAGCACGGGCTCGACCGCATCGTCGCTTACCACGAGCGCCAGGACGAGCGGTTCGCGCGCGCCGCCGCCGACATCTCGGACGCCACCGGCAAGCCGATCCTCACGGCCACCGAGCTCGCCGTCGCATACCCGGACAACCCGGGCCCGCGCACGGTGCGTGCCACAGGCAGGCTTTGCTACCCGTCGTCACATCGTGCCGTGGCCGCGCTTGCACACCTTTGGCGCTATGCGAGGTACCGGCAGCGGAGAGGCCTGTGAGCTCCGGAGCCGTCGCGGGCCGGCGGGTACTCGCGCTCCTTCTCGTCGCTGCGGCCGCTGGATGCGCGTACTTCGGTCTGCGCGAGGACGACGCGCCCGCCGCGACGCCGTCGTCACGCCTTGCCACGCCGCTGTGGTCGCCGCGGCGAATTCCGCAGCCGCTCGTCGACGCCGTCGGCTCGCAACATCTCCAGGCGCGCCTCGACGGAGAGATGGGTAGCAACCAAAGCTGCATCGCGGTGACCACCGGTGCGGGCGTGATCGCCGCCCGCAACTCCGACGCGGCCATGGCGCCGGCATCGACGGAGAAGGTCGCGACTGCTCTCGCCGCGCTGAGCACGCTCGGACCCGACTTCAAGTACGAGACGAAGGCCGTCGCGCCCGCGGCCCCCGCCAACGGCAGCGTCCAACGCCTGTGGCTTGTCGGCTCGGGCGATCCCGGGCTCGCCACACCCGAGTTCCAGGCGCTCTTGGCATCGGACCCCAGGACGAGGGACGCGGTGACGACCTCGCTGGTGGGGCTGGCCGACTCGATCGTCGCCGCGGGAGTACGGAACATCCCCGGTGGCATCCAGGGCGACGACTCGCGCTACGAGACCTTGCGGTATATCCCGACGTGGAAAGACTCCTACCGCACCGACGGGCAGGTCGGTCCGTTGGGTGCGCTCACGGTCAACCATGGGTTCAGCGCGTTCAGGCCCAAGCCCGTGCCCGTCGACGACCCGGCGGTGTTCGCCGCCGGCGAGCTCACCCGGCTGCTGAAGGACCGCGGCGTCGCCGTCGGGGGGCTGCCCGGCCACTCGAACGCGCCCGGTCAGGTGACGGCGGTCGCGGCGGTGCAGTCCGCGCCACTGTCACAGCTCGTCGCATCGATGCTTCGCATCAGCGACAACCTCGCGGCCGAGCTCATCACACGGGAACTCGGCGTCAAGGTCGCGGGTCAAGGCGCGACAGCAGCGGGCACGAAGGTCACCGGCGACAAGTTGCGCGAGCTCGGTATCCCCGTCGAAGGGCTCGCGCTCGTCGACGGTTCGGGCCTCGATCACGGTGACCGCATGTCGTGCACGACGCTGCTGTCCGCGTTCACGTTCGGGGCGCGACCGGAGTTCCGGGCCCTCTGGGACGGCCTTGCCGTCGCCGGGCAGACCGGCACGCTGGATGACGAGCTGCGGGGATCCAGACTGGTCGGGAAGCTACGGGGGAAGACCGGCTCGCTGCAAGGCGTCACGGGGTTGGCGGCGGTCATCGATCTCGGCCGCTCCGTCCGATTCGCGTTCATTGCCAACGGGAACTTCAGCGAAGGCAATGGGATCGCGTACCGGTCGCGTGTCGCCGAGATCGTCGGCACGTTCCCCGACGCGCCACCCGCCGACCAACTCGTCCCCATGCCCACACCGCCGTCGCCGGGAGCCGGCCGTTGACTGGTGACCACGGCGGCGGGGACAATCCGCCCCCAGTCGAGGCGAACCGGAGGAGCCACCGTGAACGATCGGGCGTCGCGCCCGACTGATGAGACTGCGCCGCTCCCGCAGGTCGTGCGGGAGTTGTGGGAGCTGATCGTCGCGTACTTCCGGCAGGAGACGGTCATCCCGCTCCAGCAGTTGGGTCGGTACATCGTGTTCGGGTTGCTCGGGGCGTTGCTGCTCGGGGTCGGAGTGCTGCTCCTGGCGACGTCGGCTTTGCGCGCGCTCCAGGACGAGACCGGCACGACCTTCAGCGGTAACTGGTCGTGGGCGCCCTATGGCATCGTGTTCGTCGCGCTCCTCATCGGCGCCGGAATCACGTGGCAGGCACGCAGTGCCGGGCGCGACCGGCGTGAACGAAGGGGTTCCGACCGATGAGCGATGCTCGTGCGCAAACCCGCCCCGGGGTGGACAGGCCGGTCACGCGTGCCGACCTCGAAGCGAAGTTCCAGGAGTTGCGCGGCGCGACGGAACCCGGAGCACAGAAGGCCCGGGGCGTAGGGATCGGCGCGATCGTCGTCGGCGCTGTGCTTCTCGTCCTGGTTGCCTACCGGCTCGGCCGGCGCAAGGGACGCAAGCGCCGCACGATCGTCGAGGTGCGGCGCGTATGAGCGTGCTCGTGCGCATCGCGCGCACCGGCCTGCGCCGCGGGCTGCGCGAAGGCTCACGACCCTGGCTGCTGGCCGGCATCAGCGCCGGCGCGCTCGTGCTCGTCCGCCGCGCGCTGACCGAGCAACCGGAGCTCGTGTACCAGGCGGAGCTGCAACCGGGGGAGCGCCTCGAGATTCGCACGATCCCTGCGGAGGCCGAGCAGAACGCGGAGCCTGCACAGTAAGCACCCTCAGTAGCCTGGGAGGCTGTGAAGGTGGTGCTGCGCAACCCGCGGCGCGAACTCGAGGTGCCGGGACCGCTCACTGTGTCCGCGCTCCTCGAGCGGCTGCAGCTGAATCCCGAGTCGGTCCTGGTGATCCAGGGGGACACCCTCGTCACACGCGACGCGCGCCTGGCCAACGCCGACGTCGTGGAGATCCGACCGGTGACCTCGGGGGGCGCGACATGAAATGCCGCGTCTGCCGAGGCCCGGCGGTGATCGACATCCGGCGTCACAACGCCGCCTTTTGCCGCTCGCATTTCCTGCACCACTGCCGCGAGCAGGTTCGCCGGGCGGTCGACGAGCACGACATGATCCACGCCGGCGATCGGCTCCTCGTGGCTGTCTCCGGCGGCAAGGACTCGCTGGCGCTGTGGGACCTCCTCGTCGACCTCGGCTATCGCGCCGACGGTCTCTACCTGGGCCTCGGCATCGGCGAGTACTCTCAGGACTCGGGAAACGCGGCGCGGTCGTTCGCCCACGACCGTGGCTTCGAGCTCCACGAGGTCGACCTGGCGGGCGACTACGGGTACGACGTTCCGGGAGCGGCGGCCGCAACCCACCGAGCGCCGTGCGGGGCCTGCGGCTTGTCGAAACGTCACCTCTTCAACGCGGTGGCGGTCGAGCGTGGTTACGACGTCGTGGCGACGGGTCACAACCTCGACGACGAGGCGGCGGTGCTGCTCGGGAACGTCCTGCGCTGGGAGGCCGGCTATCTCGGTCGGCAGCATCCGGTTCTGCCGGAGGCGCCCGGCTTCGTACGGAAGGTCAAGCCGCTCTACCGGCTGGCAGAACGAGAGACGGCCGCGTATTGCGTGCTGCGAGGCATCGATTACCAAGTCGAAGAGTGTCCGATGGCCGAAGGGAACCGGCACCTCGGATACAAAGACGTGCTGAACGCGCTCGAGGACCGCTCGCCCGGCGCCAAGGCCTCGTTCCTGTTCGGATTCATCGACCGAGCGCACGACCGCTTCGTCGACGAGGCCGACGAAGAACGAGCGTCCCTGCAGCCGTGCGCGAGATGTGGTTCACCGACGACGGGCGACGTCTGCGCGTTCTGCCGGCTGCGTGACCGCGTCGGCGCGGTCGGCGAGTCGGTCGACGTCATGCCGCGCGAGCGGGGATAGCGCCATGCGTCGTCCGTTCACTGTCGGCGATCGTGTGCTGCTGGTCGACTCGAAGCGCCGCCGGCACCTCGTCACCTTGACCGAGGAGGGCAGCTTCCACTCGCACGCGGGAGTCGTGCCGCACTCGGCGATCATCGGGCACGAGGAAGGCGTCACCGTGCGCACGTCGCTGGGCAAAAAGCTCATCGCGGTGCGCCCCACGCTGGCGGAGTACGTCCTGAAGATGCCGCGGGGTGCGCAGGTGATCTATCCGAAGGATCTTGGCCCGATTCTCATCCTCGCCGACCTGTTCGCAGGCGCACGGGTCTTCGAATCCGGCATCGGTTCCGGCGGCCTGACCATGACCGTCTTGCGCGCGATCGGTCCCACCGGCCACTTGACCGGCTACGAGATCCGCGGCGATTTCGCCGACCGCGCCCGACGGAACATCGAGGGCTTCCTGGGGGCGGACCTGCCGCTCGACATCGAGGTCTGCGACACCTACGGGGGGATCGAGGTCGACGATCTCGACCGGGTCCTGCTCGACCTTCCCGAACCGTGGCGCGCGGTCAAGCACGCCCAGGCCGCGCTGCGGCCGGGCGGCATCCTGCTTTCGTACCTCCCGACGATCGGCCAGGTCGCGCGCCTGCGCGAGGAGCTGGCTTCGTCGGCGTTCGGCATGATCGACACGCTCGAGGTGCTCGAGCGTCACTGGCACGTCGACGGCCAATCGGTCCGACCTGAGCACCGGATGGTCGCCCACACCGGGTTCCTCACCCACGCGCGCCTGCTCGTTCCTGGCGAGTGAACGTCCTCGACGTCGTGATCGTGGCCGCGGCGGGCGCGGCCGGCTACTTCGGGTACCGGCTCGGGTTCGTGGCACGCGTCGCGTCGTGGGTCGGGCTCGCGATCGGTGTCACGCTCGCCGTCGCCTTCGTCGACGACGTGCTCGACCCGTTGAGCTCGCAGCCGTCCCAGACGCGGCTTCTCATCGCGCTCGCGTTCTTCCTGGTCCTCGCCAGCGCCGGCCAAGCGTTGGGCTTTGCGGTGGGCATCGCGCTCCGTCGCCGTCTTCCCGCACGCGCCGGGGTCCATCGCAGCGATCGCATCGGTGGCGCCGTCGTCGGCGTGATCGGAGTGCTCGTTGCGGTGTGGTTGCTCGTACCGGCCTTGACGAGCGCGTCAGGTTGGCCGGCACGCGCCGCCCGCGACTCGCAGATCGTCCGCGCAATCAATCGCTACGCCCCCGACCCACCTCCACAGGCCGAGCGGCTGGGCCGAAGGGTCGCCGAAGGACCGTTCCCGGAGGTCTTCTCCCGGCTCAATGGTCCCGGCGATGTCGGCGCGCCGCCGACGAAGGCCCTCGCTCCCGACGTTGCCGCGCGCGTCGCGTCTTCGACGGTCCGAGTCGAAGGCGAAGCGTGCGACCAGATCCAAGCCGGCAGCGGGTGGGTGGCGGGCTCGGACCTCGTCGTCACCAACGCGCACGTCGTCTCGGGGGAGCGCAACACGCACGTCGAAACGAACGACGGCCGGCGCCTCGCCGCAACCGTCGTCGCGTTCGATCCGGGCCGCGATGTCGCGGTGCTGCGCATCCGCAACCTCCGTCTCTTCGCGCTGCCGCGGGCCGACGGGAGGGACGGCATGGCGGGCGGGGTCTTCGGCTATCCGGGCGGTGGGCCTCTCGTGATCTCGCCGGCGCGGATCGCCGAGACCGTGAACGCCGCCGGCACCGACATCTACCGCACGGGGCGGACGAGGCGGCAAGTGTTCGTGATTGCCGCCGAGCTCCGCCCCGGAGACTCGGGCGGTCCGCTGGTAGATCAATCGGGTCGCGTGGTGGGGGTGGCGTTCGCGATCGACCCCGGCCAGGACGCCACTGCGTACGCGCTCACACGCGCCGAGTTCGACGCCGTGCTCGGACCCGTTTTGAACGGCGGCGGGCAGTCGGCCGTCGGCGCGGGCCCATGCCTGGTCGGCTAGCGAGGACGAGTGAGGATTTGAGTAGTCGTTACTCAGGACCGCGACCGCGCGGTGGAGTGCGATGCGGGCATGAGCCGGAAGATCTGGGGCGCAGTGCTCGTACTTGGTGTCGTGATGATTCCCATCGGGGTCGTTTGGATGGCCTAAGCGATCACGCAGTCCGACTCGTCCGCGAGCGGCATGTCCGGCAGCGATGCTGTGTGGCCGATCGTCGCGTTCTTTGTGGCTTTCATCGGCGGAACCCTGGTCACGGTCGGAAGCCTCGGGTTCATCTTCCGGTGGATGAACAGCGACGACGATGACAGCAGGTTCGACCTGTCTCCGTCGGAGACGATCGCCCAGGCCGTGCCGAAGACGAGGGCCGGTTGGGGCGGCGACGCTACCGAGGGCTGACGCGGCGACGGCGGCTTTGCCGACTGCCGTTGCAAAGCCCGAGCATGCGAGGGCGACAGAGAAGCAGAGCCGGAGCTTGCGACGGCGCCAGACAGACGCGACGGGCCCCGGGCAGGGGTCCGGGCCTCGTGAACTTCGTGTTGCGGGGCGCGAGTCCTAGTCGACCTCGATGAAGATGCACTCACCGGGGCATTCCTCGGCCGACTCGATGACCGCCTCCTCCATCCCACCGGGCACGTTGGCGAGCCCCTCGGCACCGCCCGGCTTCTCGAAGACCTTGTCGCCCTCTTTGACGTAGGCGAGGCCGTCGTCGAGCAGCGTGAACACGTCGGGTGCGATCTCCTCGCAGAGGCCGTCGCCGGTGCAGAGGTCCTGATCGATCCAGACCTTCATCGTGACGTCCGTCTCCTTGTCTCGGTCGTCTCGAGCGTTCAGGTTCGGGGGTTCCGGTCCCGCCGCGCTCTGATGAGCGTTCCAGGACCAGAGTACGGAACCGAGGTTATCCCGTCAATTTGTCAAGCGCAGATAGGGTAAATTTTGAGGCCTCAAAGTGCCCCGGGATCGTAAGAACCCGGGTGTAGGGTGCGCGGCGAGTGCCCGTCCGCAGTGGGAGGTGGTCACGTGGCCTCCGAGCACGAGCGACGCCTCGGAGAATACGAACGCCAGGTTGGTGAGCTCCAGCAGCAGGTGAAGGCGCTGGAGGAGGAAGTCGTCGTCCTGCGGCGTCGGCTGCAGGACGCTCCGAAGCGGGTGCGGACGCTCGAGGAGCGGCTGCTCGAGACGAAGGGCCAGCTGGCGCAGGCCGTCTCCCAGAACGAGAAGCTCTCGGCCACCTTGCGCGAGGCGCGCGAGCACATCGGCGCGCTGCGCGAAGAGGTCGAGAAGCTGACGATGCCGCCGTCGGCTTACGGGACGTTCCTCACCTCCAACGACGACGGCACCGTCGACGTGTTCACGGCCGGCCGCAAGATGCGCGTCGCCTTGCATCCCGAGCTCGACGTCGACGAGCTCCAGCGGGGCCAGGAGGTCGTGCTCAACGAATCGCTCAACGTCGTGCTCGCGCGCGGCCACGACGTCGCCGGTGAGGTCGTCACGCTGAAGGAGCTGCTCGAAGACGGCCGACGCGCGCTCGTGGTCGGGCGGGCCGACGAGGAGCGCGTCTGCGAGCTCGGCACCGGCCTGTTCGGCGAGCGACTCCGCGCCGGCGACCACCTGCTGATGGAGACCCGATCGGGTGTGCTGGTCGAGCGGCTGCCACGTCCCGAAGTCGACGAGCTCATCCTCGAAGAAGTGCCCGACATCACGTACGGCGATGTCGGTGGGCTCGACGACCAGATCGAGCAGATCCAGGACGCCGTCGAGCTTCCGTATCTGTATGCAGATCTCTTCCAGGAGCACCAGCTGCAGCCGCCCAAGGGGATCCTGCTCTACGGCCCGCCCGGCTGTGGCAAGACGCTCATCGCGAAGGCGGTCGCCAACTCGCTCGCGAAGCGCGTGGCGGAGAAGACGGGCGACAGCACGACGCGCTCGTACTTCCTCAACATCAAAGGCCCGGAGCTGCTCAACAAGTACGTGGGCGAGACCGAGCGCCAGATCCGGCTCATCTTCCAGCGGGCTCGGGAGAAGTCGGAGGAAGGCGTGCCCGTGATCGTCTTCTTCGACGAGATGGATTCGCTGTTCCGCACGCGCGGGTCAGGCATCTCCTCCGACATCGAGAGCACGATCGTCCCGCAGCTGCTCGCCGAGATCGACGGCGTCGAGAGCCTCAAGAACGTCATCGTGATCGGCGCCTCGAACCGAGAAGACCTCATCGACCCCGCGATCCTTCGGCCCGGCCGGCTCGACGTGAAGATCAAGATCGAGCGTCCCGACCGAGAGGCAGCGCGCCAGATCTTCAGTCGCTACCTGCGCGACGAGCTGCCGATCGCCGACGAGGAGAGCACGGAGCACGGCGGGAGGCGGCAGGCGGTTGCGTCGATGATCGAAGCCGCGGTCGACAGGATGTACGCCGACGACGAGGACAACCGGTTCCTCGAGGTCACCTACCAGAACGGCGACAAGCAAGTCCTGTACTTCAAGGACTTCGCCTCCGGCGCCATGATCGAGAACGTCGTGCGGCGGTCGAAGAAGATGTCGATCAAGCGGCAGATCGCCGGGGGCGAGAAGGGCATCTCGAGCGCCGACCTCATCGACGCGATCCGGCAGGAGTACCGCGAGCACGAGGACCTGCCGAACACGACGAATCCCGACGACTGGGCGAAGATCTCGGGGAAGAAGGGCGAGCGCATCGTCTTCGTGCGCACGCTGCTCGCCGACGACGAGGGCACCGGTGGCGGCCGGCAGATCGAGCGCGTCACCACCGGGCAATACCTCTGACCTGCGGCGACCAAGCAACGCTGTGCGAGGGCGCAAGGGAAGTAAGGGCGTACGGGTAGGCTGAACGCCGTGGCCGTGCCCAAGGTCTGTGGGATCGAGACCGAATACGGCGTCGCGCTTCGCGGAGCAACCGACGCCAACCCGGTGCTGGCCTCGTCGATGCTCATCAACGCCTACGTCGAGCACCGCAAGGTGGGCTGGGACTTCGAGGACGAATCACCGGGCCGCGACGCCCGCGGCTTCGCCCGTGAGGGTGCGTCGCCGCCGGAGATCGAGACCCACCTCGTCAACACCGTGCTCACCAACGGTGCGCGCTACTACGTCGATCATGCGCATCCGGAGTATTCGACGCCGGAGTGCGCCGACGTGCTCGAGCTCGTCTGCGCCGACAAGGCGGGGGAGCGGATCCTCGCCCGTTCGATGAAGGCGGCCAGACACCTCCTCGGCTCGGGGCAGGAGATCGTCGTCTACAAGAACAACACCGACGGGAAGGGCAACTCGTACGGCTGCCACGAGAACTACCTGGTCGACCGGGCGGTGCCCTTCGCCACGCTGGTTCGGCACCTGCTGCCGTGGTTCGTCACCCGGCAGGTGTTCACCGGCGCGGGCAAGGTCGGGGGGGAGAACGGCACCGGGCACACCGGCTACCAGCTGAGCCAGCGCGCAGACTTCTTCGAGGAAGAGGTCGGCCTCGAGACCACGCTGAAGCGCCCGATTGTCAACACCCGCGACGAGCCGCACGCCGACCCGCAGAAGTACCGGCGGCTGCACGTGATCGTCGGTGACGCCAACCTGTGTGAAGTCGCGACGTTCCTGAAAGTCGGAACGACCGCCGTTCTGCTGGCGATGATCGAAGACGACTTCATCGACAAGGACTACTCGATTGTTTCGCCCGTTCCCGCGATGCGCGCCGTCTCCCACGATCCTGAGCTGCGGGCGACTGTCGAGCTCGTCGACGGAGGGACGATTTCCGCGGTCGACCTGCAGTGGGAGTTCCTTCGCCTCGCTCAGAAGTACGCCGACGATGTCGGCCTCGAAGCGTGTGGTGGCGAGGAGCTCGGGCAGCAGGTGCTCGCCCGGTGGGAGTCGACGCTCGCAGGGCTCGAGCGCGACCCGATGACGCTCAACGGACAGCTGGACTGGGTCACGAAGCTGGAGCTGCTCGACGCGTACCGCGAGCGTGACGGCATCGATTGGGAGGACCCGAAGCTGGCGCTGCTCGACCTCCAATACCATGACGTGCGCCCTGAGAAGTCGTTGTTCGAACGGCTGGTGCGGGCGGGTAAGGTCGAGCGGTTGGTCGAGGAACCCGACGTGACGACCGCCATGACCGAACCGCCTGCGAACACCCGTGCATACTTCCGAGGCCAGTGCCTGGCCAAGTGGGCCGACGCGGTCGTGGCCGCCAACTGGGACAGCCTCATCCTCGACGTGGGCAGCGATCCACTGCGACGCATCCCGATGATGGAGCCGCTGCGGGGAACGCAGGCCCACGTCGCGTCGTTGTTCGAGGAGTGCACGACCCCGGCCGAGCTGGTGGCTCGGCTGGCGTCGTAGGAGGTCACCCCCCATGCCCGAACGAGAGCGCAAGCAGCGCCCGGCACCGAAGGAACGCGTCGAAGAAGAAGTCGAAGACCTCGCGCCCCCGAAGCAGGGCGAGAAGATCAAGGAAGAGCTCGACGATCTTCTCGACGAGATCGACAGCGTGCTCGAGGAGAATGCGGAGGACTTCGTAAAAAGCTATGTTCAGAAGGGCGGAGAATAGAGCGCTGCTCGTCCGCTGATTTAAGCTCTATAGACATAGCTGTCATACCTGCTTCGTACAATTCCGAGCATGAAGCGTTGCAAGAAGTGCGGTGCGTTGAAGCGCATCGACGACTTCTACCGGAACGGGGCACGCGACAGTCGTAGGCCTGAGTGCAAAGCGTGCACAAACGCACTGCGACTGAAGCGATATCGGCTCAATCGGGAAAAGGAGATTGCGCGCGTTCGAGCATGGCAGCGCGCAAATCCTGATCGAGTGAAAGCGTGGCGCGAGAAGAACCGTGACCGTCGCCTTGAGCAGCTGCGCGAGATTCATCTGCGCAACAAGTTCGGCCTCACGGTTGACGAATACAACCGCATTCTCGAAGCGCAGGGCGGTGTGTGTGCGATCTGCGAGAGCCCTCCCACCCCGGGGATCTCGCTGCATGTCGACCATGACCACGGCACGGGCGAGATCCGCGGTCTGCTGTGTGTGCGCTGCAACAACGCGCTCGGACTGTTCCGGGAAGACACCGATCTGCTCAAGCGCGCTGCTCGCTATGTCAGCGCCGACGCCAAGCACCGGTCGCAGCGCACCAAATGGGAGCGGCTTGCCCGCGGACGGGCGCTCGCGTTGCGGGGGAGTGCGGCGTAGGCTGCGCGTATGGCGTATCCCGGGATCTCCGGTGGCGGAGTTCCACCAGGGCCGGTGGCGGGGGAGTACGCCCGGGCCCACGCTCAGGCTGCAGCGGCGCAGAACCGGTTGCCGTCGGCCGAAGTGCTGCAAGGCATGGACGACGAGCGACGCGTTCGACGACTTCGGCGTGTGCTGCGGTTCTGGCGACTGTTCGGCCGCGTTCGCTGAGACAACGCCCGTGTAGGCTCGCTCGGCGATGAACGAGCGCCCGCTTCCTGTGTTCGGGCCCGAATTCGACCCGGGACCGTCGTTCGTCGAGTTGCTGCGCCGGCTCGGTCCGTCCGAAGCAGTCGCTGCCGCATCGACCCAGGGACCAGGAAGCCAAGCACCTCAGCTCGAGCTGACGCACGGCACCACGGTCGTGGCCATTCGGTACGCGGACGGTGTCGTGCTCGCAGGCGACCGGCGCGCAACCGCGGGCACCCAAATCGCCAGCCGGCGCATCGAGAAGGTGTTCCGCGCCGATCGCCACTCCGGTGTCGCGATCGCAGGTGTTGCCGGACCCGGCGCCGAGATGGTGCGGCTGTTCCAGACCCAGCTCGAGCACTACGAGAAGATCGAAGGCGAGCCTCTCTCGCTCGAAGGCAAGGCGAACCAGCTCTCGCAGATGGTTCGGGCGAACTTCCCCGCTGCGCTCCAGGGGCTCGTCGTCGTACCGCTGTTCGCCGGGTACGACGAGCGGCGGGGCAACGGCCGCGTGTTCAGCTTCGACCCCACCGGCGGCAAGTACGAAGAGGCGGACTTCCAGGCCAACGGCTCCGGTGGCGTCCACGCCAAGAACTGGATCAAGGCACAGTGGCGCGAAGGTCTCAGTGCGGACGAAGCCACCGACCTCGCGGTACGTGCGCTGTTCGCGGCCGCCGACGAGGACATCGCGACCGGCGGCCCCGACCTCGTGCGACGCATCTTTCCGACCGTCGCCGTGATCAACCCCGACGGGTATCGGGGTCTGACCGACGACGAGGTCGGCCAGCGCGCCCAAACGCTCCTCGGCGGGCGAGAGGAGGGCGCGGGACTATGACGATGCCCTTCTACGTGTCGCCCGAGCAGGTCATGAAGGACCGCGCCGACTACGCGCGCAAAGGCATCGCGCGCGGCCGCAGCCTCATTGCCCTCGAAGCGACAGACGGCATCGTCATCGTCGCCGAAAATCCTTCGCGCACGCTCTATAAGACCAGCGAGATCTACGACCGCATCGCGTTCGCCGGCGTCGGCAAGTACAACGAGTTCGAGATGCTCAAGATCGCGGGCGTCCGGCAGGCGGACCTCAGGGGGTACTCGTACTCACGCGAGGACGTCAACGCCCGCTCGCTCGCCAACGCATACGCGCAGACGCTCGGGCAGGTGTTCACCCACGAGATGAAGCCGTACGAGGTCGAGATCCTCGTCGCCCAGGTCGGCGACACCCAAGCGGATGATGAGTTCTTCCACATCCTGTACGACGGCACCGTGCAGGACGAAGAGGGGTACACGGTTCTCGGCGGGCAGGCCGAGAGCATCGCCGAGATGCTCGAGGCTCGGTACGAGACAGGGCTGTCGGCGTCCGACGCCATCAAGCTCGGCGCGTCCGTGCTCGGGGAGAGCGACGGGCAGCCGCTCACTCCCGAGCAGCTCGAGGTTGCCGTGCTCCAGCGTGGCTTGCCAGGACGTTCGTTTCGGCGGATCAAAGGCGACGAACTGGCACGCACGCTCGCCGCCTAGGGCGCGGTCGACCCGCGCCGCCTCAGACGAAGCGGGCGTAGAGGATCAGCGGCGCGGCCACGGCCGCGGCGAGCGACGCCAGCGCCGCACCCCGAGCCCAGGGGCCGGGTGTCGTCCTGGTGCCACCCCATTCGCGCGGAGCCGCGAGAGCGGCATCCACCTCATCGACGAGCAGCACGAGACGCGCGTCCTCCATCTGATCCGAAGGGACGTACACCTCGACCCGGGCCATGTCACCGACGGTCAGTAGGTACGGCCCGTCGACGGGGCCTCGTAGCTCGGCCTCGATGCCTTCGGAGCGCAGACGGGCCCGTAGCACATGGGCCGAGAACGACCCACTGACCCAGGTGAGGCGCTGCATCGGCATGGATTCTCCCTTGCCGCGGTCCGCGGACGCGATCCTACGGCGTACGGGGGCGAACCGGCGCGGAAAGTGGCCCCGGTGCCAGTACGCTCCGCGCGGGGACGGCGGCTTTGCTGACCGTCACCGCAAAGCCGGAGCTTGCGACGGCGACAATGGAGGAACGTGGAGCGCCGAATCTTCGGTCTCGAGAACGAGTACGGGGTCACGTGCACGCTTCGCGGCCAGCGTCGCCTGAGCCCCGACGAGGTGGCGCGCTATCTGTTCCGCCGCGTCGTCTCGTGGGGTCGGTCCAGCAACGTGTTCCTGGAGAACGGCGCCCGGCTCTACCTGGACGTGGGCAGCCACCCCGAGTACGCCACGCCCGAGTGCGATTCGATCGACGACCTCGTCGTGCACGACAAAGCGGGCGAGCGAATCCTCGAAGGTCTCGTACGCAGCGCGGAGCAGCGCCTGCGCGAAGAAGGCATCCGAGGCGAGGTGTTCCTGTTCAAGAACAACACCGACTCGGCCGGCAACTCCTACGGCTGCCATGAGAACTACCTCGTCGAGCGCGACGGCGACTTCGCCAAGTTCACCGACGTGCTCATCCCGTTCCTGGTGACCCGGCAGGTCTATGCGGGCGCAGGAAAGGTTCTCCAGACCGCCCGTGGGGCCATGTATTGCGTCAGCCAGCGGGCCGAGCACATCTGGGAGGGCGTGTCCAGCGCCACGACCCGGTCCCGACCGATCATCAACACGCGTGACGAGCCTCATGCCGACGCCGAGCGCTTCCGGCGACTGCACGTGATCGTCGGCGACTCGAACATGAGCGAGTACACGACGTTCCTGAAGATCGGCGCGACCTCGGTGGTCCTGAGGATGCTCGAAGAGGACGCCAGCCCTTGGCGTGATCTCACGCTCGAGAACCCGATCCGCGCCATCCGCGAGATCAGCCACGACCTGACCTGCCGCCGCCGGGTGCGTCTCGCCAACGGCCGCGAGCTGTCGGCGATCGAGATCCAGGCCGAGTACCTCAACCGCGCGCTGCGCTTCGCCAAGCGCCGCGGGCTCGCGCCGCTCGAGGAGCAGGCGTTGCGTATGTGGGAGCAGGCCATGGTCCGCCTGCAGGACGACCCGCTGTCCCTCGACACCGAGGTCGACTGGGTCATCAAGTACCACCTCATCGAGGCGTACCGGAAGCGACACGACCTTCCGCTGACGCACCCGCGTATCGCCTTGCTCGACCTCTCGTATCACGACGTGACGCGCGCGCGTTCGCTCTACTACCTCCTCGAGCGACGCGGACAGCTCCAGCGCACCGTTCGGGACAGGGACATCGAGAATGCGGTGACGACCCCTCCCCAGACCACCCGAGCCCGACTTCGGGGCGCGTTCATCAAGCGGGCCAAGGAGCGCAAGCGTGACTACACGGTCGACTGGGTCCACCTGAAGCTGAACGACCAGGCCCAGCGCACCGTCCTCTGCAAGGACCCGTTCAAAGCGCGCGACGACCGCGTCGAGCGGCTCATCTCTTCGCTGTAGCCGCGTTGGCGGACACGGGCGGGCTGCCACCGGTGTCCGCCCCTCCTGCGGGTTTCCGCCCCTAACCTCCAGTCATGCCGTCGTTTCGGTCGGGGAAGGTGACGCGGCTGCTCGTCGAGCGGCCGGGGTTGCAGCGCGTCGAAGTCGATCTCGGCGAGGGCCCCGAGCCGGCGTATGTGCTGACGCAGCTGACCGGGACCGTGGCAGTGGGTGATCGGATCGTCGTCAACACCACCGCCGTCGAGCTCGGGCTCGGCACGGGCGGCTGGCACGTCGTGCACTGGAACCTCGAACGCGAGTCGTGGGCGGAGCGGGGACCGGGGCACATCATCAAGGGCCGCTACACGAGCCTCCAAGCCGACGTCGGCAGCACCGAAGAGCACCTCGAAGAGCTGGCCGCGGTCGAGTCGGTCGACGGTATGCCGGTCGTGGCCGCAGCGCTGCACAGTCAGCTCGCGGCGGCGGCCGTCGCGTTCAAGGAGCGCGCGCCTGACGCGCGGCTGGTGTACGTGATGACCGATGGCGCCGGGCTACCGCTCGCGCTGTCGGACCTGGTGTTCGCGCTTCGAGAACGCGGGCTCGTCGACGCCACCGTGACGTGCGGTCACGCCTTCGGCGGTGACTTCGAAGCCGTGTCGATCTTCTCCGCACTCGCAGTCGCCAGACACGCCGCTGGCGCCGACGCAGTGGTCGTCGCGATGGGACCGGGCATCGTGGGTACGAACAGCCGGCTCGGATTCTCGGGTATGGAGGTGGGTTCGATCCTCGACGCCGCCGTCGCCCTCGGTGGACAGCCCATCGCTTGCTTGCGGGTCTCGTTCGCCGATCCTCGGGCGCGCCACGTCGGGCTCTCGCACCACTCCCGTACGGCGCTGCGGCTCGCGTGTCGCGAGCGAGTGGCGGTGGCCGTTCCGAACCTCGCCGGCGATCACGGCACCCGCCTCCGGGCCGACCTCGAGGACGCGGGCATCGAGCAGCGCCACGATCTGATCGAAGTGACGCCGCCGGACGTGCTCGACCTGTTCGAGCGCCACGCCCTCGAGGTCACCTCGATGGGCCGAGCGGCCGCCGACGACCCCGCCCTGTTCCTCGCGGCGGCCGCGGCCGGAGTGCTGGCCGCCGATCGTGCGCGCCCGCGATGACGGCGGCTTTGCCGACCGTCATCGCAGGAGCCGGAGCTCGCGACGGCGACAGGTAGCGCATGATCGACCGGCTCGAGCGGCTCACCAATCTCGTCGCCACGCTGCTCGACACGCGGCGGCCGCTCACGCTGGACGAGATCGTCGAGCTCGTGCCCGGCTACCCGGACGACAAGCTCGCGCATCGCCGTCAGTTCGAGCGCGACAAGGAGACACTGCGGGGCATCGGAATCCCGGTCCGGCTCGAGCCGGTCGACGACCTCGGTCCGGAGCAGGGATATCGCATCCCGCCCGACGAGTACTACCTGCCACCACTGGACCTCACGCCGGATGAGCAGGCGGCGCTGCACGTCGCGGTGACTGCGGTGCGCCTCGAGGGAGGGCCCGCGCCGGCAGAGGCGCTGTGGAAGCTCGGCGGCCGGGAAGGTGAAGCCGCGAACGCCCTGGCCGCGTTGCCGACCGTGTCGGCGCTGCCCGCGCTGTTCGACGCGTACCGCTCGCGGGCGGCGGTGACGTTCACGTATCGGGGCGAGCTGCGGCGCGTCGACCCGTGGGGGATCCTGTTCCGGCGCGGGCACTGGTACGTCGTCGGCCACGACCACGACCGCGGCGATCGCCGGTCGTTTCGCGTGGACCGCATCGAAGGGGATGTCGAGACGGGTCCGGCCCGGGCATTCGAGCCGCCGGCCCACCTCGAGCCGGCGGCGCTGCTCGGCGACGAACCCTGGCGTTACGGCGACGAGGAGGTCGTCTCCGCCCGCGTTGCAGTCGACGCCGCGCAAGCCGCGGCGATCGTGGAGCAGGTCGGTGAGGATGCGGTCGTCGAACGTCGAGACGACGGGAGCGTCGTGGTGGAGCTCTCGGTCACGAACACCGCTGCTTTCAGATCGTTCGTCCTCGGGCTCCTGGACGCCGCGGAGGTCATCTCCCCCCCGGAGCTCCGCGACGAGATGCGCGCCTGGCTCGACGCGCTCGCTCGGAGCGACACGTGAGCCCGCGGCCGCTGCCCGGCCCCCGGCTCCGGCGCGTGCTCGCGCTCGTGCCCTGGATCGCCGAGCACCCCGGCGCCGCCCTCACCGACATCGCGGCGCGCTTCGGGGTGTCGGAGGTAGGCCTCGAACACGACCTCGGGCTCTTGCCGATGTGCGGACTCCCGCCCTACACACCCGATCGGCTCATCGAGGTCGAGATCGTCGACGGCCACGTGTGGATCCGGTTCGCCGAGTACTTCGAACGTCCGCTGCGGCTGTCGGCTGAGGAAGGCCTCGCCCTGCTCGCAGCGGGCCGCGCGTTGCTGGCAGTTCCGGGATCCGACGAGCACGGCGCGCTCGCCACTGCGCTCGAAAAGCTCGCTCGAGTCGTCGGCGCTGCCGACGGGCTCGCGGTCGAGGTGGGGGAGCCGCCGTTCCTCGATGCCTTGCGTCGGGCCACCGATGCGAACGAGCGCGTCGAGATCGACTACTACTCGTTCGGACGCGACGCCACGACGACCCGCCAGATCGACCCGCAGTCGGTGTTCCACGCCTTCGGCCACTGGTACGCGGCTGCCTACTGCCATCAGGCGGCCGACGAGCGTCTGTTCCGTTTGGATCGCATCCGCGCCGTTCGACCGACCGGGAGCCACTTCGAGCCGCCGGCCCGTGAGGACGCGGCCCATTTCGCGAACACCGTGTATCACCCACGCGCCGAGGACCCACGAGTCACGCTCGAGCTCGCTTCGGAGGCGGCGTGGGTGGTGGAGAGCTACCCGTCCGAGGAGGCGCAAGAGAGGCCCGACGGCTCGTGGCGGGTCGTCCTTGCGGTCAGCGAACGAGCGTGGCTGGAACGGCTGCTCCTCCAGCTGGGGCCGGCGGCCCGGGTGATGGCGCCCCCCGGGCTACGAGCAGTCGGGGCGGAAGCCGCGAAAAGGCTCCTCACCCGCTACCGCCGGTGATCCCGCCGCGTGCGAGGATGGGCGCCCGTGAAGTTGGCTCCATGACCGAGCTCGACCAGGGCGTCGACGCGTCCACGTCTCCACCCAGAGCCGAGACGATCGAGACCCCTTCGCGCCCGCAGACCGGGCAGCCGGCGAAGCCGGCGCCCGCCAAACGCAAGACGCGTCGAGCGATCATCGAGTGGGCGATCCTGATCGGAAGCGCGCTGCTCATCGCGCTCCTGATCAAGACGTTCCTGTTCCAGGCGTTCTACATCCCATCAGAGTCGATGAAGCCGACCCTGAACGTCGGTGATCGGGTCCTCGTCAACAAGTTGAGTTACCGCGTGCACGACGTGAATCGCGGCGACATCGTCGTGTTCGAGACGCCTCCGAAGGCGAAGGACGCGAACGGCAAGATCAAGGACCTCGTGAAGCGCGTGGTCGGGCTGCCGGGGGAGACGCTGGAGGCGCACAACGGCGTCGTGTTCGTCAACGGCCGCCAGCTCGACGAGCCCTACTTGCAGAATGGTGTCAAGACGTGTGCACTCAACTCGAGCCCTGGGACCTGTGGCGATCTCCCGGCGACGACGGTTCCCTCTGATGACGTGTTCGTGATGGGTGACAACCGCACCGCGTCGAAGGACTCGCGAGCCTTCGGTGCGATCACGGAATCGTCGATCGTGGGCCGCGTGTTCGTGCGGATCTGGCCGGTCACGGACCTCGGTTTTCTCTAGCGGTCCCGGTCGGGGTCGCGCGACCCGGCCCAGTCGGCGACGGTCGCCACCATGCGAGCGACGTCATCGCAATAGACCGCGTCGACATCCATGCCCAGCATCGCTCTCAGGTGGCGAACTTGCTGCACGTCCCACGCGAAGGCGCGCACCTCGAAGCGGTGGAACAGCGCGACGAGGCCCGCGGTCCACTCCGTGTAGTGGAGGTTGATCGCGTCGATGCCTGACTCGGCGAGGGTCGCGGCGTGACGTTCGAGCGAGGCCTCGATGTGCCGGCGCCGGCGCGAGTGCACGAGCTTCACGTCGGGCATGGTCCGGCGAAGCTCGGCGAGGAAGCGGACGCTCGGATGGCAGAGCCACAGCCGGCCCGGCGCGCCGTCGCCCGCCGCCCTCGCCAGCTGGACGATGGGCTCGGCTGCGGCCCGATCCTTCACGTCGATCGACAGCTCGAAGTCCGAACCGAGCTCGGCGTAGAGGTCGGCCAATCGCGGTACGTCGAATCGGGCGAGCTCCTCGGCGCCCGTCCGGGTGACGTTGCGACGACGCAGGCCCCGGCGGATCACGCGGTCGTGCGCCAACACGACCTCGCGGTCACCGGACAGCCAGGCGTCGGTCTCGAGGCCTCGAGCGCCCTGCTCGAGCGCACGTCGGAACGCGGGCAGCGTGTTCTCAGGCGCCTCGGTCCGGGCGCCGCGGTGGGCGAAGGTGATCGGTGGCACGACTGACGGCATTATCGGGCGAGATCGATGTGCACGTCTGCCACGGCGGCGAAAACACGCGAGGCCCCTATCACGCCCCGCGATCGGGTCGGCGAGACCCTCAGGGCTACGATCCATGCCGAGCGACCGGCCGCGAAAGGAGCCCGATTGCCGCAAATCGGCCCGCTCGAGATCCTCGTGGTCTTCATCGTGGCGCTGATCGTGTTCGGCCCGAGCAAGCTGCCCCAGATCGGCCGCCAAGTCGGCCGCGGCTTCCGCGAGTTCCGCAAGTTCCAGGCGACCCTGCACGACGACATCCAGGACGCCTTCCGTGACGACGACGAAGAGCCCGAGGAAGCGCACATCGAGAGCCACGAGCCGAAGCCGCTCGAAACCGGGACTTACGATCCCGGGAAGCCCGAAGCCGGTAAACACGATCCCGGCATGTCCGATTCTGCAAAGCCCGATCCCGGAAAGCCCACCGAGCCTCCGCCGGCTGACACCACTGCATAGCGAGCTCCGTGGCCTCCTCCGAGCGCGACGGCCGCATGACGGTCGTCGAGCACCTGACCGAACTTCGTCGCCGCATCATCATCTCCCTCATTGCCGTCACGTTGGCTGCGATCGTCTGCTTCATCTTCTCCGAGTCGATCATCAAGTTCTTCGTCCAGTACTACAAGGACGCGACGAACGGCGAGAAGACACAGTTGATCTTCCTCGGTCCGCTCGACGCGTTCATCACGCGCCTCAAGGTCGCCACGTACGGCGGCATCGTCCTCGCCCTCCCTATCTGGCTGTGGGAGTTGTGGCGCTTCATCACGCCCGGCCTCAACCCCAACGAGAAGCGCTACGCGATTCCGTTCGTGCTCACCTCGATCGTCCTGTTCGCCATGGGAGCTGCGGTCGCGCTCCTCACGCTGCCGAAGGCGTTGGAGTTCCTGCTCGACATCGGAGGCTCCGAGCTGAGGCCAGAGCTGACTGCCGACAAATACCTGTCGCTCGTCTCGCTGATGATCGTGGCGTTCGGGTTTGCGTTCGAGTTTCCCGTCGTGTTGGTGTTCCTGCTCCTGGCGCGGGTGCTGACGACGCGGCAACTCCGCAGGTGGCGACGGCCCGCGATCCTGATCATCGTGATCTTCGCGGCTGTCATCACCCCCAGCCAGGATCCATACTCACTATTCGCCATGGCGGTACCCATGTACATCTTCTACGAAGGGTCCATCATCATCGGTAGGGTGCTGAAGCGGTGACCACGAGTCGTCGTCGACCCCGCGGGACGTACCGGCCGCCCCGGAATCGGAGCGAGGTACTCACGGCCGTTGCCGCCGTCATCGGGGTGCTCGTCGTGACAGCGGCGCTCATCTGGTTCCTCCAGCCCGGCGACTCGAGCCCGAGCTCACCGGGCACCCCCGCACCCGTCTCTGTGCCGAACACACCCAGCGCGCCGGCGGAGTCGGCACCACCGGCGCAGCCGGGCACGCCGTGAGGTCGTGACCACCGCCCCGACCGCAACCGACGAGCGTCGGAGTCGGCGCGAAGCGTTCGAAGCAAGCCGGCCCTTCCCCCTCGATCCGTTCCAGTCCCGCGCTCTGGACTCGCTCGACAACGGACGATCCGTGGTCGTCGCCGCGCCAACGGGGTCCGGCAAGACCGTGGTCGCGGAGTACGCCATCGAGCTCGCACTCGCCCAGGGCGGCAAAGCCTTCTACACGACTCCACTCAAGGCGCTCTCCAACCAGAAGTTCGGTGACCTCATCCGCCAACACGGCGCCGATCGGGTCGGCCTCCTGACCGGCGACAACTCGATCAACGGCGACGCGCCGATCATCGTGATGACCACCGAGGTGCTGCGCAACATGGTCTACGCCGCATCTCCCGCGCTCTCCGGCCTCCGTTACGTGATCCTCGACGAGGTCCACTACCTCCAGGATCCTTACCGTGGCGCGGTCTGGGAGGAAGTCATCATCCACCTTCCGCGCGAGGTGGATGTCGTGTGCCTGTCGGCGACGGTGTCGAACGCGGAAGAGTTCGCGGCGTGGGTCGAGACCGTCCGGGGCGATACCGACGCGGTCATCGAGGAACGCCGTCCGGTCCGCCTCGAGCACCTGTACCTGGTGGGGGAGCGGGGCAGCGATCGGCTCCATCTCCTTCCCACCTTCGTCGAGACGAACGGCGAGCTCCGGCCGAACCCGGAGGCCTCACGGCTCGACGCTCGCTCGGACCGGGGCGGCGGGTGGCGTGGACGTTCGCGGAGCCGACTTCGAACGCCGCAGCGCGTCGAGGTCGTCGAGCTGCTCGCGGAACGGCAGATGCTGCCCGCGATCACGTTCGTGTTCAGCCGCGCCGGCTGCGACCAGGCGGTCCAGCACTGCGTTTCGGGAGGCCTCCGCCTGACGACCGCCGAGGAGCGCACCGCGATCCGTCGCATCGCCGAAGCGCATACCGACACGCTCTCCGACGACGACCTCGCCGTGCTGCGCTACGGCGAGTGGGTCACCGGCCTCGAAGCCGGCTTCGCCGCCCACCACGCCGGCAAGGTCCCGCCGATGAAGGAAGCCGTCGAAGAAGCATTCTCGGCCGGGCTCGTGAAGGTCGTGTTCGCCACCGAGACGCTGTCGCTCGGGATCAACATGCCGGCGCGGTCGGTGGTGATCGAGAAGCTCTCGAAGTTCACCGGCGAGAGGCACGAGTTCCTGACGCCCGGCGAATACACGCAGCTCACAGGGCGAGCAGGACGGCGGGGTATCGACGAGGTCGGATACGCGATCGTGTGCTGGAGCCCGTTCGTGCCGTTCGATCAGGTTGCCGCTCTCGCGTCACGACGAACCTACGCGCTGCGGTCCTCGTTCCGGCCGACGTACAACATGGCAGCGAACCTGGTCCGTCGGTACCGCGCCGATGTCGCGCACCACCTGCTGAACCTCTCGTTCGCGCAGTTCCAGGCCGACCGTGACGTCGTGTCGCTCGAGCGTCAACTCGAGCGACACCGCGAGGAGCTGGTTCGCCGGCGCGAAGTGGCGCGGAGTGGACCGGGTGACGTCGACGAGTACCGCCGCCTGGCTGACGCGCTTGACGCCGAGCGACGTGACCACGGTGCCGCCCGCCGCATCGCCGATGCGTTGGAGCGCCTCCGGCCCGGCGACGTGCTGGTACGGGACGGACGCCACGGTCGGTTGGTCGTGCTCGCGTTCGAGCGAAGCCGTCGCGGCGTCCCGCGACTGCTGGCGCTGAGCGAGTCAGGCGAGCTGATCCGGCTGGGCGCGGACGACTTCGAGCGACCGCCTGCACCGGTGGCTCGCATCGATCTCCCCGAGCCATACGCGCCGCGCAGCAGCGCGTTCCGGCGGCAGGCAGCGGACCGGCTGCGTCGTACCCGACCGCGGAAGGGCGAGACGGCTCCGTCGGGGACTTCTCGGCGCGTCGCCGAGCTCGAGGCACAGCTCGACTCGCATCCGGTCGGCTCCGATCCCAAGCGGGACGCGCGGCTGCGCGCCGCGAAGGCGGCCGAGCGCCTCGAACGCGACATCGCCCGCCTCGAGCGTCGTATCCGCGGTCGCACCGAGAGCGTCGCCCGTCAGTTCGACCGTGTGCTGCGTGTGCTCGAAGCCTGGGAGTTCGTCGGAGGCTGGTCGTTGACCGAATGGGGCGAGCTTCTCGCGCGCCTGTACACCGAAGGCGACCTGATCGTCGCCGAGTCGCTGCGCGAGGGGCTGTTCGACGACCTCAGCGCGGCCGAGATCGCCGCGCTCGCGTCCTGCTTCACCTACGAGCGGCGCGGTCCCGAGGGCGCCGGGCCGTTGCCACCCTCGCGCTCGCCCACGCGCGAGCTCGCCGAACGATGGCGGAAGATCCATCGGATTGCCAACGAGCTCAATCACAACGAGGACGACGCCGGTCTTCCGGAGACCCGCGCTCCTGACCCCGGCTTCGTCCCGTACGTGCACGACTGGGTTTCGGGTCACGATCTCGCCGACATCCTCGAGGGCCACGACGAGATGACCGGGGGCGACTTCGTGCGCCACGTCAAACAATGCATCGACCTGTTGCGCCAGGTCGGTGAGGTGGCACCGAAGCCGGCGACTGCCGAGACGGCGCGTGCGGCCGCCGACGCGTGCTTCCGCGGAGTCATCGCCGCCTCGAGCGCCGTCGGACAGTGACCGGTCCCATTCGCCACGGCCAGCCGTGGGGACATCCGGCGACGAGCCCGCCCGACATCGAGGTCGTCGGGGACGACGCCGACCTCGCCGCGGCGATGACGCGCCATCCAGGCGTGCTCGCGCGTTTCCGTCCTTCACCGGAATCCGACCTCGCGCGGGCGCTCGGCCTCGATGCCGAAGCCGCCGGCGCCACCGAGGTCGCACTCGACGCGCTGGAGGTCGACCTGCCCTCCGATCGCGCTCGCACCACCGCGGTGAACGCCGTCGTCGTGGGTCGCCCCCCGGACCGGCTGCGCCGGTCGACTCGGAGCGCTTCGATCAGAGTCAGGATCGACGGACGGCCCTGGTTCGGGGGTCGCGGCACGACCGTCGTCGTGGCGAGCGGCCAGTTCCTCCGCGGGGCTGACCTCGTCCCGCGAGGCCACCCCGGCGACGGCTGGCTCGAGGTCCAGGTGTACGCGTTGCCTCGCCGCGAGCGACGCCCGATGCGCCGCCACCTTCTGACGGGCACGCACGTTCCGCACCCCTCCATCCAGACGACACGGGCGCGGCACGTCGAGATCGAGGTCGCCGGTCGCGCCTTGCCGCTCGAGGTCGACGGCCGACCGCATGGCCGGACTGCCCGGCTCTCGGCGACGCTCGTGCCCGAGGCCATTCGCCTGCTCGTCTGATCACGGACGGCATCCGCCGGGTCGGCGGGGGGCGCCGGTACGATCGGCTTCCCGTCCGACGAGCCGGAACCGCCCTCATGCCGTACGTCCCGGAGCGCTTTACCGAGCAGGAACAGGCAGTGCTGCGCCCGTACTTCACGAACCCGGACGGGCCTGTGTTCGCCCTCGTGAACCTGCCCGAGGTCGTCAAGGGCGCCCTGTTCGCGCGGTACTCGCGGTCGCGCAAGAGCCTGCGTCGCCTGTTTCTCGACGAGTTCGTCGGCGACCTGGACCTGACCGGCGACGTCACCGTCGACGCCACGGTCGGGCTGCGCCGGGCGGAGGAGCTCTACGACCGGGTGTTCCTCGAATACGGCGACGACTCCGTCGCGCAACTCGGCGGCGTGCACCTCGCCTGCGAGCAGGCGTCCAACCTGCTGACCAAGGTGCTCGAGTGGGGCCGGCTCATGGCGTACCTCGAGCAGTCGACTCGCTACATCCCGTACGACACGCGACTCGGCGGGCGCTACCGGTACTGGCGCGACCCGGAGATCGGGCGCTCGTCGCTAGGGGCCCGTTACATCGGAGACCTGGACGCGCTCTTTGACGCCTACGCCCAGATGCTGCCCGAGCTCATGGAGTGGGCGCGGGCCCGCTATCCGAAGGAGTCCGACGACTCGGACTTCGTCTACAAGCAGACGATCAAAGCCAAGGCGTGTGACGCCGCCCGCGGCATCTTGCCGGCGGCGACGCTGTCGAACGTGGGCATCTACGGGACGGGGCAGGCGTTCGAGGGGCTGCTGCTCCGAATGCGGGTGCACCCGCTCCCCGAGGCGCGGCAGTACGCGGCGATGATGCTGCCCGAGTTGCGCAAGGTGATCCCTTCGTTCCTGACGCGCGTCGATCGGCCCGAGCGCGGCGGCGCGTGGTCGGAGTACTTCGACGAGACGCGCCGCGCGACGGCCGGCGTCGTCCATCGTGTCTTCGACGGTGAGGAGCCTGAGCCACGCCCGGCGGTGATGCTCACCGACTACGACCCCGAGGGCGAGGACAAGCTGCTCGCCGCCGTCTGCTACCCGCACACGAACCTGCCCGAGGACCAGGTCCTGGCGCGGATCCGGCGCCTGTCGGCGGACGAGCGGGTCGCGATCCTGCGCGCCTACGTCGGGGAACGGGACAACCGCCGCCACCGACCCGGGCGGGGCTTCGAGCGCACCGGCTACCGCTTTGACGTCCTCTGCGATTACGGCGCCTTCCGTGACCTCCAGCGGCACCGCATGCTGACGATTGAGTGGCAGCCGCTGTCGCCCCTCCATGGCTACGACGTCCCCGAGGCTGTTTTGGAGGCCGGGCTCGCCGCCGGCTTCGACGACGCGATGGCCCGGTCGGCGGGCCTCTATGACGCCCTGGTCCCGAGGTTCCCGGAGCAGGCGCCGTACGCAGTGTCGCTTGCATACCGCGTGCGCTTCGTGATGCAGATGAATGCTCGTGAAGCGATGCACATGCTCGAGCTGCGGACCTCACCCCAAGGACATCCGACGTACCGGCGTGTTTGTCAGGAGATGCACCGGCTGATCGCGGAGGAAGCCGGCCACCGTGCGGTTGCCGAAGCCATGCGCCATGTCGACCACACGACCTACGAGCTCGAGCGTTTAGCCGCCGAGCGCGCGGCCGAGTATCGCCGTACCGGGCCGCGTTCGGAAAAAAAGTCGGCGCCGCGCTGAGCAGCATCGACGCGCGACGGTGCTGGTCACAAGACCGGTGCCAAAGTGAACGGCTCTTGACAGGAGCCCTAATTCTCGGGCGTACTACTTCTCGCCCCTGTGCCGTGAAGCCGGTCGTGGGTCTTCCGGTGTCGATGCCGCGGAGCTCGTTCGGAAGGGACGGAGAGGGGTGTAGGGGGTTCAGGAGGCCAAGTAGAGAACGCTGGAATAACCCCGCCGCTCGAGCGGCGCGGGCCAAACAGTGGCCCCAACGGTCTCCTGGACCCCTCCGTCAACCGGCCCCGCCCGCGCTGACGGTCCGGTGACGCCCGAGCGGGGGAATGCGCGAGCCGGGCGCCTCGTTGACCAGCACCTCAGGGACGCGGCGTTATACTCCGCGGCCCCACAGCCCCGGGAACCCGTCCCGTAGCGAGGCGCAGCGGGCTCCATCCCGGTGGGCTGGCGCCTCGCGGAGCAGAGACCCATGAAAGACGACGACTTCGATGAAGAGGAGGAGGAGCCCGAACTCGACGAGGCTTCCCTCGACGAGGAGGACCTCGAGGCCGACGAGCTCGACGACGACGACGACGAGGAGCTCGACGGCGACGTCGCGCTCGAAGACGAGGACGAAGACGTCGACGAGGGCGGCGAGGAGAACGAGGTTGTCGTAGCCGAGCCCGCCGCCGCGAAGACGAAGGCCGCGACCGGCGAGGAGGACGAGGACGTCCTCGACCTCGACGAGGAGCTGCATCCCGACGACGTGGAGGAACCGTTGGACGTGCTGCTCCAGGAGCGCACGGCCGCAGCGACGCTCGAGGACGAGGAAGAAGAGGCTGAGGAAGAGGAACCGGACGTCGACGAGCGCGGCGACGGCCCGACCAGGATCATGCCCCGACGTCCCGGCGAGTTCCTCTGTGCCTCCTGCTTCCTCGTGCTGCCACGGAGCCAGCTCGCCGACGCCAAGCGGATGCTCTGTCGCGACTGCGCGTGATTCGGCCCATCGTCTGACATCACGGCGAGGGCAGGGAATGCGAGCATGACGCCGTGATCCGAGCGATCCGAAGGCTCTGGGGCGCTGTCGTGCGGCTCTTGCGCGATCCGGCGGCGCGGCTGCGGCTCGGCGCCGCCGTGGCGTCGGGGATCCTGCTGGCGCTCGCGTTCCCGGCGATCGATCTGGGCCCACTGGCGCTCGTGGCGCTCGTGCCGCTCCTGTGGGCGTGGCGGGGCGCCACGCCCGGACGCGCCGCGTTGTACGGGTTCGTGTTCGGATGCGTCTTCTTCTCGATCGTCCTGTACTGGCTGTGGTACTTCGGTCTCATCGCGATCGTGCCGCTGGTCGCGGGATGCGCGGCGTACACGGCCGTAACCGGTGCGCTGGTCGGTTACCTCACACGCGCCGGCTTCAGTTCCCCGTGGCTCATCGGCGCGGCGTGGGTGCTGCCCGAGACCCTGCGCGGCCGCTGGCCGTTCGGCGGGTTGCCGTGGGGAGACCTCGGCATCACCCTGCACGACTTTCCGCCGGCTCGCGCGCTGGCGAGCTGGGGCGGGGTCGCACTCGTCTCGTTTCTCATCGTGGTGTTCAACGCGTACCTCGTCGAAGTCGTGCTCGCCGTTCGGGCGCACGCGTCGCGCGCGCTCGCGGTCGCGGCCGTCGGGGCTGTGGGGGTCATGGTCATCGTCGCGATCGCTGACGTGGCCCGCTTCGAGCCCCGCCGCACGGGGGAACTACGCGTCGCCATGCTGCAGGGCAACGATCAGAACCGAGAGCTCACGCAGGCTGAGAAGAGCCGGGGGTTGCTCACCGGGAAGCACCTGGCGCTGGCGTCGCGCCTCCGCGGCCCGTACGACCTCATCGTTTTCCCGGAGTCCTCGCTCGACCAATTCAACCCGGAGACCAATCGAGCGCTGCGGAACCAGCTGGTCGCCGTGGGAGCGGCGCACGGGGCCGACGTGCTCGCGAACGCGGCGGTCCCGGCGCCTGATGGGCGCGACTTCAACACCAATCTCCTGTACACGCCGGCCGGGCGCCTCGTGGGGTCGTATGCGAAGCAGCACCTGGTGCCGTTCGGCGAGTACGTGCCGCACCGGTCGTTGATCGACTGGACCGGGGTCGTCGACCGGATCCCCAACGACTACTCACCGGGGGAGAAGCGCACGAGTTTCCGGGTGAAGGGGCACCGACTCGCCACCGTGATCTGTTTCGAGTCGGCGTTCGGCCCGCTCGTGCGCGACTTCGTGCGCGACGGAGCCGAGGTGGTCGTCGTGAGCACGAACAACCGCTCATACCGCCGTTCGGGGAACAGCGCTCAACATATTGCGCACACCCAGATGCGCGCCGCCGAGACGGCTCGACCGTTCCTGCAAGCGTCGATCTCGGGGATTACGGCAGCCATCGACGCCGACGGCGACGTCCACGACAAGACGCACCTGTTCCGCAACACGGTGGTCACCGAGACCGTCGCGACCGCGACCGGCGAGACACCGTACGTTCGTTTCGGTGACTGGGTCGTGGCCGCCAGCGCGGCGCTGCTGCTCGGGGCGGCGGTGGCAGCGCGGCTGCGTCGACGCCCGGCGGCGTTCCCTAGACTCGGCAAGGCGGAAGGAAAGAAGACGAAGGAACCGGTCGGGAGGATGTCGTGAGCAACGACGGACAGAAGGCGGCCGAGCGAGCGCTCGAGGTCCTCGTGTACGCGCCCGTCGGGTTGGCGATGTACTTGCGCGACACGGTGCCGACGTTCCTCAACCTGTTCGTGTCACGGGGCCGCTCCGAGCTCAGCCAGCGGAAGCACCAGGCGGAGGGTCAGGTGACGCAGGCGAAGGCTCTCGGCGAGTACGCGATCGGCTTCGGCGCGCCGAAGGTCCGTGAACAGGTCGAGAAGGGCATCGCAGTCGCGCTCAAGAGCGCCGAGGCCGTGCTCGGCGGAGTAGGGGAGGGCGGCGGTCCGGGCCCCCAGCCGGCGGCCTCCCCGACCACCCCGCCGAGCGAGCCGACGGTCCGATCCGTCGCCAAGGAGACGGGCGGGGCCGAAGAGGACGTGAAGCCTTCGGCGACGACGCTCGGGATCACGGATTACGACGAGCTGTCCGCCTCCCAGGTCGTCGAGCGGCTCGAGGGTCTTCAGCCGTCCGAGCTCGAAGCCGTACGCGACTACGAGGAAGCGCACCGAGCGCGTCGCACGATCCTGTTCAAGATCGAACAGCTCAACAACTGAGAGGGCGCGTGGAGGGCAGCCGTCCCGCCACCGTCGACGATCTTCCACGAATCGTCGAGCTGGCTGAGCTCTTACGCCACGAGCTCGTCCCGATGAAGGGCGGTGTCCTGTGGTCGAATCGCGAGGCGCGGGGCGAACCGCTCACCGAAGCGTACGCAGAGCTGCTCGATCGCGACGATGCGCTCGTCGTCGTCGGTACCGTCGACGAAACGGTCGTCGGCTTCGGTGTGGTGACACTGGAACGGTTGCGGACGGGGGAGACGCTCGGCGTCATCAGCGACTTGTTCGTAGAACCGGAGGCCCGTGCCGTCGGCGTGGGGGAGTCGATTGCCGACGAGCTCGTGGCGTTCTGCACCGCGCACGATTGCATCGGTATCGACACCCTCGCGCTGCCGGGACACCGGGCGGCCAAGAACTTCTTCGAGGAGTCAGGCTTTACCGCGCGCGCGATCGTGATGCACCGGCTGCTCGATCGCGGCGGCGACGCGGGTTGAGCGACAAGCCCGAGGTCGCCGTCGGCGCGGTGGTGCTGCGTGACGGCGAGCTCCTCCTGGTACGCCGCGGGCACGGCCCTGCCGCCGGCGAGTGGTCGCTCCCCGGCGGCCGCGTTCGCTTCGGTGAGGCGCTGCGCGAGGCAACCGTGCGCGAAACCCGCGAGGAGACCGGCATCGACGTACTCGTCGAACGCTTCCTCGGCTGGGTGGAGCGCATGGGCGCCGAGCCCGCGCCGTACCACTTCGTGATCCTCGATTTCGCCTGCGTCCCCCTCGACCCCCGGCAGGCGCCCGTCGCCGGCGACGACGCCGTCGAAGCCCGCTGGGTGCACCTCGACGAGCTCGACCGTCTCCCCCTGGTCCCCGGCCTGCTCGACTTCCTCGTCGAGGTCGGCGTGATGCACGGGGCCGCATCCATCGACCCCAGTGTCGAACCGCCGGTATGAAGCACGCGCTCTTCCTGCCGCCATTCGGCTCGTTCGGGGACGCGGTGGAGCTTGTCGCGCTGGCTGTCGCGGCCGAAGAGGCGGGCTGGGACGGTTTCTTTCTCTGGGATCACGTCCTCCATCGCGTCGACGGTCCCTACCTCGACGCGTGGATCGCGCTCGCTGGCATCGCGGCGCGTACGGAGCGCATCCGCATCGGGCCGATGGTGACACCGGTGCCACGCCGCCGGCCGTGGAAATTGGCGCGTGAGGCGGTCACTCTCGACCACATCTCACGCGGCCGCCTCGTGGTCGGCGTCGGGATCGGTACCGACCACTCGCGCGAATTCAGTGCGTTCGGGGAGCCGAGCGATGACCGCACCCACGCCGAGCTCCTGGACGAGGGCCTCGAGATCATCACCCGGTTGTGGAGCGAAAAGACGGTCGACCACCGCGGCCGGCATTTCAAGGTCGACGGCGTGCGCTTCCTCCCCGGCCCTCTCCAGCAGCCGCGGATCCCCATCTGGTGCGGGGCCCACTGGCCCCACCGCCGCCCATTCCGGCGAGCTGCCCGCTACGACGGCGTGATCCCCGTGGGCGACCTCACTCCCGCCGACCTCAGCGCCCTGATAGGGGAGATCACCACCCATCGGACCAGCGACGGCCCGTTCGACGTTGCGATCCCCTCCTGGACCGCCAACGCGCCGAGCGCCGAGTACGAATCTGTTGGCGCCACCTGGTGGCTGCAAGCCTTCCAGCCCGATACGCAGCCGAAGCAGGCGCAACAAGTCGTAGACGGGGGCCCACAGCGCTGACGGCCAGGGCGTACAGATGATTATGGGCGAAGCCGCCACACGGCCGAATGCCGTTCTCTTGCGCCGCCCATAATCATCGTTATGTCACTTTGGCCTGATCCAAAGGCACGGCGCTGATCGGCACCTGATCAGGCCCGCTCCTCCAGGGCCTTCAGCATCCGCTTCAGGGCGACCTGGCGGTAGGAGCCCTCCATAAGCTCGCCGACCTCGGTCCAGTCGACCTTCTTGCGAACGGTGAAGTCGAGGGCGAGCCAGCCGCCGGGTCCGAAGTACAGCGGCACGTAGATGCGGCGGTCCTGCACCAGGGCCGGGTACTCGTCGGGCTCGGGCTTGAAGATCACGCCGTAGGGACGGTCGTCGTCGCCCGAGAAGACGGCGAAGATCTTCTTGCCGGCGCGAAAGGTGGGCCTCCCCCACGCTTCGACTTCGCATGCCTCGGGAAAGCCGAGGCACACCTGACGCAGCTCGGTGAGGTACGGGTCGTCGTCGCTGTACATCCGCGGGTGCGCCACAGCGAGCGACCCTACGCTACGAGCGGTCCCGCGACCGGCGGAGCGAGGAGGCCGCATGGTCGAGCGCACGGCAGTCAACCCCTGGACGTGGTCGCTGCAGTTCGGGTTCAACCAAGGCGAGATCGTCGAGGGCGCGACGCGGGTCCTGTTCTGTGCCGGTCAGACCTCGGTCGACGGTGACGGCAACCCGCAGCATCCCGGCGACATGGCGGCGCAAATCGCATTGGCGGCCGACAACCTCGAGGCCGTGCTCCGCGAGGCGGGGATGAGCCTGTCGAACGTCGTGCGGATGAACTTCTACACCACCGACATCGACGCGTTCTTCGAGCACGCGGGAGTGCTCGCGGAGCGAACTAGCGCCGCCGGAGTGGCGCCCGTCGGCACGCTCCTCGGTGTGGCGCGCCTCGCGTTCCCCGAGCTCATGATCGAGCTGGAGGCGACTGCCGTCGCGTGAGGGTCAGTCTTCCGCGTACGCGCTCACGGGCGGGCACACACACATGACGTTGCGGTCGCCGTAGGCGTTGTCGATCCGGCTCACGGGAGACCAGTACTTGTCCGTGCGCAACGACTCCACCGGAAACGCAGCCTCGTCACGCGCGTACGGATGGCTCCAGTCGTCGTTGGCGACATCAGCGGCGGGGTGGGGTGCGTGGCGCACAGGGCTGTCCTCGACCCGCCACTCCCCCCGCTCGACCCGGCGGATCTCGTCGCGAATGGCGATCATGGCGTCGCAGTACCGGTCGAGCTCGTGCAGATCCTCCGACTCGGTCGGTTCGATCATCAGCGTGCCCGCGACCGGGAACGACATCGTCGGCGCGTGGAAGCCGAAATCGATGAGCCGCTTGGCGACGTCCTCGACCGTGACGCCCGTTGTGTGCGTGATGGGCCGCAGGTCGACGATGCACTCGTGCGCGACGAATCCTCCGGGGCCGGTGTAGAGCACCGGATAGTGCGACGCGAGCCGGCGGGCCACATAGTTTGCGTTGAGGATCGCCATCTGCGTCGCTCGCAGCAGACCGGTGGGGCCCATCATCGCGATGTACGCCCACGAGATCGGCAGGATCCCGGCCGAGCCCCAGGGCGCCGCCGAGATCACCCCCAGGCCCGTCTCGGGGCCGGCCTCGGCCACCTGGCCATGGCGGGGCAGGAACGGCGCCAGGTGCTCACGCACGCCGATCGGGCCGACGCCCGGCCCTCCCCCACCGTGCGGGATGCAGAACGTCTTGTGCAGGTTCAGATGCGACACGTCAGCGCCGAACTCGCCCGGCTTGGCCACCCCCACCAGGGCGTTGAGGTTGGCGCCGTCGAGATAGACCTGGCCACCGAACTCGTGCACGACGGCACAGATGTCGACGATGCGATGCTCGAACACGCCGTGCGTCGACGGGTACGTGACCATGAGCGCGGCGAGCCGGTCGGCATGCTCGTTCGCCTTCTTCTTCAGGTCGTCGAAGTCGACGTTCCCGTCCTCGTCGCACTCGACGACGACGACATCGAGGCCCGCCATCGCGGCGCTGGCCGCGTTCGTGCCGTGCGCCGACGCCGGGATGAGGCACACGTTCCGGCCGGGCTCGCTGCGGCTCTCGTGGTACTTCCGGATCGCGAGCAGCCCGGCGAACTCGCCCTGTGATCCTGCGTTCGGTTGCAGCGACACGGCGTCGTATCCGGTGATCTCGCACAGCCACGCCTCGAGCTCGGCGAACAGCTGCAGATATCCCTGGGCTTGCTCCAGAGGCGCGAACGGATGCAGGCGCGAGAACTCCGGCCACGTCACCGCCAACATCTCGCTGGTCGCGTTGAGCTTCATCGTGCACGACCCGAGCGGGATCATCGTGCGGTCGAGGGCGAGGTCCCGATCGGCGAGGCGCCGGAGGTAGCGCAGCATCTCGGTCTCGGAGTGATACCGGTGAAAGACCGGATGGACCAGGAAGTCCGTTGTTCGGTCGAGCGTGTCCGGGATTGCCCGCGGCGCGCGCCGGTCGAGCGCGGCGACCGACGCCTGCACACCGAAGGCGTCCCACACCCGCTCGACGACATCGCGGTCCGTGACCTCGTCGAGGGCGACGCCGAGCGTGTCGGCGTCGACCAACCGGAGGTTGATGCGGCGGTCCCGAGCCCGCGACGCGATCTGGGCGGCACGCCCGGGCACGGGGACGGTGATCGTGTCGAAGAACTGATCGGTCACGACGCTCACGCCCGCTCCCCGGAGCCCTTCGGCGAGGATCGCCGTCAGCCGGTGGACGCGCCGGGCGATGCGGCGCAGGCCGTCAGGCCCGTGGTACGTCGCGTACAAGCCCGCCATCACCGCCAGCAGCACCTGGGCGGTGCAGATGTTGCTCGTCGCCCGCTCCCGCCGGATGTGCTGCTCGCGGGTCTGGAGGGCAAGGCGAAGCGCCGGGCGCCCTGAAGCGTCGACCGACACTCCGACGAGGCGTCCCGGTATCGATCGTTTGTGTGCGTCGCGTGTCGCGAAGAACGCGGCGTGCGGACCGCCGAAACCCATCGGCACTCCGAACCGCTGCGACGAGCCCACCACCACGTCGGCGCCCATCTCCCCCGGCGGCGTCAGCAGGACGAGCGCGAGCAGGTCACTCGCCACCGCGACGAGCGCGTCCTGCGTGTGGAGCTGTTCGATCACCGCGCGAAGGTCGCGAACCGTGCCGCTGCTCCCCGGGTACTGGAGCAAGGCGCCGAACACGCCGTCCGTAGGGATGTCAGCGGCATCGATGTCGGTGACCACCACGTCGACTCCGATCGGTTCGGCGCGCGTCCGCACGACGTCGATCGTCTGCGGATGAGAGTCGGCGTCGACGAGGAACGTCGCTCCTGCGTTCGGGTTCAGGCGATGGCACATCGCCATGGCCTCGGCGGCCGCGGTGGCCTCGTCGAGCAACGAGGCGTTGGCGATCTCCATGCCGGTGAGGTCGCTCACCATCGTCTGGAAGTTGAGCAACGCCTCGAGGCGCCCCTGGGAGATCTCCGGCTGGTACGGCGTATACGCGGTGTACCAGGCGGGGTTCTCGAGCACGTTTCGCAGGATGACGGGCGGGGTGAGCGTGTCGGAGTAGCCCATGCCGATCAGCGACGTGAACACCTCGTTGCGCTCGGCCAGCTCCCGCAGTCGCGTCAGCGCCTCCGGCTCCGGGCGAGCGGGAGGCAGCCGCAGTGGATCGCGCGTGCGGATGCTGTCGGGGACCGCGCGGTCGATGAGCTCCTCGAGGGACGACAGCCCGAGCGCGTCGAGCATGCGGGATTGTTCGTCGGCGTCCGGACCAATGTGCCGGCCGACGAACTCGTCGGGTGCCTCCAACTCAGGGAGTGACTGCTCGGCTGCCATCGGCTCCTCTTTCGATCGACGTCCCGGGGCCACGAACTGGTGGCCCGCTCCCCGCTCTGTCCCGGGACCTGAGAGATTCACCGGCCGCCGGCGGCCGGCTTTCCCCGTCGGTGAGACCCCGGCCGTGACCGGTGCCCGCTCTCCAGAGGTGCCTCGCCCGGGCGGTCCATTCGCCTGAGAGTTTCCGGGGAGGGGTTGCTCCTTCGGCTCCCCCGGCCGAGAACGGTCGGGGGGCTCTCCCGCTCGGGTTCGACGGCTTTCCCGCGAGGTTAGTTGCGGTGCGGGACGAAGGGTGGCCTGGTGACGGTCGCGGGCGCCGGTCGCCCTCGGATGTCGACGAGGGCCGCAGCACCGTCTTCGACGTCGGGGCGTAGGAACGCGAGTGCAATGCCTCGTTCCAGGCACGGCGAGAAGTTCCCGCTCGTCACCTCGCCGACCCGCTCCTCCGCCACCGACACGGGATACCCGCTCCGGGGAATCTGGCGGCCCGCGAGCACGAGGCCGCGCAACCGCCGTGTCACCCCGCGCTCGCGTTCGGCGAGCAGCGGGCCACGACCGCGGAACTCGCCCTTGTCGAAGCGGACGACCCACGACAGCCCTGCTTGGAGGGGCGTGATCCCCAGGCCGAGCTCGTGGCCGTGCAGCGGGAGCCCGGCTTCGAGTCGCAGCGTGTCGCGGGCGCCCAGCCCGGCGGGCTGGACACCGGCACCGAGCAGCTTCTGCCAGCAGGCGGGCGCGACCGCCGCCGGCACGTGCAGCTCGACGCCGTCTTCGCCCGTGTACCCGGTCCCCGCCATCCAACCGGGCGCACCCTCGAAGACCGCGGGCTGCACGCCGAAGCGCGGCACCTCGGCCCACGAGGTGTCGAGGGCGCGCAGCCGCTCCCTGGCCTGGGGGCCCTGCACGGCCAGGACGGCCCGTGACGCCGTCACGTCCTCGACGGTGCACGCGCCGTCGGCGTGGCTGCGGGCTGCGTCCTCGAGGGCGGCAACGAGCGGTCCCGTGTTCGAGGCGTTCGGCATGACAAGGAACTCGCGCTCCCCCACCCACCACACGATGATGTCGTCGACGACGTGCGCGTCGTCGGGGTCGAGGAGGTGGGTGTACTGGGCGCGGCCGGGCTCGATGCGGCCGAGGTCGTTCGTGAGCGCCCACTGGAGCATGCCGAACGCGCCGGGGCCCGCCACCCGCACCGACCCGAGATGCGACACGTCGAAGACGACCGCGCGCTCCCTGCACGCTCGGTGCTCCTCGATCACGCTCGAGAACTGGATCGGCATGTCCCAGCCTCCGAATGCGGCCATGCGCGCGCCGACCGCGCGGTGCTCCGCGTTGAGCGGGCTGTGACGCAGCGGCGAGCTCGTAGGTTCGGCCACCGGGGCAGCGTATGCCGCCGCGGTCGGGCTCAGGCCGACTCGGCCTCCGAGCCGGCGCGGCGCGACGAACGGCGCGCGTGACCGGCGGCGGGATCGACGTCCAGGCGCAACGGACCTCCCTCGCCGAGTTGCTCGCTCAGCTGGGACGGCGGTTCGAGCCCATACTTCACGAGCAGGTGCAGGTAGTCGCGCTGGTAGATGAGCTTGATACGCACGTCGGGGTGGAGCTCCTGGAGCCGGCGTGCCTTGCGGTTCTTCTTCGTGACGAGCTTCTGGTTGAGCGTCGTGACCTCGATGTACAGGTCGTACGCGGGGAGATAGAAGTCAGGGGTGAAAGCCTGCGCAGGGCGCCCGTCACGGTCACGCTCGAGCGTGAACGTACGCGGCTCGTACTGCCACTCGATGCCGTAGAAGTCGAGGAGCTTCGCGAACTGGCGCTCGGAGTTGTGGGCGAAGCGCACACGCTCGTGAGGCAGCGTCGCTTCGCTCGTGGCCACGTGCGGTCAGCCGCCCTCGGCTGCGGTGGGCCCGCCGGCGCGCGACGGCACCCGATCCGTCGCGTCCTCCGACGCGGCGTCGGCCAACGTGTGGATGCTCGCCTGCAGCTCCTCGACCACTTGACCCAGCGACACGATGTTGAGCACACCCTGGCCGTGACGCAGGACGTCGACGAGGTCGTCGCCGCTGCGCACGAGCACGGAGTTGCCGCCGTTGAGGACGAGGCTCGCCGACGACCAGTCGTCGCCGAGGTCGCCGCGGATGTACTCGATCGCCTTCCGAGCCGTCTGCAGTTTCACGCCCGCGTCGAGCAGGTTCTTGATCACCTTGAGGCGCACGAGGTCGCGATACGAGTACCGGCGCTGGGTGCCGCTGCCGTGCGCGTCGGCGAGCGATGGACGCACGAGGTCGGTCCGGGCCCAGTAGTCGAGTTGCCGGTACGAGATACCGACGATCTTGCACACCTGAGGGCCGCGGAACCCTTCGCCCTGCTCGCCGTTCCCGGCGCTCAGGCTCGCGAGCGCGGCGTCCAGCGAGTCCTGTTCGACCTTCGCCCTGGTCGTGCTCTCACCCATCTCACCAGTCGCAGCCATCGGAACGCTCCGGTCTGCGGGCCCGGCGGCCGCCCGCGAGTGACATACCCGTAGTTACGCCCGTGTGACGCTACCCCCCGCCGAGAGGCGGGTCAACGTTCGGGGCCCCGCCCCGGCCTCAGCCCCCGGTCGAACCCCCGCCCTGGGCGAAGTCCTCTGGGCGGACCTGGTCGAGGAACTCCCGGAACTGCTCGATCTGCTCTTCTTCCTCGTCGTTCTCGAAGAGCACGCCGGCCTCGTCGAGGACGGCTTCGTCGGCGAAGATCGGCACGGAGTCCTCGTACCGGACGGCAAGCGCGATGGCGTCGGAGGGCCGGGACGAGATCCGGTAGGCGTTGCCGTTGTTGGACAGCTCGATCTCTGCGTAGAAGGTGCCGTCGTGGAGCTCGGTGATGACAACCTGCTGGAGCCGGATCGACATGTCGTCGAGGACGTTCTTGAACAGGTCGTGGGTCATGGGCCGGGGGGTCTCCATGCCCTGGAGGGCGTAGACGATCGCGGTCGCCTCCGGCGGCCCGATGAAGATCGGCAGGTACCGCTGCCCGTCGTCTTCCCGCAGGAGCACGATCGGCTGGTTCGTCGGAACCTCGACTCGAACGCCGACCAGCGACAGGCGGATCACGCACTTCCTCCGTAGATCCGGGGAGCCCTCAATCTACCACCGGCCTTCCGGAGTGGAGTGACCGCTGGGACCCGCCGATCGTCTCGCTCTCACCGGCGTAGAGGGCGTCCACGTAGGCCTCGGGCCGTTCGAGCACGACTCGCCGGTCGACCTCCACGATGTACGGCACGTTGCGGTACAGGTCGGCGTAGTGGAGGCCGTACCCGAGCACGAACACGTCATCGATCTGCTGTCCGACGTAGCGGACAGTCTGCGGGACGATCCGTCGTTCGGGTCGATCGAGCAGCGTGCACACGTCGAGCGAGCGTGGGGCCCGCTCCTGCACGTGCGACAGCAGATAGGCGATCGTGAGGCCGGTGTCGACCAGGTCCTCGACGATGACCACGTCGCGTCCCTCGACGTCCACTTCGAGGTCCTTCAGGATGCGGACGCGGCCGGAGTCAGGCGCGTACCGTGAGATGGCGAGGAAATCGACGGTCACGTCGACATCCGTGATGGCCCGGGCCAGGTCGGCGAGGAAGATCAACGCGCCTTTGAGAACTCCGACGAGCACGACCCGTTCCGGGTGATCGGCGGTGATCTCTCCCGCGATGCGCTCCACGTGGCGCGCGAGCGATTCCCGGTCGATGAGAACCCTGGGAGGTGGTTCGCCGCGAGCTGTGCCCTCCCGACGCCTCGGCGGGCTCACCCGCTCAGCGAGTCGCGTATCGCCCGAACGAGGAGCGCGGCGCGCAGCGCGCGGCCGAGCCGGGACAACGTCGCAAGCTCCTCTTGCGCCATTACGCGCGCCTGAGGATTCCGCTGGCGCAGGTACTGGATCGACACTTGTTCGAACAAGGCCGCCTCGCGCTCGGCGAAGTGCTTGTACATCCGAAGGTGGCGGGCACCGATCCCGTGCGAGTAGAAGCCGGCCGCAGCCTTCGCGATCGCCTGCTCTTCCTCGTTGAAGAACGCGCTGTCGTCGTCGCTGACCTGTGTGATCAGCCCGAACGATTCCAGCTCGGAGAGCTGCCACTCTTCGAGGCCGGCGGCAGCGGCGAGCTCTTCGCGCGTGAGACCCGGCTTCTCTCGAGGCGGGGGCTCGGGCGCAGGTTCCGTCTTCTCGAAACCCGCGACGTTCTCGGTACGCGCCGCGTTCTCGCGAGGCAGAGCGTCCTCGCGGGGCGGTGCATGTTCACCGCGTGGCACGTCGTCGCCGTCGTCGGTCGGGGTGGCCTCGACCGCGTCGGGCGCAGAGGCCTCGAAGGGCAATGGTGGCGCGACGTCAGGATCGAGACGGACCGAACGACGCGGCCGCCGCCGTGGCGCGGGGGCAGCGGACCCGGAGGCGATCGAGCTCACAGGCGCCGGCTCGTCGTCGTCCATGCGCTCGAGCCGCTCCTTGATGACCTTCAGCGGGAGGAAGTTCTCCTTCTGCTGATGCAGGATCCACCGGAGACGGGACACGTCCGCGTCGTAGAACTTGCGGTACCCGGACGGTGTGCGTTCCGGGTCGATCAGCCCCTGGCTCTCGAGGAACCGGATCTTCGAGATCGTGACGTCAGGGAACTCCTCCCGCAGGATGTTGAGGACATCCCCGATCGACAGGTGCGACGACTCGTGGCTCGGGCTCGTGCTCACGCGTGCACCTCGGCGCCACCCACGATGAGGGTCAGCACGAATCGCCCGACCTGCAGCTCGTCGAGGTGCCGGAGGGGCGCCGTTTCGACCCGTTCGTGGTTCACGTACGTGCCGTTGAGCGAGCCGGCGTCGCTGATCTCGTAGGCCCCGTGGTCACGCCGAATCACCGCGTGCCGGCGGGAGACCGTGATGTCGTCCAGGAAGATGTCGGAGTCGGGATGCCGCCCCACCGTCGTCGTCTCCCGGTCGAGCAGGAAGCGGCTCCCGGCGTTCGGCCCCCGACGCACGACGACGAGGCCCATCCCGGCCGGCAGCTCGGCCAGCACCGCCCCCAGCTCGTCGTCGAGCTCGAGTCGCTCCTCGATGGTTGACAGCGAGGCCGTGGTCTCGTCCTCGCCGCTGGACAGCGGCGCGCCGCACGACGAGCAGAAATTGGCGCCGGCCTCGTTGCCATGCCCACAACGGGCGCAAATCACATTTCCTCCAGGCGCCGTCGCAAGCTCCGGCTCTGCGGCGGCGGTTCGGCGAAGCCGCCGTCGCCGCTGGCAAGGGTACTGCCGCCCGATTTCGCCACCAAGGCCCGCCCGGGGCGGTCCTATTGCTGCTCGACGAGGAGGCGGTACGCCGACGCGTCCAGGAGCCCCTCGACCTCCGAGGGGTCGGACATCT